>SXPC01000090.1 GCA_005778225.1 Planctomyces sp. | reverse complement strand
CCTGCGCGTCATCATCACGTCTGCCACAATCGACGCCGAGCGTTTCGCCGAGTATTTCTCCTCTGAAGGCGAGCGGGGGGTGTCAACCCCCTGTCATAACGAAGCGCAGGCGAGCGAAACAGAAACGAATACGGATAATACATCAGAGGACGAAAGTTCTGAGCTTCTTTCGTATTCAAACAGTCTTGGCAGCAGTCAGCACAAAGGACAGGGGATTGACACCCCCCGCTCGCCTAAGACTTCGCCTATCATTTTCGTTGAGGGGCGGACTTATCCCGTCGAAGTCCGTTATCGCCCGCCCAAGATCGATGAAGAAGATCGAAGCACGGACTGGCGTCAGGCGCTGACCGATGCGTTGCTCGAGCTGGAGAACGAGGGGATGCGGGATGTCCTCGTGTTCCTCCCTTCCGAGCGGGATATTCGCGAGGCAGCCAAGAACCTGCGCGGGCGATTCTTGAGTCAGCGCCGCAGTGGCGATGAGCTGGAGATCCTGCCGCTGTATGGCCGTCTCTCGCAGGCAGATCAGGAGCGGATCTTTCAGCCGCATCAGAACAGGCGGGTCGTCCTGGCGACCAACGTCGCGGAGTCATCGATCACTGTCCCCGGGATTGATGCGGTCATCGACCTGGGGCTGGCGCGGATCAGTCGGTACTCGCCTCGGGCCAAAATGCAGCGACTGCCGATCGAGCCGATTTCGAAAGCGTCTGCGGATCAGCGGAAGGGACGCTGCGGTCGGGTGGGGCCGGGGATTTGTATTCGGCTGTATGATGAAGCGGATTACAACTCGCGCGAGGATTACACCCCGCCGGAAATTCTACGGACGAATCTGGCGTCAGTCATTCTGCAGACGATGTCATTGAACCTCGGGCCAATTACGGAGTTTCCGTTTCTCGATGCACCGCGTGCTGCGAACATCAATGACGGGCTGCGAACATTGTTTGAGCTCGGCGCGGTCGATGAGAATGATCAGCTGACCGATGTCGGCAGGCAACTGGCATCGCTGCCGTCGGACCCGCGTATTGGACGCATGATTCTTGCGGGGGATCAGGAGCATTGTCTGCATGAGCTTCTCATTATCGCCAGTGTACTCGAGATCCAGGACCCACGCGACCGTCCACTCGATAAGCAGCAGGCAGCTGACGAGGCACACGCGAAATTCGCAGTGCCGGGATCGGACTTTTTGACGTTGCTCAAGTTGTGGAACGCGTATCACGAAGTCAAACGGGATCAGTCACGCGGCAAACTCAAGAAGTGGTGCGAGCAGAATTTTCTCTCGGTCAACCGGATGCGTGAGTGGGGTGAACTGCATCAACAGCTGCAGGAGCTCTGCGAAGAGCGTCGACTCAATGTCCGCAGTCGCAACAGTGACGCCGATGCGATTCACAAGGCACTGCTGACGGGGTTGCTCTCGAGTGTCGCCTACCTGTCGGGCAAGCAGGAGTACATTGGGGCCAACGGAATCAAAGTGCATATCTGGCCGGGATCAGTGCTGTCTCCTGGAAAAATCATTGCGACGAAAGGCAGCGCTGGTCCAGCCAATGGTCCCCAAGGCAAGACAGCCGGTGACGATGCGAAGGGGAAGAAGCCGGCGTGGTTCATGGCGGCGGAGATCATCGAGACGAGCAAGCAATATGCCCGGACGGTTGCGGTCATTCGACCCGAGTGGATCGAACCGATTTCCAAACACCTCGTCAAGAAGCTGCATTACGATCCGTTCTGGGACAAACGGGCCGGGCTGGTGAAGTGTTACCAGAACATCACGCTGTTCGGACTGCCGATCGTGACCCGTCGGACGGTGCGTTACGGACACATTGATCCAGAGCATGCCCGCGAGATCATGATCAAAGAAGGAATCATCAAAGGGGAGATTGTCCTCGAAGAGAATTTCCTCACGAAGAATCAGCAGCTGCTCTCGCAATTAAATTTGTTGGAAGCCAAGCTCCGTAAGCATGATCTGCTGCGGACAGACGATGCGCAGTGGGAGTTTTATGCCGAGCGAATTCCGAAAGACATCCATGATGTGCAGGCTCTCGAAAACTGGTGGAAGAAGGTCAAACAGTCGCAGCCTGAGCAACTGACTTTGACCGCAGAAAAGATGCTCGCCGCAGAGGTACCTTCCGACGTTCAGCAGCAGTACCCCGATGAACTGAAGATCGAACACCTGACGTTGCCGTTGCGCTACAAATACGAGCCGGGAGAAGCGGAAGATGGGGTGACGATGGTCGTGCCGCGGGAGGCACTGCATCAGATCCCTGAGCAACTGCTCGACTGGCTGGTACCGGGTCTGGTCGCCGAGAAGATCGCAGCGGTCCTCAAGTCGTTGCCCAAGCAGATACGGGTCTCGCTGATTCCCCTACCCGAGACGGCGAAGAAACTGTCCGCGAAGATGCCCTACGGGTTTGGACCGTTTTATTCATCGCTGTCGAAAGAGCTGTCGTATCTGATCGGTCAGAACTATCCTGCAGATCGACTCGTCACGCCCGATCTTCCGGGTTATTTGAAGATGGGTGTCGAAGTTGTTGATGAGAACAAAAAGCGGCTGGGGTGGTCGAAGTCATTGACGGATCTGCAGCGACAGTTTCCGCCTCAGCGTGAGACGTGGAAGGGACAAGCGAAGAGCGAGTCGAAGAAAGAAGACAGAGGGGCAATTCCCCCCTCTCGCCAGGATGACGTCATGACGACCTGGGCGATCGATAAGCTCGAAGACTCCGTGAAGATTCACCGTGGAGGGATCGATCTGCTGGCGTATCCGTGTCTGGAAGATGTCGGCGAGGGGGTGGTCGTCAAGCTCGCAGAGACAGCTGAGATTGCCAAATCGATGACTCGACTGGGACTGGCGAGATTGTTCCTGCTGGCTCACAAAAAGCAGCTTGATCAGCAGATCGCCCACTGGCCGAAACTGGAAGCGATGGAGCTTTACGGCCGAAAATTCGCAGGTTTTCGTGGGATACGCACGCAGCTCAAGCAGCTGATCAGTCGACGCGTCTGCCAATTGGCAGAACCGCTCCCCAAGAACAAGGTGCAGTATGACCTGTTCCTCAAGCAGGGACGCGAGCAGATTCCGAATGTCGTCGCGGAGTTCACGCCCGTCGTGACGAAGATGTATGAGTGGTGCCTGAAGATCGACCAGCACGACTCGGACACCGCCGCTCTTCACCAGCAGGCGCTCTTCGAAATGCAGGAACAGCGGGAAGCATTGTTCCCGCAGGACTTCTTCCTGATCGTCCCCTACCCTCGCCTGCTGCACTACCCGCGTTACTTGCAGGGGATCGCGCTGCGTTACGAAAAACTCATCGCACCGCAGGGAGTCCAACGGGATCGCACCCGACAACAGCAGGTCGAGACGTTCTGGCGACAGTATGCCCAGACCCCGAAGCCGGTGATGCCGAGTCAGGCTGTGGTCTCTGCCCTGGACGACTACCGCTGGATGCTGGAGGAGTACCGCGTTTCTGTCTTCGCACAGGAACTGGGAACCAACGGCCCGATCTCTCCCCAGCGACTGGAAAAGGCATGGGAGAAGGTGGTCGGGTTACTGAAGCGATGACAATCTCAGAAGGCGAGCGGGGGGTGTGAACCCCCTGTGTCATCGACTCGCAGGCGGCGTAACGCGATGAATACGAATAGCGTCACAGAGAAAAATCTTCTGAGCGAGATTCGTACTCCAACGGTACTGGCAGCAGTTAGCACGAGGGACAGGGGGTTGATACCCCCAGCTCGCCTGGGGAGACACGATGAACGCGATGGATGTCAGTGCGGATGTCGGGGAAGATTTTGTTAGTGGAATCGATGCGATCGAAGATGCGTTGATGCCGGTGATCTCCTCGTGCCACGTCTCCTGCGGCGTACACAGTGGCAACGAGGAAACTGTCGATCGGACGCTTGCCCGGTCCATGACTCATCGCGTCAAGATCGGAGCACACCCTTCTTACCCAGATCGTGAGTTCGGCGGACGACGATCAATCACGATCTTGCCGGAGGATCTTGCGGACTCCCTGAAGTCGCAGATGGAGTGGCTGAAACAACGGGTCAATGCTCATGGCGCTCAGCTGTCACACGTCAAACCGCACGGCGCTCTCTACAACGACATGGCCAGGGATGCGGAATTGAGCCGTGTCGTGGTGACAGCGGTTCAAGAGTTCGATGCGAGCCTGGCTGTCTATGGCATGGCAGGATCAGTCGTTGCCAAGACCTGTCAGGAATTGGGAGTCAGGTTCATCGCTGAGGGGTTTGTGGATCGTCGTTACGAAGATGCAATCCGTCTGGTCCCGCGGTCGGATCCGGGCGCGGTGATCGAGAATCGTCATGAGATCGAAACCCAGATCCGCAACTGGGTGCAAGGGTTGGTCGTCGATCGTTATGATCGAAGACATCCGATTGCTGCGCAGAGTTTGTGTCTGCACAGTGATGCCCCGGATGTTCTGAAAAACGCGGCGATTCTCCAACAGGTCCTGGATCAAGAGCATGTCACGATCGCTGCGTCTGAATGACATGAACTTTGAAATCAGCACGTATGCGGAGGAGTTCGCCCTGCTGCGTCCCGGTGAAACGGCCTCTGCAGCCCCTTTGCCATGGCTGGGACGGGCGATTCTTGAGGCAAACCTCGCGGGCCTGCAGGATGTCATCGCGACGGAGGGGGAGATCTGTCTGATCTGGGCTCGCGGACAGAAAGAGGCAGTCTTGTCGCAGCTGGAAGATCGTTCGTTCGGATGGACCTCGCATGTTCGAACCTGGAGCCTGCCAGTCTGGTTCGAACCGCATGACGACTGGAAACTCGTCTGCAAGGCGACGGGATTAAGCCGAGAGCAGGTGATCTCGCAATTGCTCGACGGACGATACCCGGTCGCGATGCTGGGATTCCTGCCGGGGTTTGTCTATCTGCATGGGCTGGATGAGTCACTGCATGTCGCGCGGAAGGCAACGCCGACGACCCAGATCAAAGAGCGGACGCTGGCCATCGGCGGGAAGTATCTCGGGCTTTACAGTCTCCCCACACCGGCTGGCTGGCATGCGATCGGACGGGTGCCCGTATCGGTATTGGATATGAATCGTATCCCGCCGGTCTGTCTCTCGCCAGGGGATGTGTTGCAGCTGAAGCAGGTCAATGAGCGAGAGTACGAACAGTTGTTGGGGAGTTCGCTGGAAACCTTTCAGGAGAGCGACGAATGACGACCGGACGATTGATCATTCGTGCTCCTGGCGGGATGACGACGATTCAGGACGCCGGACGAATCGGCTCTGCCTTCTTCGCATTTCCCCGGTGTGGTGCGATGGATGGCCAGTCTGCGGGATTGGCAAATGTGCTGGTTCGTAACGACCGGGATGCCCCCGTCCTGGAATGCACGCTGGTCGCACCGCGGATCGAGTTTCAAACGCATGGATGTTTCGCGCTCACCGGTGCGGACTTTGGCTGGCGGTTGGACGGCAGACCTGTTGAACGGAATCGCGTGATCGAAGTCGCTGCCGGGAGTCTACTGGAGGGTGGCAAGGCGACTGGCGGGTTACGCGGGTACATCGCGATCGCTGGAAAATGGCTAGTCGAGCGTCCTCTCGGCTCGGCGTCCTCGCATGTCGTCGCGGGTCTCGGGGCCAATCAAGGCCAGCCTCTGCGCGCGGGATTTGAACTCGAATGGGAACAACCAGAAACCCAGCCGGGAACCGTTGAACTGGTTATCTCGCCAGGAAGGCGGGCGAAGAATGTGATTCGCACGGTGCGCGGGCCGGAGTTTGAATGGCTGGAGGAAGAGTCGAAGCAGTTGCTCCTTGAGAAAACCTATCGCGTCAGTCCGACATCAAACCGAATGGGGGCGAGGCTGGCAGGGCCTCCATTGTCAGTGGGTGGGAAGACGCTGCCTGCGAGTGTCCCCGTGCTGCCAGGGATGATTCAATTGACGCCATCTGGACAGGCGATTGTCGTCTTGCAGGATGGGCAGACGACGGGCGGATATCCGCGGATCGGGTACGTGCCGCGAAGTGAACTGGATGCCTTTAACCAGATCATGATCGGCGATCCGTTTCGGTTCGTGCTGCTGTGACCGCGCAACAAAAAAGCCACAGTGTGTGGCTGTGGCTTTTCAGTCGTGGAGTGTTGTGTGTGATTAACGCTGCACGTGATGGTGCTGGTGGAAGGTGTGGCCGTGGTTCCACATGGCGATTCGTCCGTACTGAGGACTTTGTGCAAAGCTCGCGGCGGACATGCCGAACAGGACACCAGCAACAGCAAGTGACATCATGAACTTTTTCATTTCCCAGACTCCGATAAAGAACATCATCGGCGGGGTGGCGAGTTGTGGCTTTACGATTGCCAAGTTAAAACAGCTCGTCTCCTGCCGAAAGCGCTTCAGCAAGAACTCACTAGCCGGTCTGTTTGGAATCCAAATCGGCTTGTGTGATAGCTAATAATACGGCATCAGGTTTACCTTTCGAAAAGGGGAAATTGTATCCCGTCTCGTGAAATGTAAGTCGCGAATCGCAAGGCCTTTTGCAGAAAGATGTTGGATCGAGAGCGTACTTCCCGCACTACTTCGAGCCGAGAAACCGACTCAGCTCGTCACGTGAGAAAACCGCCACAGGATGACGAATTATTGGCCATCAACTGATCATAGATGGCCGATCGTGCAGCTGGATAAGAGGTTATGATAAATTACCGTGCTCGGCGCGGAATGTGCCTTAGTCCAGATCAGCGTTTTAAGTGCCCTTGGTCAACGTCACGCTCTGGCTCTCTGAGATGATGTTGTATTGGCCGTGTTCAGGACGAGATGTTCATGCGACGTCAAAATGGTTTCACTCTGATCGAACTGCTAGTCGTGATTGCGATCATCGCAGTCCTCGTTTCGATTCTTCTTCCCGCCGTTCAACAGGCCCGTGAAGCGGCTCGTCGGTCGAGCTGTAAAAACAATCTGAAGCAGATTGGATTGGCTTTACATAATTATGAATCGACATACACCCGCTTACCCCCAGGAATGGCAATCAATCCCCGTGTGAATAACAACGAGTCATGGTCAGTGCATGGACGAATCTTACCATTCATGGAACAGGGTAATTTCTACGACCAGATCGATCTGCAACAAGCATGGGGAAGTACGAAAAACAAAGATGTGGTGGCCAATGCGAAATTGCCCTGCTATTTCTGTCCTTCCGACGCCCAAGGAGGAGAACCACGTACGAACACGACCGTCAGTCTGTACTGTATTAACTATGGTTTCAATCTGGGAACCTGGAAAGTTTACGATCCTCGAGACAACAGTGGAGGCGATGGAATGTTCTTTCCTAACAGCAGCCTCAAATTCGCAGACGTAACCGATGGTCTGAGCAACACGCTATTCGCCTCAGAAGTCAAATCACACCAGCCATACACTCGAACCGCTGTTTACACGACTCTGCCGGGCAGTGGCCAAACAATCCCATCGACTGCTTCAGAACTGACGACGATCATCAATCTGGGAACAGACAAAGCTCGATGGGATCCAGGAACCGCCCATTCCGAATGGCCAAACGGGCATGGCCATCACAGCGGATTTACGACCACAATGACACCGAACACCTTCGTCGCCTTTACGTATTTAGGCAAGACGCAGGACACAGACTTTGCATCGCAGCAGGAAGGACGCGATAGCGGTAATCCAAGTTTTAGTGCGATCACGTCCCGCAGTTATCACAAAGGTGGTGTGCAATCACTGATGGGGGATGGCGCAGTCCGATTCATTAGCCAGAACATCGATCAGGGAATTTGGCGAGCCTTAGGTTCACGCGGCACCGGCGAAGTCGTCGGCGAATTCTAATCTCTCAGGCGAGCGGGGGGTGTCAACCCCCTGTGCCTTTTTTACATATGCAGCTACGTCGTCGCAGCATAAGGCGACAACGGCTTCTGCTTTGTCTTGAAACGCTTGAGACGATACGGCGTCACGTCGATATGCGTCGGCTGGCCGATGATAGCTTCGCTGACAAGTTTGCCAGTGACCGGGCCGAGGGTGAGTCCGAGCATGTTATGCCCGGCGGCGATCCAGACATTCTTCATACTGGGAGCCTGGTCGATAATCGGCAGGTTGTCATAGGTCATAGGGCGCCAGCCGAACCATTCCTGCTCGATCGGCGTGGTGTAAGGATCTTTGAGGAACAATTGTGCTGCGGTCTTGAGCAGGCTGATTCGCTTCTGGTTGATGCGATCGTCGTAGCCTGCGAACTCCATGGTTGAGCCGATACGGTAGCCGGTGGTCATCGGGGTGATCGCGACTTTGTGTTCCTGGAAGATCATCGGGATCTCCGGGCAGACGGCGGGCCGCTGCATCGTCAGTGAGTAACCTTTGCCGGGCTGAATCGGGACGGCGGTGCCGAGGAGTTTGTTGAAAAAGGGAGTCCATGACCCAGTCGCTGCGACGAAGACATCGGCTGTGAGGTCTCCCTGGGTGGTTTTGACGGCGCGGGCTTTTCCACCCTGCAGGTCAAACCCTGTGACTTCGCAGTCTTCAACGATCCTGACCCCTTTCGATTCCAGAATCTTGCGCCAGCTTTTCATCATGATGTCGGGACGGACGTGTGCGTCCATCTCATAATGCCAGCCTCCTGCTGCGACGCCGGGCTTGAGGGCGGGCTCGAGTTTGACGAGAGCCTCGGCGTCATAACGGGTCGCGGGGACGTTGTAACGATCCATGAGCAGTTCGTTGGTCTTGGCGTAATACTCCATCCCCTCGGGTGACTGGAAAACGAACAGACAACCCTTCTTTTTGTACTCCGCTTCCAGACCCTGGTTGGTGAGGAGATCTTCATACAGAGCATTCGTCGATTTCAGTAACGGAGCCATCCGGTCGGCCGACGCCAGCTGTGAATCGACGTTGCAGTTGCGGGTGAAGTTCCACATCCACGAGAGGAAAGCAGGATTGAATTGAGGCTTGATCGAGAAGGGAGAGTTTGGCAGTAACATCGCCCGCATCGTCTTGGTGACCACGCCCGGACCATGGAGCGGGAGGACGTGGCTGGGGGAGATGTAACCACAGTTGCCATGGGAGCAGGCACCGGCGAACTTTTTCCGCTCGACGATCGTCACGTCGCAACCCGCTTCCGAAAGATAGTGAGCCGATGCAGCTCCAATGATGCCACCACCGATAACAAGAACGCGTTGTGAAGGCATGTCGTATGATTCCTGGAACAGTTAGATTTGCGAGACAGTTTTATTCGGTGTCTGAAATCAAAAGTAAGAATTGAACCACAGATAAACGCGGATCAACACAGATTAAGAACATCATGAGGAAAACCTAAGCAGAAATCTAACGGATAGAAACTCCCGACTCATGTCCTCTCTCCATCTGCGTTCACCTGCGTTTATCTGCGGTTCAAATCCTCTTGTCTTATCCGTGTTTCTTCGTGTCCATCCGTGGTTTCGTCTTCCAGTGTCACCCGGAATCAATCGACTTCCGCTGAGACAACGTGAGAGTGAGTCGGTTTACAGCCGGACGCCCGTATGATAGGTCTGGAGATTGCACCGTCAATTGGAAACCGCAGGACGTGATCAAGGTTGCTTGAAGTGTCAATGAAATTGATTGTTTTCGACTATGCCCGCTTGATGCGACTGCCGCTGGTTTTGTCGGTGGTCGCCGACATCCTGCTGGGAGGACTGCTGCTGCTGCAGCGAAATCAGCTCACCACATCGGACATGATTGAGCTGGCGATCCTGACGGCTGCGTCGGCATGTTTATACCTCGCGGGGATGGTCTTCAACGACCTCTTTGATGTGAAACAGGATACACAGGAGCGTCCCGATCGTCCGATTCCAAGTGGCGCAGTCAGTTGGATATCCGCGTTGATTCTGGGGACCGCCTTGATGGCAGGTGGCATTGGCCTGGCGTTGCTGGCAAACGAATACGCGATGTACGTCGCTGTTGGACTGGCCGGCGTGATCCTCTTTTACGATGGCTTCAAGCACCTCCCTTTTGCACCGCTCGTGATGGGACTATGCCGCGGAGGGAACGTGCTGCTGGGGTCGACGCATGCCTGGCCGCTGGGAGAATCGCGAATCGATGTCGTCATTCTGGGACTTGTGAGTGTGGCAATGATTAGCTTTATTGCCGGGATCACCTTTCTGGCGAGGACGGAAGCGATCGGTGTCACCAAGGGGCAGATTGCACTATGCCGTGGAGGCTACCTCGGGGCATTCGTGATCCTGCTCATGACTTTTCTGCTGGAGCACGGCGCCGGTGACGTCGTCTCTGGCCGGGGGCCGATCCGTGCAGGGGAAGGCTGGTTGATTCTGATCGGAACCCTCGTCGTCGCATACCGCTTTGATTGCTGGTTCCGACAGCGTGTCGCGCAGATTGAACAGGCTGAGAAGAAACCACCCTTGATCGGGCGAACGGTCGGGCAGATGCTGGGCTACTATCCGCTGCTGGCGGCGCTGACGCTGGTCACGATCCGCCCTTCCATGTGGCCCGCTGCACTCCTGATCGCCCTGCTCCGCTGGGGAATCGTCTGGGGACGGAAGTATATTCCGATCACGTGACAGCGATTTCCAAAGGATCAACCACAGATGGAGACGGATCCGAGGATTTGAACCGCAGATCGAGAAAGGGGGGATAAGGTCCTAACTGATTTTATCTGTGTCGATCTGTGTTCATCCGTGGTTCAATCTTCTTAATTTTGCTGTGACGACTTAGTCGGCGTGACGAACTTCTGAAACTGATCAAGCAGGGCTTTGATTTCGTTGTGAACTTTGGTGGTGTTACTGACAACGATTCCACCGGGTATGGACGAGATTCTGCCCATTCCACCGACTTCATCCCAGGAGAATTCATCGCCGGTGTGTGATGTGATGATGATTTCGAGTTGACGCATTTGGACGTATTTGAGAAATCCCAACCCCCGCACGTCATACGTGCGGACAAAGCCGAGCTCATCGGCTGCGGTTTTTGTCGTGACGATCAGCATGTCGTTGCCGACGTACCAGGTCAGTCCAAGCTTGTCCAATAAGATTCTCAGGGCTGCCTCTGCACGGACTGGCTCGCCGAAGCTGCCATTAATAGGTTCATCGGAAGGGATTCCCTCTTCGCTCAAGTTATTCTCTGCGAGATACACGGCCACAGAGAGTTGCTCGCCGATATTCCTGACGACCTCTTTCAGAGGGGTATCGACGAAATTGACCGTGATCGGAGTTGTCGACAGCTTCTGTTCGATCTGCTTCTCGAGATCAGTCCGGCTGTCAATAATCTGATAAGTGCCGGTGAAATCTTTCGAGTCTGCTGCTGTCCTGAGCATTGTTTCGAAGTCTTGCATACCCCCGTCAGGATTGCGGCGAGTCGCTTCGGAGATCTGAGGTTGGCTGAGCGCTGATGTTTCTGCAGCAAGATGGGACGTGGTGGTGTTGAAGAAGTCAGACTGTTCCATCGCCAGAGCGATCGAGAAGCAGATTACTAAAGCACCAATCATCAAGGCGGCGATTCGCATGGTATTCTCGAAGCGAGCAGGCGGTGTGAGGGGGGCTGCCGGTACGATGGTCAGCTTGGGCGGAATTGGCGGCCGATCGAAGCTCTGCACCGCAGGCTCAAAAAGAGGAGTGATGTTCTGAGATGGTTTTGGCTTCCGCTGGAATTGAAAGTTCTGAACTCGGTCCGGCTGCCAGGAATTATGCGTAATCAGCCGCTGTCGTCGTCTGGTCTGGCGTACCATAAAGGATCATCTCTTGTGCAAATACGACTAGGGGCGAGCGCGGCGGAAATCAGAGTCAAAAATTGGCCAGGATTCAGTCTACTCTGGGATCAGTTCAGGCGAAAGAGGCCAGTTTCCCACATTTTGGCAGTCCGGGGCGTAGGAGATATCAAACTGACCGTTTGACGAACAATCGCAGGTCCAGTGTAGGCAGCCAAACCGGGAGGCGCTATAATCGGTAGAGATAATAACATGGATGCCTCGACGCCCTTTTCACTTGTGACACTTCATCGACTGACAACGGATTCCCATGTCGCTGCTTAACCCGGCATTACTTTATGGTCTGACGCTGATCGTCGTGCCGGTCCTGATCCATTATCTGCTCAAGTCGAAGCCCAAGAAACTCGTCTTCCCGGCCCTGCGTCTGCTGATCAACAAGCAGCGCAAACATCAACGACGGATGCAGCTGAAGCATTTGTTGCTACTGTTGTTGCGAATGGCGGTGATCGGGTTGCTCGTGATGGCGCTGGTTCGCCCTTCCCTCCCCTCAGCGGACTATGGACTGTCGCTGCTGGAGATGCTGCTGCTCGGAGGATTGGGAGCGGCTGCTGCGGGGATTTATTACGGGATGCATAGACGCCTCGCCGCTCGCGGGGAGAAGTCAAACGCGTTTGAAAAGCAGGAGATGCGACTGCGGTCAGGTGTGTTGACGGGCTTCATTTTTCTGACTCTTTTGCTGGTGGGGATTCCCTGGGGATCTCGGGTCTGGGCCGAGATGAAGTCGCCCGTGCAGCCGGGGAATATGCGACTGCCGGTGGCTTCGGTGCTGGTGTTTGATACCAGCGTGAGCATGGACTACCTGTTTGAGAATCGCACGCGGGTCGGGATGAGTCGACAGATCGCGACCAAACTTGTCGAAGACCTGCCCACTGGCAGCCGGATCGCGATTACTGACAGCGCGTCGACGGACCCCGTTCTGTTTCAGAATGATCTGAGTGCGGCGTTCAAAAAGCTGACCAGCGAGAATTTTCTGAAGACTTCGCCAATCAGTATCGATCTGTCTCAACGACTCAAGGCGGCAATGAAGCTGCAGGATGAAAGTCGGGATGAAGTCATGAAGATCGGGCCTGATGGTCAGCGCGGGGGTGAGGAGAGTACCGATCGGTTTATCCGCGATGTGTACCTCTTCACGGACCTGTCCGCCTCGGCCTGGAACAAGGACGTCGCAGCGAATCTGAAAGGGGAACTGGAAGCACGTCCCTGGATGAATCTGTACCTGATCGATGTGAGTGTCGACCAGCCGCTCAATCAGGCGATTCGCAAGATTGATACGGGCACGAGACCCGCGATTGTCGGGCAGTCTTCCATCATCACGGTCGATATCGCGACGACACAACCGACGGCTCAGGTGATGGTCGAGCTGTATCTTAAAAACACGCTCGGTGAATTGACGAAGCAGAGTTTCGAGACAGTGACGGTGGAAGCAGGACAGCCGGCACAGGTGCCATTTCGAGTCGAAGCACGACAGGCAGGGCTCGTTCAGGGGGAACTACGTCTGACGGGGAGTGATCCACTCGCTGCGGATGATGTTCGTTACTTCTCGATTCCTGCGAATATCAAGACGAAAGTGTTGATGCTCGTGGATCGAATCCCTGATGGTTTCGAGATTTCGCAGGCGCTTGCTCCTGAGGCCCTCGCAAATGCGTCGGTCAATAAATATGACGTGAATGTGTTGCCGCTGTCGCAGTTCAATTCCGCAATGCTCAAGGACTACAAGACGGTCTTTCTGATCAACCTGAATCGACCGAGTCCAGCGGTGTGGCAGGCACTCAATAGTTACGTGCAGAACGGCGGCGGGTTGATTACGGTTCTCGGGACGACCGAGATTGACCGCAATGCCTATCGGGGCTCTGCCGCTGAGGAAGTCCTCCCTGCTCTGCCCGATGTGCATAGTCGTTTTGGGCAGCCTGCGTTTATCGATATCGCCAGTAGTGGCCATCCATTGGCGCAGAGTCTGACTCAGCTCGGAGTTGCGAAGGTGCTGCCGTTGTTGCCGATACGACGCTTCTGGAAACTGGAGCAGCGAGCCGGCGGTCAGATCATTGCCGAATACGCGAATGATGACCGTTCACCGGCACTGATGGAGAAGTCGGTCAAAGGAGGCCTTTCGATCCTGCTGACGACGGCAGTCGATCTGCGCGGCGGAGCGACGGGAAATAACTGGAGCGATCTGGCGCGCGGTGGCTGGGCGTATCTGGCGCTGGCGGATTTTCTCGTGCAGAGATCAGCGGGGTTGTCGGAATCCGCGAGAAACTTTCAGATCGGCCAGTTCGTTGATGTGACGGTGCCCGCTCAGGCGAAGCAGACTTATCAATTGCGTCTCCCGGACTTGAAGCAGCAGAAAATTGAATTGCCGTATCAGGGGCCGTTGTTGACGATTCGTCCTCAGACAAAAGTGACTGAAGCCACTAATTCAGCCAATCGCAATGAACGTCCGGGAAACTTGCAGGGGGCGACGACGATCGGGCAGTATCTGCTGATCCCTGGTCAGCAGCCGGGGCGGAGCCTTTCGGAGACGGATCGAATTTCAGGGACCGATGGGTTCAGTGTGAACCTGGTTGAGAACGAAACTGATCTGACGAAACTGACGGCCGCAGAGCTCGACCTGATGTTGGGGACAGGTCAGTATCAGATGGCGAAAGATGTTTCGGAACTCGAGCGTCGGATGTTGAAGACGCGCCTGGGGGAAGAGATTTATCCGCTGCTGGTGACGTTGATGATCATCGTGTTTGCAGGAGAGCATTTGATCGCGAATTACTTTTATCGCGTCGGGGGAAGTGAGCCGGCGTGAGAGGAAGACAATTTCACCACAGAGGTCACAGAGTTACACAGAGGCACACAGGGAAAACAAAAATCTCTTCTCTGTGCGACTCTGTGTTCCTCCGTGACCTCTGTGGTGAAGAGTTCTTTTGAATTTGTAAGCATAAGGGACTTGATGGAAATTTCGTGGGCACCGATTTGGGGGTGGATGACGACGAGCCTGTTGGGGCTCGGGCTTCTGCTATTGGTGTTGCTCACGTATCCAGCGCGGGTGCGTCATTTGCCGAAGGCTCAGCAGCGGTCGTTGCTCACGCTGCGTCTGCTTTCGACGTTGGTGTTATTAGTCGCGATGTTTCGGCCGTCGCTGAAATATGCGACGAGTGATGACAGTGATACGGTCATCAGTTTTTTGTATGACGACAGTCGCAGTATGACGACCAAAGATGCGCCGGAGAATCAGACGCGTCGCGAGCATCTGGTTAAGGTGCGGACAGGTGTTGAGGACGAGATCAAGAGTCTGAAAGACGAGCTGACGGTTCGAGAGTTCGAATTTGGAGACCAGCTGACTCCGGTCACTGCGATGCCTCTAACCAGCGAAGCCCCCGGGATGCAGACGCCGCTGGGGGGAAGTCTGGAGAAGCTGTTGGAGCAATCGAGTGGCGAGCCGCTGAAAGCAGTCTTCATGTTGAGCGACGGGGCGGAGCGATCGTTGCCGCCGTTGAATCGGTCGCCGAGGTCGGCTGCGATGGAACTGGCCAAGCGCGGGATTCCGCTTTATACCGTCCCGTTCGGGACGACATCGTCGATTGATCGTGGGCTGGACCTGGTCATTGATGAGTTGTCGATTGATCCAGTCGTGTTTGAAAAGAAGACGATTCCCGTTCGTGCGGTGCTGCGAGTCTCGGGGGCGACGAGCCAGCCTTATCAAGTGAAACTGCTAGTGGAAGATCGAACGGGGAAGCGGATCGGCGAGAGTGGGCCGATGAGGCAGCCGCCGATGTCGAGGACCGATCGGACCGAGCTGACGATTCCCAATGTCCCGTCGGGGCAGACGGTGCCGCTGGAATTTACCTACACGCCGACGCAGGCCGGAGAGATCAAGATCGGTATCGAGGTGACGCCGGTCGAGGGAGAAGTTCAGACAGGGAACAACCGGCGCGAGGCGCTCACGACGGTACGTGGTGGCGGGCTGAAGGTGGCGTATTTCGATGTTCTGCGCAATGAGGTGAAGTTCATTCGCAGCCTGAATACGTCGTCGAACATCCAAGTCGATTTTCAGTTGATCTCGATCAACAAAGGTCAGCTGATGACGCCGATCAATCCTGCGATGATTGAGACGGAGAACTACGACGTCTACATCATCGGGGACGTCCCTGCGTCTGTGTTTGGAAATGCCTTGCTGCAGAAGCTGGCGGAGAAAGTCCGAGCGGGGTCGGGACTGCTGATGATCGGCGGTTATCACAACTTCTCTGCTGGTGGGTATGCCAACACGCCGATTGCCGACTGGCTGCCTGTAGCGCTTGATGCGAGCAAGGTTGTGCCTCCGGATCGGATTGACAACTCGCAGCAGGTGGTTGGTGAAGTCACGATCGAAGCAACGGATGCGGGTCTGCGTCACTACGTCATGCTGATCGATGCACCGGAGCAGAATGCCGCAGCGTGGGCATCGTTGCCTCCGCTGACGGGGATTAACCGGTTGAAGCCGAAGAGTGATGTGGTGGAAGTGCTGGCGAGGACGTCGTCGGGCGATCCGCTGTTCATCGCGGCTGATGTCGGGCGAAGCCGGAGTGTGGCGCTCGCGACAGATGAGACGTATTACTGGTATCTGGCGGGTCAGCCTCAGAAGCATCAGCGGTTTTGGCGTCAGTTGATTTTGTGGTTGTCGCATAAAGAGTTTGAGAGTGACCAGTCGATCTGGGTGCGTCTGGATCATCGGAATATTTCGCCGGGATCGGAAGTCGAAGCAACCTATGGAGTGCGTGGCCCGGATGGGACTGCGATCCAGGATGCGACGTTCAAGGTGTCGCTGGTTCCGCCGGGCGGTGGGGAGACGAAGACGATTCCGTCACAGCGTTCGAACGATTTTGCGCGGAGCATGATTGGAGAAACGCAGACAGCGGGGGATTACTGGCTGTCGGTGGAAGCTTCCCGTGGCGGGACCTCGATGGGGCTGCCGGGGGTGTCGCGGTTCATTGTTGACCAGCGAGACCTCGAGATGGATAACCCGACGGCAGACCCTGCGATGCTGGCTCAGATGAGTGAGATTACGGCGGAGCTGACGGATGGACAGTTGATTCCGCCGGAGGAATTTCCGGAGTTTTTGAAGAATTTCGTCAAGCGGAAACCGTGGAAAGCCGACTTGGAGGCGTCCGAGCGGATCAACCTGTGGGACGGGTGGCCTGTGCTGTTGATTTTCGTCGGAGTTTTGTCTGCGGAGTGGATTCTGCGAAAACGGATGGAACTGACTTAGTTTTGAAGACGTCTGTGTTGGAGGGAGAAGTCTGCGCCGTCTGATGGTAAGGACTGTGTGGATGAGGACTTCTGGCGTAGAATGGTTATGACTTGGATTGGGTAGCCCGGGTTGTTCCAACCCGGGACGTGCCGCTTCGGCACGAACAGAAGCACTGAATGAACGTCCAACGCGTGGCTGACCGTGATTCTAGCGGCTACGCCGTCGAGGTTGGGACAACCCCGACTACCCTGTCTTGATTGAGACAAAGAAAACAGTGAGTCATTATGAGCAGTCTCGATCAGCAGCAGTTTGTTGACTATCACGACTACATTTCGCTGCAGTTGGAGCGGACCCGTCGGCATATCCGGTCGACGGACCTGATGACTGCGATCGCGGGAGGCGTGGGGATTCTGCTCACGTATCTGCTGACGTTTGTCGTGCTGGATCACTGGGTGATCGAAGGGGGCTTTTCGGCGACGGCGCGGGTCCTGATGCTGGTCTCGGTACTGCTGCTGACGGCGGGCTGGTTTGTGTGGCGAGTTTCCCGGCCGGCGTTCAATCAGATCAACAGTCTGTTTGCCGCCCGGACGCTCGATACTGCCAAGCCGGACCTGCATAACATCCTGTTGACGTTGATTGATATTCGTCGGCATAAGAAGACGGTGGCTCCCGAGATTGAGCAGTCATTGGAGAAGAGGGCGGCGCTCGGGCTTTCCAAACTGCAGATCGATCAGACAGTCGATCATACGAGCCTGATGCGATCGCTGTATTTTCTGCTGGCGATCGTCGTCATTTTTGCACTCTATGCCCTGCTCTCTCCCAAGCAGATCGCAGGAACGCTTTTAAGAGCGGTTGCCCCATCAGCGGATATTCAGGCCGCGACACGCACGCAGATCAACAACATTACGCCGGGTAAAGACATTGAAGTGCCTGCCCGTTCGCAGGTAGAAATCTCTGCGCTGATTACGGGAGATATTCCTGAGGAGGTTTTGCTCAAGTACACGACGGATGATCGTCGGTATGTTGATGAAACGGTCCTCATGAAGCCGGTGGATGGGGATGCCAAGGGGAAATATGCCGCGATTCTGGCCGGTGAGAATGGTCGCGGGTTGCAGCAGAATCATTCGTACTACGTGGAAGCCGGTGACGCGAAGTCGACGAGCTATCGAGTGACAGTGAAAGCGACTCCGGTCGCGAAGGTGGATCAGGTTTTCCTGCAGCCGCCGTCGTATACGAGGCTGGAGCCGACGACGATTCAAGCGGGGGACATCGATGCTCTCGAAGGGACGAAGGTCGCAATCTCTGCGAGCGTTTCGATGCCTGTGAAGGTCGCACGGATTCGGTTTACGGATTCGGAAGATCTGACGCAGAAGGCAGAAGAAGTCATGATGTCGGTCAACGACAGGACGAAGTTGTCGGCTGAACTGCCGCCGCTGAAGATCCGCACGGACGGGACGTTTCCTCGGTTTTATCACATCGAGTGCAAGACGGATGACGGGGCGAGTGATCCTGCGCCGGTGTTGTATCGGATGAATATCCGTCCGGATCAGGCACCGATGGTGCGGTTGAAGTCGCCGACGGGGGATCTGGTACAGCCTGCCAACGGGATCATTCCGCTGATTGTGGAAGCGCAGGATCCTGACTTCCTGCTGCACTCGTTGACGCTGCGTGTTGAGAAGGCGGGAGAGCGGATTCATGGTGAGCCGCTGTTTGAAAAACGGGTGCAGGGGACGCGTGTTAAATATGACTGGCGTCTGGAGTCTTTGCATCTGCTGGATGGGGACGAGATCGCGTTCTGGGTCGAAGCGCGGGATAACAAAGAGCCTGCGAGCAATCTGTCGAACACGCAGAAGATCCGCGTGAAAATCCAGGCACCGCAGGATGAAGCCAAGGTCGAGAAGGCACTCGAGGAGCAGAAGGCTCAACAGAAAAAGCAGGAAGAGAAAGAGCAGCAGGAAGCTCAGCAGAAAGGCGAGAACCAGCAACCTCCGCAGGCGGAGCAGCAGGATCAACCGGCTGACGGTGCGCAGAAGAACCAAGAGCAGAAGGTGACTGACCAGCCTAAGGAGGGAGAGAAGTCTCCTGAGAATGGGGAAAAGGCCAAGGGGAAAAACGGCGAAGGGGAATCCGGGAATGACGGCGATGGGCAGTCAGATAACCAGAAGACGGGAGAGAAAGGTGAGGGACAACCTCAACAGGAAGGAAAGATGAACGACTCGAAGACCGGCGACGGTGGCGAGTCGGGTGAGAAGAGCAATCCGCAGAATGGCGATGCCACGTCGACTGAGAATCCATCGAAGCAGGAGCAGTCCGGGAATCAGAGCGGGCAACAGAATCAAGACGGCAAGCCAAAATCAGGTGGGGAGAATCAGCCTCAGGCGGGCCGGGAAGAGATGTCCGAGCAAGGCGAGAAGGGAAATCAAAGCCAGGCAGCGGATCAGCCCCAGTTTGATAAAGAGGGGGCTGACGATGACCTCGTCCTCAATGAACTGATGAAGGAACATCAGAAGAAGGAGCAGGAGAAGCAGGACAAACAGCCTAACAACAAAGGAGACTCACAGTCGCCCGAGGGTAAAGCTTCGCCTGACGGGAAGGAAGGTGACAATGACCAGCAGAAGAATGACGGTCAGAGTAAGCCTTCGGAAGCAATGAATGACGATCAGAAACCATCGAAGGATGGTGAGAAGTCGTCAAAGCCGAAGACCGATGGTAAGCCAGCGGACGAGGGGCAGCCGAGCGATGACAAGAGCGCAGCTGAGAATGCAGACAAGATGTCAAAAGAGAATAAGGGCGACTCTGGCGAGGAGATGAAGTCCGGCCAGAAGGGTGAGCAGAAAGAAGGCGAGAAGCCGGCGGACGAGAAGTCGAAGGACGGGGCCGCGTCCGGCGAGCAGGAGAAGAATGATGGCAACAAGCCGCCTGAAGGCATGGAGAAAAAAGTTGGCAGCGGGGGCGAGAAGTCGGACGAGCAACCGATGGGAGATGAGCCCAAGGATGGAACGGGTGGCGATCAGCCTTCGGAGAAGATGAATCAGGATGGGAATTCGCCCTCCAATGCCAGTCAGGATGACAAGGGAAAGGAAGGGACTTCCCCGGATCCGAACGCCCCTATGGGCAAAAACGAAGCGACTCCCGATAAGGATGCCACCGGCAAGCCTGCGGATGATCCCAACATTGATACCATGAAGTCAGACAACACTGTGAAACGTGAAGAAGGAACCAAGCCGACGACACGCGAGGGAGATCCGAACGACCCGAATCGCAAGCCTGAAAATCAGGCTAAGGGAGGCGATCAGGACAAGCCGGAGCAGTCGTCCGGGAAGTCACCGTCGAGCGAGAAACAGGACAGCCAGCAGAAAGGCGGTCAAAAATCGGATGGTTCTCAATCGGGATCTGAGCAGAAGAAGGGCGGGGATTCGCCATCGGATAAGTCTCAGGATGGGAAGTCGAAGGGTTCGTCGAAAGATGGTCAGCCGGGAGATGCGAAGGGTGACCAGTCCGGAATGAATCAGGAAGGGCAGAAGGCCGGTGGTGAGCAGAAGCCGGGAGAGAATCAAAAGCAGGATGATGTGCCACGTAAACCTGACGAGAAGCAGGGGGACGGGGATCAGAAGATGGGTGACGAGAAACAAGGTGGCCAGCAACAGGGAGGTCAGCAGAAGTCTGGCCAACAGCAGTCTGGTGATCAAGGCGGAAAGTCAAAGGGAGAATCTGGCGGGAAATCTGCGGGCGAAGGTGGAAAAAGTCAGCAACTGGGTGAGGCTAGCGATCAGCCACCAAGTTCGTCACAGCCGAGTGGCGGAGGTGGCGCTGCCAGTAAACAGGCTGCTCCTGCAAAGAAGGGGGAGAGAGGGGCTGACGCTGCTGATGGACCAGCCCCAAACGGCGAGCCTCAGAAAGGTGAGGCTGGTGCAGGTGAAGGACCATCGAAGTCTGCTCCGTCGCAAGAGCAATCCCTGGAAGACAAGAAGAAAGCCGCTGATCTTGTTCTCAAGCAGTTGGAAGACGATCTGAAGCGTGGCGATGTCGATGAAGAATTCCTTAAGCGTCTTGGCTGGACCGAGACCGATCTGAAGAAGTTCCGTGAGCGGATGGCGAAGATGTCTCAAGAGAAAGAAGCTGTTACGCCTGAGGAGATGGCGCGTCGTAAGCAGTATCAGGAGATGCTCAAGAATCTGAACCTGAATACGAACCGCCCCACTGCGAAGTCGAGCCAGGGGTTTGGGAAGTCGGAAGTCGATAGCTTCGGGCCATCGAACATACCAGCCCCGGCACAGTATCAGGAATTGGAACGGGCGTATAAGCAAAGCTTGTTGAAGAAAAAGGATTGAGGAAGCGGCTAGGAATGGCCGGGCGGGCTCGGATCGCGCGATGGGAGCGGATTTGGTGCGGTTCGAAGACTCACCAGCACCCTACTTTTGCCTGTGGTCTTGACGTGGTATTGAGAAGGATTTAATGCCTGTCGCTCACCCTCATCCGCCCTTCGGGCACCATTCCTGAGAAGACTACCGCGTCGTTCACTCTGCCTTCTCGGCGAGAGCGAACTCCTTGCTTCCACCTCAAGGGAGAAGGGACTTACAACTGCTCCGCTTCAAGGGAGACGGGACATAGAATTTGACGCTGGGCAATTCGCAGAGGTCCCTCATCCGTCAGCGAAGCGCTGCCACCTTTCCTGAGCCGACTACCGCGTCGCCCTTTCTCTCGCCTTCTCGGCGAGTGGGCTCCTTGCTTCCCGGGGGGAGAAGGGATGAGATTAGAAGCCGCCGCCAGGGGCGCGGGGTGGGGCCGGGGAGTTGCTGGCGCCCGGGGAGGACGTCGTGCCGGGAGCGCTGTTGCCGGCTGGGGGAGCGGAGGCGGCTGCTGGGCGGGTGTAGTCGAAGGTTGGCAGGGCCATTTTCAGATTTTCGCGGTAGCTGTCGGCTGCGATGTTGCGAGGAGAAATGATGAGGAGCGCAGCCTGGTTATCGCCAGCGCCATACTGATAGACGTTGAATTCCATCGGGATGTTGTCGAATCGCATTTCCGGGTTGAAGAGCGTGATGGTGTTGTAGGTTTTGGGGGGCGCAAACTTGGTGTCCTTGGCGCTATCAGGGAACGTCACGCCGCTTTTCCAGACGTTGAGGTCGAGGTTCGGGCCACGATCGGCGCGGGTGATATCGGAGATGCCGACTTCGCCGAGCAGGGTATAAAAGAGGTCGTTGTGATACTTCAACGGATCAGGAGCGCCCGGTGTGCGTGATTTGGCCCAGCGGTCTGCATTGCTGAGAGCCAGCATGTAGACTGGTTTTTCGACCGATTCCTGGCCGAGCATGACCGGGACATTCATTTTCCAGACGCCCACAACGCCGGGGATTTCGCTGCGAAGAAATTCGGGCAGACGGGTATCGCGGTCTTTGTCTTTTTTGTCCTTCGGAATGAGCTCGAAGCCTTTGGGGGGCTGGAACCTCAGGTTCTGCTCTTCAAAAGCACCAGGGGCGAGGGCTTTCTGAACGCGTTCGAGGTACTTGTAATACTCGACGGTATTGGCGAGACGTTTCTCGTACGTTTCGCTGCCGCAGCCGGTCAGTGAGATTGCCAGGCTCAGTAAGCAAAACACGGTCAAGGAGGTCTGGAACGGCCACAACTTGGTCATGTTGATCCTACAGATGTCGCTTCGTGCGTATTTGGTGGAGAAACGGGAAGGAAAAGATGGTTGCCTGATGGTTTTCGATGGAATGAGAGTCGGCAGTTGCCTGGCGCTCACCCTCATCCGCCTTTCGGGCACTTTCCCCTCTTATGGGAGAAGGAACAGGACGAATAATATGCGTTCAGTCTAATGGCGTTGCGTGCAGGTCAACAAGTCCCACTCTGGGAGTTGAGAGGAAAAACGTGGTTATCGGGGGGTGGTTAGTCCTTCTTGTCATCCAGATGTTCGAGCCAGAAGTTCAGTTCCTCGTCGGTGACGTCGATTTTAGTGGAATCGTCGAGATCGATGGAGGATGTTTGCGTTACTGCCGGCTTGGGGGTGGAGTCGGCGAGGGTTTCCGGTGGCTTGTTTGAGATCAGGGACGAGAGGGCCTGATCGAGGTCGGACTGGAGGTTGTCCTGGAACTCGTTGTTTTTGAGCTGGGGGATTTTTGAGGTGCGTTTTTCAGCGGGTTTCGTGGTGGTCGGGGACATCGTGACGGGGGCTGCGTCTTCAAAGATGCTGGCTGCGAACTGGTGACTTTCGACGAAACTGGCGCCCCTTCGTCTGGCGGCTTTCTGGATGCGGTGGTCGCTGGAGACGATGAGCAGGGATTTGGGGCCGTGAGAGGTGATGACGAGTTCTTCGATCACGGTGTCCGCGTCGGTCTCGGCGTTGGGAAAGAGGATCGTCATGGACTGGAATTGCTGGCGGGTGCCGTAGAACTGGCCGGTTTGTTGGGCGTCGAAGATGATGGTGGTGCGTTGTCGGGCGCTGCCGTTGAGTTCGCCTGCGAGGGCGGTCAGGAAGAGGCTGCGTTTTTGTTCGAGGGACAGGCCAAGGCGGGCACCGAGCAGCGGGAGGGCTGCGTGCATGAGGTTGTAGCCATCAATGAGGAGGTGCTGGGGCATCCCTCCATGGTACAGGGGGGGGAGGGGAATCCCAAGAGAATCGTGCGGGAAGAAAGAGTGAGCTGGAAATGAGGGCGTATGGTGACGTGTCTTGTGAGCGTTGCTCACCCAGCCATGAACGGCTGGGCCACCCGGAGCGATGAATGCTTGGCGCAGTTCGCAGAGTTCCCTCATCCGTCAGCGAAGCGCTGCCACCTTCTCCCCGGGGGAGAAGGATTTAGTTATGCCATTCGAAGTTGGCGGGGACGACGTCGGAAGGTTGAGGGGATGAGGCGGTCATTGTGTCGGCGGGTTGGATGCCGGGGAGGGTTGAGCCCATTCTCGGGCCGTCGAGGGAGGTGAGAATTGAGTCGGACTTTCTCTGGCCTGCGGGGTCGGCGAAGGCGTAGGTGGTCGTCATCAGGCCGTCGATCTGGAGGGCGGTGTCGTCGAGGGGCTGGAGTCTGCGGTTGTGACTGTCGAACCACATGGCGAGCGGGGTCTCGGGGGCGAGGATCGAACCCCGGCCGGTGACGTTGATGAGTTTCAGGAGTTCGAGCGGCGACTCGTTGCCAGTCAGGAGGAACATCGCGCCTTGCGATGAGGCAATATCGATGACGGAGTTCTGGAGTTCGATCTGAACGAGGCCTTGCAGTTCGCGCGGGTTGAGGTTGTCCAGACGCAGGAGGCAGCCGACTTCTCGCAGGGTCGATTGGGCGAGTTTTACGGTCAGGCCGCGAGACGGAAGGATAGGGCCGGGCATCTGGACGAGGGCACCGCGTCCGTGATGGAGGGTGTTCTCGAAGGAGATGTTACCAAAGTGGTGTTGGACGAGGACGGCAGAGCCGGGAGTTTGGAGAGAAGAGTTGTTAACTCTGCAGTTGCCGCCGGTCTGGTCATAGAGGTCCGACATTTGCCAGGCGATGGCGTGGCAGATGCCGGGGTGGGTCGCGTCAGGGCCGATGAGGGTGACGTTGTCGAGAGAAAGGTTTTGTGTCTGGATGGTCAACAGTGAGTTTGGAACAGCCGTTGACTGAGCGGCATCGGAATCTGGATCGGCGTATCGAACGGTGATGTTTTTGAGGAACAGCTCCGACGAAGCGACCTGCCAGGGCTGATTCTTCTGGAGGATGAGGATGGCGGGTTCGGTCTCGCTCGTGCATTCGATCGTCAAGGTGCGGTCAGACTTGATGGTCGTCGCAGCGTAGGTTCGGCCAGGAGTGAGAGTGATGACGTTGCTGGCGTCTGGCTTGGGAAGATCGGCGAGTTTATTTGTCACTTCGGTGGTTTGTTCGGGAGCGGTGTCTGGGGACGTCAGTTGTTGAAGAGGCTTTGTTTCGGTGAGTTGATGTGCTTGTTGGGAGATCCAGTCGGTCAGCTTGAGGGGGATCAGCGGGGTGTTGGTTTGATTGGAAGCGATCAGGCCGGCGCTGACGAGGAGCGTAGCGGCGGCGAGGCCGTGACGGTAGCCGAGGACGATGGGAGGGCGTCGCAGAGTTGCTTTGGGAGCGAGGGTCGCGGGGATCGAGGCCACGAAACGGGCCGCTGCGGAGGTGTTCCAGCGCGGGCGGGCACGTTGCAGCAGGGCGATGGCTTCGGGAGTCGTGCTGACTCGGTGATGGGGATCGATCGCGGTGGTGCGCTCGATGAACTTTGCGAGAGTGGGAGTGACATCGGGATTGAAGTCACGTATGTCAGGGAGGCCGGTGCGGGTGAGGCGGTTCAGCTTCATCAGCGGGTCAGCGGCGAGGAGCGCGGGCCGACCACAAAGGAGTCGCCAGCAGAGGCTACCGAGAGCGAAGAGGTCGCTCGCGGGACGGTAAGAGTTCTGGCCGAGGAAGATTTCTGGAGGAAGAGCGTCGAAGTAGTCGTGAGGGAGTGGATCGTGAAAATTGACGATCGGGAAACGGGACAGCGTCAGTCCGGGGTGACGCAGAAGGATGCGGCCTTTGCGGGTGAGAAGAATGTTCTTCGGTCGCAGATCGCCATGAGGCAGTCCGACGGCGTGGAACTGGTCCAGGGACTGAAGGACAGCAAGTGCGATCTGTTCGACGAATCGAACGGGGAAACGACCTTTGCGGACGAGAAGATCCGCGAGCGTCATTCCGGCGTGGTAGGGTTCAGTAATGAAAATGTCATCGCCGAAGGCGTGTGCGGATGAGGGAATCGTGAAGGTCGTTTGTTTGGATGACTGGCGTGACTTGGCAAGTTGGAGATACGGGGCGAAGCGGTCGAAAAAGCCCTGATGGTCGGTGGGTGGAATCGGCAGACGGATCAATGTTGCCAGTTCTGTTCGTTCGACGGAGCGCGCCGTCAAAAAATCAGCATAAGGTTCGCGCCGAGTCCGTTCGATGAGTCGGTAGGGGCCAATGGCGAGCGAGTCGGGGCCGGACTCATCGATGGCCTGGACTTGGAAGTGTGTCAGACGACCGATGGCGAAAAGGGCGTCGAGCCAAGTCGATTCGAAGATGGGGAGGTTACGCTGCAGCGATTTGATTTTGCGTCTGCACAGGCGCAAGTCTTGCGCAGAGCAGAGATTAAGCTCGACTAGGCGCGCTGGAAGATCGTAAGACTGTGGCCCGTCCGACAAGCGTGTGTCATCCTGACAGTAAAAACGCCTCAATGCGGAGTAACTGTGGAGTGCAGTTATTGCAATCCTACGTGTTTTCGGCAAGGCGAGTTTTCGACGTAAGTCGTGAAGCGAGGAGATCTTTGTGCAATTAGCGTGTGTCGTGGCGTGGTTGAGATGACCTGTTCGGGTAGGCGACGAATGTACTGATCAGAGAAGCTGGGCGGTTTCCGAGGAAATTATGGGTGATTCGTTTTATGAGGACTTTCTATTTTATACCGTCTCTGCAAAAATGCCGATAGTTAACGCTATGGTCACGGTATCGATGGAAAAACCGAGCCGACCACGTGTGGTTGTGACGTCTTTGAACGTTCCTCCGGCCACAAATTTAGCCAGCTAAGTCGTTGAACCGCAGCTCGTTTTGCGGGTCAATTGATATGCCAGCCAAACGTTCCTACGAAAACGCGTCGCTGGATCTAACATTTTACGAGTTTGAACGGAAGACTTTTTCTATGGCAACGGACGTTGTCGACGCCCCCCTGGCTGATGGTAAGCCGCTGGAAACACTGGAATCGGTCGTCATTCGCTTTTGTGGTGACTCAGGGGACGGGATGCAGCTGGCGGGGACGCAGTTCACCAACACGTCCGCTGTCTTTGGAAACGATATCTCCACCCTGCCCGACTTCCCGGCTGAGATTCGTGCCCCGGCTGGAACGCTGGGCGGGGTTTCCGGTTATCAGATCTGCTTTTCGAACCGCGAAGTTTTCACGCCAGGTGACGAGCTCGACACGCTCGTCGCGATGAACCCTGCCGCGTTGAAGACGAACGTTGCGGACCTCAAGCGTGGCGGTACGCTGATTGTCAACGAAGATGAGTTCGATAAAGCGAACCTCCAGAAGGCCTTCTACAAGGATAACCCCCTGGAAGACCCGAACATCATGGCACCGTACCGTTTGCACAAGGTGCCGATGACACGCCTGACTCGCGATTCAGTCGCGGGGCTGGGGCTGACGATGAAGGAAGCGGATCGCTGTAAGAACTTTTTCGCGCTGGGGCTGGTTTACTGGCTGTATGAACGCGACATGAGTTCCACCGAAGACTGGGTTCGCGAAAAATTCGGTAAGAAGCCCGAGATCTGCGAATCCAACCTGCGTGCTCTGCGGGCTGGCTACAACTATGGGTTCTCGACCGAATCGTTCACGGTTCACTACAAGGTCAACCCGGCCAAGCTGGCTCCTGGAAAGTATCGCAAGATCACCGGCAACGAAGCGACAGCGATGGGTTTTGTCACGGCGGCGAAGCTGTCTGGCAAGAAACTGTTTTACAGTGGTTACCCGATCACACCCGCCAGCGACATTCTGCACGAGCTGTCGATCCTGAAGAATTACGGGGTCCGAACGTTTCAGGCAGAAGACGAAATCGCGGCGATCACTTCGGTCATTGGAGCGGCTTACGCGGGTGATATGGCGATCACGGCGAGTTCTGGTCCCGGGATCGCGCTCAAGGGCGAAGGTCTGGGGCTGGCGGTCATGACGGAGCTACCGCTGGTTTGTATTAACGTTCAACGGGGTGGCCCGAGTACCGGTCTGCCGACGAAGACGGAACAAGCAGACCTGCTGATGTCGATGTTCGGACGCAATGGTGAGTGTCCAATGCCGATTGTTGCTCCATCAGGCCCTGCCGACTGTTTTGCAATGGCGATCGAATCGATGCGGATTGCTATCGAATTCATGACGCCCGTCTTTTTCTTGTCAGATGGATACATTGCCAACGGTGCAGAGCCATGGAGTGTTCCCAATGTGTCGGATCTGAAGCCGATTCCCGTTTCTCACCCGACCCAACCGAATACCGAAAACGGTTACATGCCGTATCTGCGGAACGAGAAACGTGTCCGTCCGTGGGCCGTTCCGGGGACTCCAGGTCTGGAGCACCGCATCGGCGGGATTGAAAAAGCGGACGTGACCGGAAACCTCGACTATTCTCCGAACAACCACTCGCATATGGTGAATATGCGAGCCAACAAGATCGCCGGGATCGCGGATTACATTCCTGAACAGCCTGTCGAAGGGATGCAGGAAGGGGATCTGCTGGTTCTCAGCTGGGGCGGAACTTATGGCTCCGTTAAGACGGCCTGCGACCACGCGGTTAAGCAGGGTCTGTCCGTTGGACATGCCCACATTCGTTACCTCAACCCGTTCCCGAAGAACCTTGGCGATATCATCAAGCGATTCAAGAAGGTCCTCGTTCCCGAGTTGAACCTGGGCCAGTTGAAGATGCTGATTCGAGCCACTTATCTTGTTGATGCCCAGGGGCTCAACAAGGTGAAGGGGAAGCCATTCCTTGTCAGTGAAGTTTCGGAAGCGATTCATAAGATGTTTTAAGACTCAGAAAGATTTAACCACAGAGACACGAAGGACACAGAGGAAGACAAGAGTTTTTTTATTCTTCTGGTGAACTCTCCGTGACCTCCGTGCCTCTGTGGTGAACATTTTTCTGATCCCCAAAATGCACAGACAGAAATGTCTGTGCCACCGAAAAAAGCGATCGTACAAAGTACTCAAGGCAGTCCCTCATCCGACCTCGAAGACTCGGCCACCTTCTCCCCGAGGGAGAAGGATCAACAGCCGGTCCGCGAGGCAGAAGGGACAGACTCATACATCCAGCCAAAAATCCCACCCGAGGTTTCGATATCATGTCGACGACAGCGTTGCCACAACTGACTGCTAAGGATTTTGCCAGTGACCAGGAAGTCCGCTGGTGTCCGCGATGCGGGGATTATTCAATCCTTGCTCAAATGCGGAAGGTCCTGCCGAACGTCGGGATTCCCAAAGAGAAGATCGTCTTCGTTTCGGGGATTGGCTGTTCGAGCCGGTTTCCTTATTACATGTCGACCTATGGGTTCCACACCATTCACGGTCGTGCCCCTGCGGTTGCAACGGGCTTGAAGATTGCCAATCCTGAACTGCAGGTCTGGGTTATCACCGGGGATGGCGATGCCCTCTCCATCGGCGGCAATCACTTCATGCATGCGATTCGTCGTAACGTCGATCTGAAGATCATTCTGTTTAATAACCAGATCTATGGCCTGACCAAGGGACAATACTCGCCAACGTCGCCGCAGGGGAAGAAGACGAAGAGTACGCCGTTCGGGTCGGTTGATGCACCGCTGACGCCGCTGTCGGTTGCACTCGGGGCTGGCGTGACCTTTGCTGCCAAGTCGGTCGATGTCGATATCAACCACCTGCAGATGGTTCTCGAACGAGCCGCTGCTCACAAGGGAACTGCCCTGGTGGAGATCTACCAGGACTGCAACGTCTTCAACACCGGCGTCTTCGAGTTCGCTCAGAAGAAGGACGAGAAGAATAAGAACTGTATTTACCTCGAACATGGCAAGCCTCTGAAGTTCGGCGAGAAGCTCGATAAGGGGATTCGTCGCAACTCGCAGAATTGCCCGGAAGTGGTCGACATCAACAGCGTTCCAGAAGACGATCTGCTCTTCCACGATGAGAAGTCACCCGACCCCGGCTATGCAGCGATGCTTGCTTCCATGCGATATCCACACAGCCCGGAGCCGATGGGGATTTATCGCTGCGTTGAAAAGCCGACGTATGATGAAGCGGTCAACTTCCAGATGAATTCCCGCATCGAAGCCCAGGGGACAGGTGATCTGGAAGAGCTGTTCAACTCGGGCGATACGTGGACAGTCAAGTAGTTCGCGAAAATCGAATTCGATCTGAATCAAAGACGTCGAACGGGTGAATCCTTCGGCGTCTTTTTCTTGGGTGATGTGTTATGGATGGTCCGTCGAAATTGCGCATCGATCCAGGCAGCGTGGCTGCTCCTGTTGAGACACTAGTTGTCGGTGTGACGCGGATGATCGAGCTGCGGGACTTTGCAGTCAAGCTGATGCAGCGGAGCGATCTGAGGGTTTATCTGCATCCGGAGCTGAGTGACGCGAGTGACTATTGTCAGCGGAATGAAACCAAAGTCGATCTCATCGTGTTGTTGCTCAATCATCCCGATGAACTGACTTCCAGCGATGTGGAGCGGATCTGTCGGGAGTGGCCGCTGGCGAGAGTGGTGGCGGTCGGGAGTGTCTGGCTGGCATCGGCGTTGCGGACGCGCGGGTATTATCCGGTCAGTTGGTTGGTAGGTGTGGAAGAGGCGATGGGCCGGATTGATGCGGAATTGGATGTTGTGAGGGGAGTGCGCATGCCGTTGCCGCAGTTGGCGAATTATGCGGAAGCGGCAGGGTGGAAGATGGGTGCGACGCGGGAGTGAGTTTCAGAGTTGGGTGGCCCAGCCGTTTTATGGCTGGGTCGCGTCGCGACAAGATGCCAGCGCCATGCGGTGATGAATTCGAGTTGAAGCGGTGAGTTCTGTTGGACGCGTATGGTGACGCTTCTTGTGAGCTTTGCTCACCCAGCCATGAACGGCTGGGCCACCCCGGAAACTACTCATACGGCTGGATGCGGATGTTTCTGAACTCGGCTTTGGTGCCGGGGTCGTGGCCTTGGAGGCTGAGGTGGCCGGCTTCTTTCTTGGAGCCTTCGCGGGGGTTGTCGCTGGGGGGGCGGGTGTCGGTCCAGTCGCTGACGGGGTAACCGTTGACCCAGGACATGAAGGTCAGGCCGTCAGCAACGAGGGTGATATGGGCCAATTCGTTGTCCTTGGAAACGATACGACGGGCGATGTTGCGGCGGAAGATGGCGCCGGTGCCAGCGTTGGCGGGAGTCATCGGGTTGCCGTCTTTGAGGCTGTTATCGATCTGCATTTCGTAGCCGTGGGAGGGGGCTTTCTCGGTCCCTTCGAGAGCACGGAAGAAGAGGCCGGTGTTGACGTTGGGTTCGAGGGTTTGAGCGTCGAGCTGAATGAGGAAGTTTTTGTAGGTGCCGGTCGATTCTAGGAAGCCGAGGCCGCCACGTACGAAGATCGAGCCATCACTTGTGATGTCGAAAAAGCCTTTGTTGCCGGGGACGAGACGCCACGTGTTTTGTGAGTAGGGTGTGATGGGGCTTGCCAGGCCAAAATCCGTGATCTTCAAGTTACGAATATTGAGCACGCCGGCTTCGTATTGAAGTTGAATTTGTACTGGTGAGAGGATCGTTTTACTTTCGTTCATGTTAGGGATATCAGCCGCGGGAAAGACTCGCTCCCCATTGACGAACGTTTCATAACCTTTGGCGGATCGAAGAATCTGGACTTGATGCCAGGCGTTCACAGAAGATGGCAGAACGGTGCGCAAGCTTCCAATGTGATTGGTGTTCGGCGGTGACTGGCTGTAGCTCAGATCAAAGATTGTTGGTGCTGGAGTGTCGATCGTGTTAGGGATTTCGGATTCCTGTTTGAATGGCTCGAAGAGCAACTTCGCTGATGTCTCAATCCCGGTCTGGACATCAAAAGACAATGCAAAGTCATGAAAATCACCGATCGTTGTCATTAAACCCTGTTTTGTAATCCACAACCGTTCGGGCTTTTTCGGATCAAATGACCATGCCTGTCCAGAGTTTTCTTGTAAGAGGACAGGTCGTTTATTTTGTGCCTCATCGAAAATCGGCTTGAGGATGATGTTCTTGAATGCGACGTCTCCGAAGCGTTTTTGCAAAGCGATATAACCGCTGGTCAGTTTGATATCTGAGGTGTCGTTGAAATCGAGGGCCTGTTCGCCGTTGATGAAGACCTGGATGTGACTGCCTTGGACGATGATTTTGAAGTGCAGCCAGTCGCCGAGGGGGTAGGTTTTCTCGGACTTGGCTTTTGTGACGATGGCTCCTGTGGTGAAGCCTTCAGGGTGAGCGTCGGCGATGTTGATTTCGTAGAAGTCGGTTTCGAGTTTCTTGGGGTCTGCTTTGCAGTGGACAAAGAGGCCAGTGTTGGCGCCGGGGGCACATTTGACGTCGGCTTCGAGTTCGTAGTTCTGGAAGCGGACGTCGGTCAGGAGGAGCCCAATTTCGTCCCCATCAGCCGAGAGGACGCCGGTTTTCCCATCGGCTTTCCAAGGGACTTTGTCGTTCGTGGAATGCCAGCCGAAGGTGGATTCGCCGTCGAAGAGTTGGAGATAGCCCGCGGCGATTTGTTCATCGGTGAGGATGAGGGTGGTGGGTTTGAGGTTTGCGGGGGGAGTGGTGTTGGGTGTTGGCGAGGTTGAGGTGGATGTTGGGGAGGCGGGGGTTGCGGCTGGGACAGGTGCGGGTGTGGATTTGGTGCAGGCGGCGGTCAGGAGGAGAGTCAGGATGAGGAAGTATCGCATGGAGGGATCCGTGTTTAAGCGACGAAGATTGATGTGTTCATCGTTGCAGAAATGTGTTCGGATTTCTAGCGGTGAGGAATGTGAAGAGGAATTCACATCCCAGTATGATCTCCTGGTCGCGATTTTGCGTATCAGATATTGAATGATTCAATCGATGTTAAAGAATGGTCGGAAGAAGGCCTTGTCGGTCAGGTCTCGAAACGTGGATGCGCCGGTGATTTATTTCATGGTGTCATTCGTCGTGGCAATGGTTTGCTTTGGGCTGACGGTCACTGCATTTAAGGCTTTGTATTGGCCTTACCTGAATTCCGATCAGCTTATTCCGGTTGAAGCTAAGGTCATTCGCAGCCGCATCGACTCTGAGAGAATCTGCAATGAGTGGACAATCTCTTTTGACTTTGCTTATGAGTATTCATGGGGTGGACGAAAATACGAATCGAGTCAGATCACCTTCTGGGATGCGAAGCCAGGGACCAGAGGTGATTGTGAGAGGATTCAGAGTGAATACCCTTAGGGGAAGCTGTTGACCTGTTATGTGAACTCGGATCGCCCGAGTCTGGCTGTGCTCGATCGGACATATCGAAGGAGTTACCTGCTCTTTCTGCTCCCAGCTGGGCTTTGTCTGGTAGCGTGTGTCGCATGCTGCCTGATCTGGACTTATCGAGAACGGTTGAGCGAGAATCCGAAGCCAGTGAAGCAGAGTATGCCAATCATCGTCTGGTATGTGCCGGGCGAGTCTGATGTTGTTACGCCACTAAAGCCAGCCAGTTTGAGTGTCTCTGTGTTTCTCATTTTTGCGGCCTTCGTTGGCGTCGTCAATTTAATCGCCTGTCTGGGAGTGCCATTGCCGTTCATCCTGGTGTTTGATGTGATCCTGTTCATTGTTCTGGGACAGCTATTCTTGAAGCTCTTTGTGGCATGCCCGCGGATGTTTGTTTCCCGGGCAGTGACGCCGCTGGGGGAGACATCGGTGTTGTCGTGGTACTTCAAAAGAGGATCTGCGGATTTGACGGCGTTTAATATCAAGCTGGTCGGAGAAGAAGTTGCGATCTTTGGAAGCGGGACCGATGCCGTGATCGAGCGGAAGACTTTTTACGAAAAGGTACTGTTTGAGACGACGAAATTAGAAAAGTTGCATCAGGGGCAAGTGACGTTGACGATCCCTGGGGATTCGATGCACTCATTCAAGTCGGAACACAATCAAATTCGATGGTTCTTGAAGGTTTGGGGGCGGATTCCGGGCTTCTATCATTTGAAAGAAGAGTTTGAGATTCAGGTTTCGCCGCAGGTGAGTCACGCGCAAAAAGCTAGCATTGGCTAACGCGTCGGCGTAATTAAGGCGTGATCAATGTTGATCGCACAAGGGACAGGGGGTTGACACCCCCCGCTCGTCTAAAGCCGTTAGTTGTCTTCGGGATTCCCCGCAGTTCCCTGCCCGATGGACCATCTTAAGTAGGCTTCCATAAACGGATCGACGTAGCCTTCCAGGACGGTCAGGGGGTTGGCGGTTTTGAGTTCGCTGCGGGTGTCTTTGACGAACTGTTCGGGTTGGAGGACGTAGTTGCGGATGGTGATGCCGCCGAAGCCGATTTTGGATTTCTCGCCACGTTTGGCGGAGATCTCGTTTTCCCGTTTTTCCATCTCGAGCTGGTAGAGCTTGGCGATGAGCATTTTGCGGGCGGTTTCGCGGTTCTGGTGCTGGCTGCGTTCTGATTCGCAACGGACGGCGATCCCGGTCGGGACGTGAGTCACGCGGACTGCCGACTCGGTCTTGTTGATGTGCTGGCCCCCTGCTCCGCCGGCGCGCATGGTGTCTTCGACGATATCCTTGCCGTCCCAGTCGATTTCGATGTTGACGGTGTCGTCGATTTCGGGAGTGACGTCGATCGCAGCGAACGAGGTCTGACGTTTGCCGGATGAGTTGAACGGGCTCATGCGGACAAGGCGGTGGTTGCCGGATTCCCCTTTGAGCCAGCCGAAGGCGTTCTCCCCTTTGATGAGGATGGTCGCATGACGGATGCCGGCTTCTTCGGCTTCGGTCCGCTCGAAGAGGCTGACGGAGTAGCCTTTCATTTCGGCCCAGCGGATGTACATGCGGAGGAGCATGTCGGCGAAGTCGGCGGCGTCGGTCCCACCTTCGCCAGCCTGAACCGTCAGGTAGGCGTTGAAGGCGTCTTCCGGCTTGCCGAGCATGGCCTGGAGTTCGACTTCTTCGAGCAGTTTGACCGTGTTCTCGATGATGACCTGAGCGTCGGCCGTGTAATCATTCTCGGGGTCTTCGGCTTCGAATTCTTCGAGGACCTTGACGTCATCGATCGCCTTGAGCAGACCGGCGAGTGGTTCGCAGGCGGCGCGGAGACGCTTCATCTCGGTCAGCATTTTTTGAGCTTTGTCCTGATTATCCCAGAAGTTGGGCTGGGCCATCAGGTCGTTGATCTCGGCTAAGCGGTTTGCTTTGACGTCGTAGTCAAAGACAGTCTCGGAGATGGAGGATGCGGTCGGTGAGGTCGTTGAACTGGGATTTGAGTTCGGGGGTCATGGGGTCGTCCGTGTTTGGAAATCAATCATTCGAAGAGAAAGAAGAAAGATTAACCACAGAGACACGGAGAACACAGAGATCGGAAGGAAGAATTTCCCACTCCGTGACCTCTGTGTCTCTGTGGTGAGATCTCCTTCGTTTTTGCATTGGTTACACAAAGGAGAAACCCCCGGGGTGGCCGGGGGCTGATGAAATTCACAGATGAAGACACAGGGGGTTAACACCACCCGCTCGCCTAGGATTTGAATTCGAGGCCGATGCCGGAGTAGGTGAAGCCGAGGTCTTTCATCTTCTTGGGATTATACAAATTTCGTCCGTCGAAGATAACCGGGTGGTTCATTTTGTGTTTGAGGTAGTCGAAGTCCGGGTTGCGGTATTCGGCCCACTCGGTGACGATGGCGAGGGCGTCAGCGCCTTCGAGGGTGTCGTAGTGGTGGTGACAGTATCTGACCTTGTCGCCGATGATTTCTTTGACGTTGTCCATCGCGACGGGATCATGGACGGAAATCATGGCACCGGCTTTGAGCAGTTTGTTGATCAGAACCAGAGAAGGAGCTTCGCGGATATCATCGGTGCGTGGCTTGAACGCCAGGCCCCAGATTGCGATCTTCTTGCCGGCGAGGTTTTCACCATAGAGATTGGTGACTTTCTTGCCGAGGACATTCTTCTGCTGGTTGTTGACCTCGTCGACAGAGTCGAGCAGCTTCGTGATCATGCCATTGCGACGAGCGACTGATGACAAGGCGCGGACATCTTTCGGGAAGCATGATCCGCCGTAGCCGACGCCTGGGAAGAGGAACTGGAAGCCGATTCGCTGGTCGTGACCCATCCCGCGACGAACGTCGTTGATGTCTGCTCCGACGAGTTCACAGAGATTGGCCATTTCGTTGATGAAGCTGATCTTGGTGGCGAGCATGCAGTTGGCGACGTATTTGGTCATCTCCGATGATTCGAGGCTCATCGAGAGGAATGGTTTTTCGGTACGGAGGAATGGCTTGTAGAGCTCTTCCATGGTCTCGGAAACGAAATCACTTTCGACGCCGACGACGACGCGGTCTGGCTTCGTGAAGTCATCGATGGCGCAACCTTCTTTGAGGAACTCCGGGTTGGAGCAGACGTGAACGTCTCTGCCGAGCGCTTCTTTGAGGCGGTTTTTGACGCCGCGGTTGGTGCCGACGGGGACGGTTGATTTGACGACGACGATGGCGTCTTTGCCGAGGTGAGGGGCGATGGCGTCGGAGGCTTTCCAGATGCCGGTCAGGTCGGCTGAGCCATCGTCATCTTGTGGCGTACCGACGGCGAGGAAGACAACGTGAGCGGAGGGAACGCATTCCGAGACGTCGGTGGTGAATTTGAGGCGACCGGCTTTGGAATTGCGGATGACGAGTTCGGTCAGGCCGGGCTCGTAGATCGGGATGATGCCGTTCTTGAGGTCGGCGACTTTTTTGGCATTGATATCGACGCAGGTGACATCGTTACCGCTTTCTGCGAAACAGGTTCCTGTTACCAGCCCGACATACCCGGTCCCGATCATGACAACTTTCACCGCGAGGCTCCTTCAATTTAGCCTGTTTCAACCCGATCCTGATCGTGACATCCGCAAATGAGCGGGCAGTCTTGTCACGATTCTTTCACGAATCATGCCTCATGCACGAAAGCGCGTACAGAAGATTGAACAGAAGGGTGAATAATTCCAACTGCCGAAAGTCGACAGTCGTTAGCTATCGGTATCTTCGTCAGGACCGGAT
>SXPC01000089.1 GCA_005778225.1 Planctomyces sp. | reverse complement strand
GTTTCTTCCAGTTCATGGCGAGGTGTGCCCGAACCGCCGTGGAAGACAAGGTCGAACTCGGCGTCTTTGCCGTACTTCTTCATGACGGCTTCCTGGCCTTTCTTCAGGATGTCCGGACGCAGTTTGACGGCGCCTGGCTTGTAGTGGCCGTGGACGTTGCCGAAGGTCGCAGCGAACATGTAACGACCAATGCCGTTCAATGTTTCGTAGACAGCGACCATGTCTTCTGGAGACGTGTAGAGCTTGTCAGCGGCGACACCTGAGTTGTCCATGCCGTCTTCTTCACCACCGACGACACCGGCTTCGACTTCGAGAATGATCTCGTTCTCAGCACACATGGTGAGGAGTTCTTTGCTCAGCTTGAGGTTCTCATCCAGCGGCAGGTGAGAGGCATCCAGCATGTGTGACTGGAACAGGTTCCCCTTGCCGGCTTTGCGACGACGAGCGGTTTCCTGGATCAGCGGCTTGAGCCAGCTTTCAACGAATTTTGGCTCGCAGTGGTCGGTGTGCAGACCGATCAGAATGTTGTATTTTTCAGCGAGTGCATGAGCAGCATCAGCGAGGACAATGGCACCCAGAACAGGATCGTTCAGAGTCGAGCCTGAGGCGAACTTTGAGCCGCCGATGGACATCTGGATGATGCCGTCTGACTTGGCGTCTGCGAAGCCCTTGAGGGCGGCGTTCAGAGTCACCAGGGAGGTGATGTTGACAGCTGGGTAGGCGTAATCGCCGGCCTGAGCGGCGTCGAGCATGGCGGCATACTGTTTTGGCGTTGCGATAGGCATGAAGTGCTCCTGTAAGAGAATGACAGACAATATTTCAAACAGCAGGCAAACGAGCGCTCGTCCTGAGTTATCGCGTGAAGGGTCGCCCCTCGCATCCCCGGCCGTCGTTCCGCCATCTGGTATGACCAATTCCAACCTACAGATTAGCTAACGTCCATCCGAATACAAGCATGTCAGGCCAGTGTTCAAGACAAAGTCATGAAGGAACGAGAGACACTTTATCCATAACTCGATATCTAATTGGCCATCACATTACATTTTTCCAAATCGCTGCCTCGCTTTGAACACTCTACTTCATACCAGCACTTTGTGGAACTTGGTGCCCTTTGAGACTTCGTGGTGAATCTTTCTCTCAAGCCACGGCCCGCAACCATGCCGCCAACGCGGTTCCGGGTTTTTGAAAGCAGAACTTTCCTTCGACGAGAAAGCCGCAAATCTTCATTTCCTGGAAGAGACGTGTTTTGGTGAATTTGTTGCAATGCATGCCGTGGGTTTGTGGGATCAGGTCACTAGGGGAGGGATCTTTGTACTCGAAGCCCTGGGCGATGAAGTCTTCATCAACGCGGTAAAACGGCGTATCGGCTAGACAATATCCGCCTGGCTTGAGAGCGGAGTAGAGCATGGGGAGTAACTCGGCGACTTCCGTCGTCGGGATATGTTCGATGACGTCGAGCATCACGATGATATCGAACTCTTCGTGGAACATGTTCTTTTGCATAAAGCTCAGGCCATCTCCGAGATGGACTTCGACTCTGGGCTTGCCCGGTTCTGCATTGATGTGCTGACGATTGGCGTCCTTCGCCAGTTCGTAAGCTGCTTCGGAGAAATCGACGCCGACGTACCCGGAGGCGCCGCGCGTCATGTAATATTTGATCGACTCACCGCGTCCATAGCCCATCTCCAGGACGCGTTTTCCTTTTGTCGGGACACTCGAGAGAATCTGCACGAGGCTGTCGCGGATCTTTCCCTGCTGCCACTCGTGGAATCCCTCGACTCCATACTGCAGCGCACGCCCCTGGGCGTCCATCCCTGTGAAGTATTCTTTGGTATAAAGCTCAGGTCGAAATCCCATGACGTTCCCTCATCTATTTGGCCCCAAGTAATTCACCGGGGGAATGTGCATTGAAAAAATTGAACTCACGAGACTAACATGGATCTGTTGCGGAGATTTCTCACGCTACCTTCGCTATCACGCCCGCATTCCCATTCATCACGTCTGCCAACTGCTCGGGTGTCTTCGTCGAAATTAATCGGTTCAGGTCATGCAATGATCCGGATGACGCTGTCAGTGAATCGGTTGGTTCGATCGTCTTGGAAGACTCGTTGATCGCGTAGTATCGGTATCCAAAGGGTCTGAGGATTTGCTCAAGGGACATGCAATCTGATCCCGTCAGACATTCCATCAGCAGATCGGGTTGCGCAGCGAGTGTTCGAGACATGCCAGAGAGGACTTGCAGTTCTGCCCCTTCTGCATCGATCTTGATCAACTCGGGCTGGCCGAGGCGATTGCTCTCCAGCACGGCATCGATCGACACCAGCGGCACTGTTTCGACATCGACGGGCTGACGCCCTGCCGTACTGACAATCGAGGCTCCTGAGGTTAAAAACTCGCCGTTGCTGTAGATCGACAAGCCGATCTGCCCATGCTGTTTGCCGGCAGCGGCTCGGACTGCGGAGACATTTCCCATCTGATTGAGCTGGACGTTCTGCAGGAATCTGGCGTAGTTGCGGCTGAGTGGTTCGAATCCAACGACGCGACATGCGGGATTCGCCCGCGCGGCCAGCAACGAATACAGCCCCGTATACGCCCCGATATCAAGGACGAGTTTTGCTCTCTTCGCGAGTTTCTGCCAGACGTACGTCGATGCGGCTTCGTATTCCCCGGTCCATTGCAGACTCAGCGAACACAGGTCATCGTTTTGTGAGAACAGCGTAAAGGGCTGCCCCTCGAATTGCTTGACTTCATAGTAACCACACCAAGGTGCCTGACGAGAGGCGGCGAAGTAGTTGACTGTTGCTGCTGACTGTCGAGCCAGATCCTGCATCTGGGAGGTCAAGACATTTCGCTTGTGCATCATGGCTAAGCTGCCATCGACCAGTCCACGCTGAGTCTTCAGGGCTGCTTGTCGCTGGGCGGTCTGGTTTGCCTGGGCGGCGGTTGTGGGCGTCGCAGCGGGTTTCAAGTTGACCAGCTGCAGCGGCAGCTTTTGACATTTCGCGCGGCTCCACAATTCCATGCACAACGAAGCCAGATCATTGAATGAGGCGGTCGTGACGACGCTGTAAAGGATGTCGGCCCGGATGAAAAATCCCGCATCCATGCAACAGTTCCACGGGTACATGACGAGGTCATCGATCGAATTCGCGGTTGGCAGCTGAGGCGTTCTCAATGACAAGGCACCGTCGTCCTGTTGGTCTATCATCGTCCCCCAGAGGCCCTCGACGGTTTTGAGCCCCTGCACGCCGCGGTGAAAGACTTCGCGATGGACGGAGCAGCGAGACGTTACCACAAACACCCAGCCACACTCCGCCTGACAGGCGCGGATGACTGATTGGCGCAGGCTCGCCTGGTAGGTCGTGTCGGCAGACGGGGCAATGATTTCAATGCGGTGAAAACCACCGGTATGAAATTCGATCGCTGCTCTTAGCGTCGCGATCGTCTCTTTCATCGGTTCCGGTGAGACAACCGCCTGCCCATCCTCAGCCAGAAACACCACGCCGCACACATGGGCATTCAACGTCACTTCTTGAGTGTTCGACGCAACAACCGTCATAAGTCATCCTGACTTGGAAAGAGCGGCAAGATAGAGAAAAGCCAGCCGCGCAGAACTTCCCTGCGAAGACCACTTCGTTAATCTGTATCGGTTATAACGCCTGTACGGATGAGCGAATCCAGAAACAGACTGGAACACAGAGCGAATGGAGGCAGGCAAACTTCGCAGAAATTTTGTCTTCCGAGGCATCCGCAATATCCTCTGCGACCTCTGCTCCCCTCCGCGTGCTCTGCGTCCCAGTTTGTCTCCCCTCCGGCTAAGCCCTAAGCCCCAATCCCTATTCCCCCCTCTCTGGATTCCCCCCTCCGGCCACGTTATCATTCGTTGTCACACTCTCACCGAGGACCACCTATCTATGCCACGGATCTGGCGATTCACGCCGCATGACTCAGGACGGGTCCAAAGTCTCTCCAGCGAGCTTCGTTGCTCGTCCCTGCTGGCCAAAGTCCTGCTGTCGCGCGGCTACGACTCCAAAGACAACGCCTCTTTGTTCCTGTCGGCAAAGCTGACCGACCTCCACGATCCAGAACTTCTCCCCGGCTGCGGCGAAGCGGCTGATCGCATCATCGCTGCCCTGAATGCTGGTCGCAAAATCACCATCTACGGCGACTATGACGTCGATGGCGTGACCTCGACCACGATTCTCTGGCAATGCCTCAAACGTGTCGGCGGCAATGTCGACTACTATATTCCCTGCCGGATGGAAGAGGGCTACGGTCTTAACGAAGAAGCCATCCGCACGCTGCATGAGCAAGATCCGAACCAACTGGTTGTCTCCGTTGACTGCGGCATTACCTCCGTCGGCGTTGCGAGGGTCGCCCGTGAACTCAATTTCGAATTAATCATCACCGACCACCACCTGTTCGGCTCCGAACTCCCGGACGCCGCCGTCTTGGTTCACCCTCGACTTCCAGGCAGTAACTACCCCTTTGGCGAACTCTGTGGGGCTGGCGTCGCTTTCAAACTTGCCTGGGCCATCTGCCAGAGACTCGGCGAAGGACGCAAAGCCTCCCCTCGCATGCGAGAATTCCTCAAAGACGCCGTCGCCTTCTGTGCCCTCGGCACTGTCGCGGACGTCGTCCCTCTCGTCGGCGAGAATCGTGCTCTCGTCCGGTATGGGCTGGCGACCCTCAAAGAACACTCGTCGCTCGGCCTCCAGTCTCTGATGGCGGCAGCAGAGATCCGTAACAAAGCTGAATTCACCACCGATGACATCGGCTTTGCACTCGCGCCTCGCATCAATGCTGCGGGGCGACTCGGTCAGGCCCGTCTCGCGGTCGAACTCCTGACGACCGACAACCCCGAACGCGCTTTGCAACTGGCTCAGTATCTCGACCAGCTCAACAAACAGCGCCAGCAAGTCGAACGCAAGATTCTCAAACGCGCCAAGGAACTCGTCGAAGAACACCCCGAATGGCAGGACGCCCCCGGCCTTGTTCTCGCGGATCCCGACTGGCACCCCGGTGTCATCGGTATCGTTGCGTCTCGCGTGGCGGAACACTTCGAAAAACCGACGATCCTGGTCGCAATCGACGAAGCCAAGCAATCCGGGCAAGGCTCCGGCCGTACCTGGGCACGCTGCGACCTCCACGCGACGATCAAACCTGTTTCGGAAGGCCTGCTCAGCTTTGGCGGTCACCAGGCAGCAATCGGCTTGAAAATCCCCGCTGATCATATCGATGACTTCCGCGTCGCCTTCTGCAATTCGCTGATGACAACTCACATGTCTCAAGGCGAACCCCAGGTCGAACTCCGCATCGACGCAGAAGTCTCTCTGCAGGATCTGACGCAGCGCTCTGTCACCGAACTCGACCAACTCGGCCCCTTCGGCAACGCCAACGAACGCCCCGTCTTTTCCGCGACCGGCATCACGCTCGCCGAACCTCCCAAGAAGATCGGCAACGGCGAACGTCATCTCTCTGTCAAATTCTCCTGGCAGCAAAAGACCATTCGCGCCATCGCCTTTGGCAAAGCCGACTGGGCCGACCAGATGAACGAAACCAAAGGTCCGATGGCGATCACCTTCGCCCCGATCATCAACACCTTCCGAGGCTACAGCAGCGTCGAGCTACAGCTCATCGACTGGAAACCCGCCGAGGCGTAAGATTCCGTCCCTTCTCCCTTGAAGGGAGCGGCTTTAAGTTCCTTCTCCCTTGAGGGGAGAAGGTGCCCGTAGGGCGGATGAGGGTGGGGCATCGGCACTCACACGCTCGCATTTGCTCAACCAACGACAAGTAACATCTCCTCCGCAACAAAGCCGTACCATGTCCGAATTCACCCGCTACCTCTTCGCCAGCGGTGACGCCTTCTTCGTCGGTGCACTCTTCCTCATTACCGCCGTCATCTGGCTGATGCGTCCCAAACCCGCGTTCCCGTTGATCCCGGGTCTCCTCGTCTGCCTCGGCGTCATCTTCATCGCGTTCTCTTCAACCCCGCTGCCGGTGGCGTTCTATGTCATTGCTGCCGCCGTCACCTTTCTCTGGATATTTTCACGCAAGTCTCCCAAGTATGGCCGGTATCTCTCGATGCTGCTGATCGTCACTTGGCTAGCGGGCCTCGTGATTGAACTCCCCTATGCCATCATGCGACATCCCCAGCCCGTCGCTCAACGTCGTCTGACCACCATCGGCGACTCCATCACCGCCGGTATCTCTGACAATGACGACACCTGGGTCAAAATCCTTCGTCGTGAACACAGCCTCGAAATCCTCGACCTCTCCGTCGCAGGCGAAACTGTCAGCTCTGCCAATAAACGCCTGCAATCAACGACACAACTGGACGACCTGATCCTCATCGAACTCGGCGCCAACGACATGTTCGGCGGCCACTCGGGTTCCCGTTTCGAAGACGACCTGCGAACCCTGCTCACTCGACTTCAAGCCCCCAGTCGCCAACTCGTCATGTTCGAACTCCCGCTGCTCCCGATGTTCTTCCACTACGGCTACACTCAACGCAAATTAGCCAAAGAGTTCGACGTCCTCCTCGTCCCCAAACGAAAGCTCATGTCCGTCCTCAGCGGTCCTAGCGCGACCTCCGACTCAATCCACCTCACCAACGCCGGCCAGAAGCAACTGGCAGATCTCATCTGGTCAGTCTTGTCACCGGCTTATGAGCGTTAATTCGATTCTCAAAGAAGATCCAGCTTCAACTTTCGTATTTCGTGCATTGGCATGATGAGATGCCGGGGATCATCGAGTAACGATCGAAAGCCAAACTTCAGATAAAACTGCCTTGCCGCCTCGTCGATGGCATCGACTTCGACAGCACGAATTCCGACTTGTTCGGAAATAAAACTCGCCCTCCGAAGAGCATCAACAAGCAGCGCGGCTCCCAAGCCTTTTCCTTGAATTGTCTTGTCGACTGCTAATCGACCGAGCAGAACAACAGGAACATCTAGGCGAGGAAGCCCTTTCGATTCTTTCTCTGGCAAATCATCGTAGACGACTCGATGTGTCGAGATCGCATAATATCCGCAGACATTCATTTCACCGGGAAATGTCGCCACGTAGGTTCGCGATAGATCTCTTCGCTCAAATTGGCTAGCACGATTCTTCAACCAGTCATTAAGCAGACTTTGGCCACAGTCAAATCCAGATATGTCATGAGCTTGACTGAGTCGTACTATGGACCATTCCGCCATTAACCAACCTGTTTCTTATACCGTTTGGCAGCTTTGACGAGAGCAGCATTTGGCTTTGTTGTTTCGTCGTCAAGCATTTCTACAAAAGCCTGGCGATCCCGCTGGGAAAGCTGAGTCATCTGCTGATCGTGAAGAACTTGGCGAGAAGCATGAATCAGTGTAGAAATCGCGAAGTCACTGACTGTCTGCCCTGTTTGTGCGGCAGCATCCTCGATGGTCTTCTTAAACTCACTTTTGAGTCGAAAATTAAGGCGTGCGTCTGTATTCGTCTGAGCCATGGGAATCACCGTTGAGCGAATAATGTTATCTCGAAGTATTGTGTGGCAATACGCTGTACAAGTCAAGATAGAATAAATTGTTTCATCCACCCCCATCTTCCAATTCTCATTTTCTGCACAGGAATCCCAACTTCCGCTTTCCATTTCCCCTCCACTCACTGCTACGCTTTGTCTGTCATCTTCTGAACGCCACATCACACATCCGACGGACAGTCCTCATGCCGAGTGTTGAGTCGTTACTGGGAGAGCTGCGAGACCTGGGAATCGTCGACGAACGTGTATTGAATGCCATTGCGGATGTGCCCCGAGAAAGATTTGTCATTCCCGAGCTGCGCGATCTCGCCTACGAGAACCGCGCTCTTTCGATCAGCTGCGATCAGACAATCAGCCAGCCCTTCATCGTCGCATTGATGACGCAGGCCCTCAACCTCACCGGCGATGAGACCGTTCTCGAAATCGGCTGCGGCAGTGGCTATCAGGCCGCAATCCTCTCCAAGCTCGCCAAACGGGTCATCACGCTGGAACGCCATCCCAAGCTCGCCCATGATGCCCAGGCGAAGTTCGACCGTCTTGAATACCGCAACATTGAGATCCATATCGCCGATGGCACCCTCGGCTACCGTCCTTTGGCTCCTTATGAAGCCATCCTCGTCACCGCCGCTGCACCGACGATTACCCAGCCTCTCGTCGACCAGCTGGAAATCGGCGGTCGTCTCATTATTCCCGTCGGCGACGAAGAAAAACAGGAACTCCTCCAGGTCATCCGTACCGAGGATGGTCTCCGCCAACGACACCTTTGCTACTGTCGTTTTGTAAAGCTCATCGGAAAAGCTGGCTGGCCCGCCACGTCACGCTACGAAGAGGGATGACAAGCCCCAGCGCTTTCGCTATACTAACTGCAATAGACTTGCATTTGCTCCGATTCGAGTCCCTTCTCCCTCAAGCGGAGAAGGTGTCAGCGCTTCGCTGACGGAAGAAGGGTGGGCGATAGGCAACGTCAGACCCTCATTGCCATTTCGACTCCAGGCAATTGCAAGTCCCCTAACATCCCCCAAACCGGATGGGAAACCCTCGCGCATGTCGCTTGAACTCCTTGACGTCAAAAAAGCCTACCGCCAACCCGATGGCGGTTCGCTCCCTGTTCTCAATGTCCCCGCTTTCCGCATGACCCAGGGCGAGCAGGTCGCGCTCCTTGGCTCCAGCGGGGGTGGCAAGACAACGCTCCTCAACGCCATCGCTGGCATCACCGCCATCGATTCCGGCAAGATCATCATCAAGGGCAACGACATCGCCCGCATGCCCGAACAGGTGAGAGACCGCTTCCGTGCCCTGCACATCGGCTACGTCTTTCAGACCTTCAACCTTCTCCCTGCCTTCACTGCCCTTGAAAACGTCCTTCTGGGCATGAGCTTCCGAGGGAAAGCCGCCGATAAAAAGTTCGCGACCGAAATGCTCAAACGCGTCGGCCTGGGCGAACGTCTACATTATAAGCCGGGCCAACTTTCCGTCGGCCAGCAGCACCGT
>SXPC01000088.1 GCA_005778225.1 Planctomyces sp. | reverse complement strand
CTGGATCGTTACGACCTGGTCAACAAACCGAAGAAGGCAACTCCTTCCGTTGTCGTTGGACAGAACTAATCGTCATCCCGACGACTGACAACTCAGAAAGACGTCCCGCGTGTGAAAGCCGGGGCGTCTTTTTTTTGTGAACACTTTGGTATATCTGCGGTTAAAGCAGTAGGACGTTCGTGAGGCTTTGCGAATCGAGGCAAATGCGGTACGAAAGTTTAATGACGCTGGGTGTCGATTTGGTGCGGTTCGAAGACTCACCGGCACCCTACAGTTACATGCGAATGTTCATTGTCATGACTATGTTGTCGATTGATCGAATGACTCCGACGCTTCGGCCAGGTTATCCGCTGGTGGGGTATCATCGGTGGTCGAATTTGTTGTTTATTCACTGGCGTGTTCCGGCGGAGCTTGTTGCTCCTCTGATACCGTCTCAATTGACTCTCGATACCTGGGACGGGGATGCGTGGATTGGGTTGGTCCCTTTTGAGATGTCAGGGGTAAGGCCGTGGTGGTCGCCAGCGGTGCGTGGGATTTCTGCGTTTCTTGAAACGAACGTGCGGACCTATGTGCATTACCGGGGACGCGATCCCGGCGTGTGGTTTTTCAGTCTGGATGCATCTAATCCGATTGCCGTCAAGCTGGCGCGGTGGTTCTGGTATCTGAGTTACTATGACGCGAGGATGATGTCGCGGATCGAGACGGATTACTGGGCGTTCTCCAGTCAACGTAAAAATCAGACGACCGGTCAATTGAACTGTGCAGCCCGACTTGGCAGTCCCCTGCCCTGCGCTGAGCCGGGGACGCTCGATCACTTTCTGATCGAGCGGTACATTCTCTATGCCCAATCACCACGCGGCGGGTTGTATCAGGGTAATGTGCATCATCGTCCCTACTCTTTGCGAGACGCGACGCTTGAGCATTGCGAGCAGTCATTGCTTGATGCGGCGGGAATTCCAGTCAGCGGGGAGCCGGCGCATATGGTGGCCAGTCCCGGAGTGAATGTCGAAGTCTTCCCCTTGCGTCGGTTGGTTTGAGCGGGCGTTTGAAGTAATCTTCAGCGGAAGATTTCTTCCATTCATCTGCGAAAACTATTCAGGACGGCTCTACGACATGTTTCCTTATCGCGGTCACACGGCTCTCATTACTGGCGCATCGATTGGTATTGGCGAAGAGTTCGCGCGAGTGCTCGCAGCACGAGGGATGAACCTCGTTCTGGTGGCTCGCAATACCGACCAGATGAACGTGATTGCCAGTGACCTCAGGACCAAGCATGGAACTCAGGTCCATGTTATCGGCTGCGACCTGAGTCGAGATACCGCAGCGACGGAACTCGCCGAGGAGGTCAAAAAGACCGGCGTCACAGTCGACCTGCTGATTAATAACGCCGGCTTCATGACGTATGGCCCGTTCGAGACGATCGATCCTGCTCAAGAACATAAGGAGATCATGGTCAACATCACTGCGATGGTCGACCTGACTCACATCTACCTCCCGGGGATGCTCGAGCGTCGCATGGGGGGCGTGATCAACGTGGCGTCGATTGCAGGCTTCCAGCCGATCCCTCTGCTGACGACCTACGCGGCGACTAAGGCGTTTGTGATTTCGTTCTCGGTGGCGTTGTGGGAAGAATGTCGAGGTCGCAATGTCCGCGTGCTGGGGCTGTGTCCGGGGACGACGAAGACGGAGCTCTTCGAACGTGCTTCAGCTCAGAACGCCGCGGTTGGTGGGGTACGAACGGTCCAGCAGGTTGTTGCGACGGCGCTGAAGGGGCTGGATCGCAAGAAGAGCCTCGTCGTGGATGGATTCAAGAACAAGCTGCTGACGGAGGGACCGCGTTTTATTCCTCGCTGGTTCGCGGCGATTTGTGCGGGGCAGGCGGTGAAAGCGAAGAAGTAGGACTCGCGACGAATGATTTCAAGTTTCCATCGGTTTCTCCTGGTGAATGTTTGACACGCTCAGCCAGTTGAGGTTGAATGGGGCTCGCTCGCGATCTCCACTCTTATCATGCGAAATGTGTTAATGACTGAGGCAGTTAACTTTTACGAAGCCCCCGCAACTGCTGCAGATGATCACGAATGCCCAGCCTGCGGTGAGACGATAGAACTCAAGGCTCGGATCTGCCCGTATTGCCAGGCCGATTTTGTCGCGATAGGCGGCAATATTCGTTCCAAGGTTCCTCGTGGTGTCAGAGCATTGGCTTACCTGTGTTTCTTTTGCGTGTTTTTGTTTGGAATCAGTTTTCTGTCGCTGTTGTCCATCCAGCCAAAGTCAGCGAAATTTCCGGTTGCCATTTGGATTCCTGTGGTTTCGATAGGAATTGTGACCACGCTATTTCTGTCGCTGGGCATCTCTTATTTGAAGGGCTACCGTTGGTCCTGGTGGTACACCATTGCCGTGTCCACGCTTGCGTCAATCATATATCCCATCGTGACTGTGGTTGCTCTGATTCAAAATCGGGCTGAAAGATCTCAGATTCTGCCACTGGTTTTCATGTCATTCGTGGCCGTCGTAATCCTATATTCTTTTCGTAAGCAGGATGTAAAGGACTTCTTTCTGGTCAAGGATGCCGGGGTATTGAAGACGATCATCGCGATTGTTGTGGTCTTTGTCTGCCAGTTCGTCTTCTTCGCTGGTCCGATCTTACTGGCGATTGCGTTACTCGGGCCGGGTGGACTACGGCAGTAAGGTGAGAACTTACAGGTTTTTGACAACACGTCATTCAACTGATCTTCACGGTCCCATTACCGAGTTCAATCGCCTTCTACGTTTCATGCAGAAAGATTAGTGTCGAGTATGCCAGAGAACATGGAAAAAACAGATGGAAACGTCAACTTTTATGCTCCTCCCGTCGAGCCGAATACGGATCATGAATGTCCTGTGTGCGGTGAAGCGATTGATTTGATAGCCACGGTCTGCCCGCATTGCCAGACGGATGTTGCAAGACATGACGAATTGACTCGGCCTAAGGTTCCAGGAGGCGTGAAAGCACTGGCTTATCTCGACTTTATCAGCGCCATTTTTGGGGCATTTGGACTTGTCGGGATTGTGGTGACCATCGGTCAGCAGAATCAAGTACTTATGTGGGTATCTTTAGCGACATCGATCGTGTCACTAGCGATCAAAGTGGCGATCGGAGTGGCCTACCTGAAAGGTTTTCAGTGGGCATGGTGGTATACCATTGGCTCCGCCGTCATGGTGTTGGTGAGCACGGCCTACTCATTCTTGTTGGGAATGTCTCGTCAGACGAATCTTCCTCCCAATGTCACTGCCGAAATGATCATGGTATTTCAACTGATTTACGCCGTGGTTGCGTTGGCGTTTCTGATCTACTTTCGAACTTCAAAAGTCAAACGTTATTTCCTCGTCAAGAACACAGGATGGTTTAAAATACTCGGTGCTATCGTGATTGTTTATGCAATCCAATACTCCGTAACCACCCTTCCTACGCTGGTCATCAAAAAGATTTACGGTGCTGAGAGCCTTGATTTCAAGATGCCTGACGGCACCCTGTTTCGTTCCAACGCCGTAGAAGATGACGACGGGATTTGAGCGAAAGGTTCTAAATGCTTCGTCGGGTGGTAGTCAATTATTTCGCAGGAAGTTCAAGAGTGAAGGTGCTGCCTCTGAGGGTGTTGTTGGCGACGGTGAGCGTACCGCCGAGGACGTGAGTGATGCGTTGGGCGATGGCGAGGCCCAGGCCGGTGCCGGGGATGGTGGAGGTGTGGGAGCGAAAAAAGGGTTCGAAGATGTGAGGGAGGTCTGCGTCGGGGATACCGGGGCCTTCGTCGATGACAGAGATGACGGCGGATTGATTTTCGATGCGGCCGGTGAGGGTGATTTTCGAGCCGGGGGGTGTGTACTTGATGGCGTTTGAGACCAGGTTATCGACGATGCGGCTGAGGAGTGGGCTGGTCGCGCGAATTATGGTTGAGGTGGGGATCTGGTTGTCGAGGTGGAGATCGCTGCGACGGGTGGTGTCCGCCCTGCTCTGCCAGTAGTTGGTGAGCCAGTGATGGAGTGAGACGTCTTCGAGTTGAGGCGGAATGGCGTCGTTGTTGGCGCGAGCGAGGAAGAGCAGAGATTCGACGATGCGCTGAAGGTCGATCGTCTGGTTGCGCAGGAGTTGGAGGTTGCTGGTGTATTCGTCCGTGCTGCGTTGACGACGGAGGGTGACGTCGATGTGGCCAAGCAGGACAGTCAGCGGTGTGCGGAGTTCGTGAGCGGCGTCGCCGGCGAAGCGTCGTTGCTGGTCGAAGGCGAGTTGCTGGCGGTCGAGGAGTTGGTTGAACGCGTAGCCGAGGTTGGTGAGTTCGTCGTTGTAGGGGGGGAGATTGAGGCGTTGATTGAAGTCGCTGCCCTGGATGGACTGGGCCTGGTAAGCCATGTCGTGGACGGGGCGGAGGGCTTTCTGGACCATCCAGCGAGCTAACATGGCGACAATGGCAAGGACAATCAATGGAACGAATGTGACGAGCAGGGCGAGTTGATAAAGAACCTGATTTCGCGGAATGGTGGAACGTGAGACGATGATCAGGAGTTCGTCGAACTCATCGGGTTGACGGTCTTCGCGTGCGGGTTTCGGGGCTCGGAGTCGTTCGTAGATATAGTCCCGGTGGTTATGGGGCTCGCGGAGTGAGAAGACATGCGAAGGGAGGGGCTGTCTGGCTGAGAGTCGTTTGGCGGTTTCGTAGAGATCGCTGATCGAATTGGTCGATTGTTCGACGATTTGGTTTTGATCGCCCAGGACAAGCCAGGCGATGTTGTCAGCGGCTTGATTGGGGCCCAGAGAGATGGCGTGTTCGAGGGGCTGCCATTTGGCTTCGGTCTCTTCGACTTCGACGGCGGCTGCCAGTGAACTGAGTGCCGAGTGGAGTTCGTGATCGAACTCATAGCGAATGTGATGAGCCGCGATGCCGTAGAAGATGATGGAGTAGACGCCAAAGCAGATCGCGAGGATGCCCAGGAAGAAGGCGCAGACGCGAGTTGTCAGTGTCATGCGTCGGAGCATGTGCTTGACTCCTCGAGAATGTAGCCTTGGCCTCGTCGTGTGCTGATGACTCGAGGGCCGAGTTTCTCGAGTTTGCGACGAAGCTCTTTCACGTGGACTTCGAGGGTGTTGGAGAGGCCGTCGAAGTTTTCGTCCCAGACGGTCTCGTAGATGCGGGTGCGGGTGAGGACGCGATGGGGATTGCGCAGGAAGTAGATGAGCAGCGAGAGTTCCTTAGCGGTCAGGTCGAGAGGTTCTCCGGCGCGGGTGGCGGACTGGCGGGCGAGGTCGACTTTGATATCGCTGAATTCGAGATGGAGGGAATCGGATTGGGTGGGACGTCGGAGTAAGGCTCGGATGCGGGCGAGGAGTTCTTCAAAGGCAAAGGGTTTGGTGAGGTAATCGTCAGCGCCGGCGTCGAGTCCGTTGACCCGTTCGTTGATGCCATCGCGGGCGGTGAGAAAGAGGACGGGAGTCGTGCGGTTACGTGTGCGAAAGCGTTTGAGAAGGTTGATGCCGTCTTCGCCTGGAAGCCACCAGTCGAGGAGGACGAGATCCCAGGTCTGTTGCTGAAGAGCTAGCCAGCCGGATTGCCCATCGGGGGCGTGCTCGACCTGATACCCTTCTTCGGTCAAGCCGCGGATGAGGAAGTCGGCGATCGGTTTTTCGTCTTCGATGGCGAGAATGCGGATGCTCATGGGGGCGTACGCTATGTGAGAAACGGTGATAGAGTGATGTGATTTTAGCGGCGGTAATGAGAGCGGAGTAAAGTGGGGATAAAGTTTTCTTTATTTCGGGTTGAGATGGATCATCAAAAATGTCTCAGCGAAACAAAACGACACAAAGCGACGAGGCACTTTTATTTTTGAGTTAGGAATTCTGGTATCGCTAGCTTGTAAAAAGTATGATCCGCATGGAAAGAACTCAAACTACTTGCCAGATGGGAAAACTAGGGATGCCATCAAAGAGACAAATAACTTATCGACCCATCAACTGGCTGACGTTGCCACTGCTAGTCGGTATCCAGTTGGCCTTGGTGCTGATTGGTCATTCTGTCGGTGGTGTTTATGGGATGATTGCTTCGGGGATACTTTTCGCTGGATATGCATTCGTATCTCGGCGCATCATTCTCAGTGGCTACTATCGGGGGATGAAGTGTCTGCATGCGAAAGCATTCGACGCGGCAATTTTGTCATTTCGGGAATGTGCTGATTTTCTGGCTGAACATCAATGGATCGACCGATTTCGAGTTGTAACGATGCTCAGTGCTTCTGCAATCTCGTTTCGAGAGATGTGCCTTTGTAATCTTGCTTTCACGCTGACACGTGATCAGAAAATTGATGAAGCAACTCGAGCCTACCAGGAAGTTCTGCTCGAATTTCCTGGTAGCCTTTTAGCGTCCACTTCGCTCGAATCAATCGAGTTGATAAGAAATACGAAGCAGCTCGAAACAGAAAAAGTCTGATCAAGCTGCATCAACGAATTTGGATCACAGATAGTTGTCCCACCTGCTGAACCACAATTAACTAAGCTATCTGCCAAATCGAAACAAATCGGCGTCCGGATGGGAGTTGCCCTGGAGTTCAGCGGCGATGACGTCCCGGGCGATGCAGCTGAAGGTGACGCCGTTGCCGCCGAAGCCTAATGCGAAGTAGATGTGAGGGTGTTCTTCGGGGATGCCGATGTAGGCGAGGCCATCTTGAGTTTTGCCGAAAGTGCCCGCCCAGGAGAATTCGGGTTCCCAGACCATGCCGGGGAGGAGGTCGTGGAGTTTGCGATGGATCGTTTTGGTTTTTGAGGGGAGGCTTGCATCGCGCAAGGTCGGGTTCTGGAATTCATCGTCTTCGCCGCCGGCCATCAGTCTGCCGTCGGGTGTGAGACGCAGATAGAGGTACGGGGTTTGTGCCTGCCAGAGGATCCAATCTTTCTTCCAGGGGCATGATTGATCGAGAGGTTCCGAGACGAGGGCATAGGTGGAGTCGAGGTCGACGACTTTTTCCTTGAGCATGTCGGAGGCTTCGTAGCCAGTCGCCATGACGATGTCGGTTGTTGTGATGTCATATCCTCGGCTAGTGCGAATCACGAGCTTGTCGTTGCGGGTTTCGAGCTTGAGCATTTCGGTGCGGTCATAGACCTGGCAGCCTTGGGACATGGCGGCTTGGAGGAGTTCGTGACAGAGGCGGTGAGGATCACAAGTCGCGGCCTGATTCGTGACAAGGGCGGCAGTGCCTTTGAGGGGAAAGCGGTTTTGGATCTGGGTGTTGTCGAGGAGTTCGACATCAAGTCTGATCGCGTCACGGGCGATGAACTCGCGATGCAAGTGCTCTGCAGCGTCTTCGGTGTCCGCGAGGTAGATACTGGTTTTCTTTTCGAAGCCGATGCTGGGATTGAGTGTTGAGCAGATGCGAGCGAGTTCGTCGATGGACCAGTGGGATAATCGGTAGGCGCGATTGGCGTTTTCCAAACCGATTTTTTCGGCCATGTCGACGAGGGAGAGATCGATCTCGTATTGCAGGAGTGCCGTGCAGGCGGCGGTGCTGCCGAGGGCGATATCGCGTCTGTCGAGGACGATGACTTTCTTGCCGATCTCGGTGAGCTTGTGGGCGATGAGGCTACCTGTGATGCCGCCGCCGATGACGGTGACGTCAGCTTCGAGGTGACGGTCAAGGTGGGGGTAATTGTGGAGGAGGCCGTTATTGAGAAGCCAGTAGGGGTGAGCGGAGGTAAGATCCATGGGGGGCTTTCAGGGTGTTTGTCTTGTAAGAAGAATGCTTCGGTCGGAACCAGCCCTTGCGTCCGGGGGGGAGTAGGGGCGGGATAAGAATGAGCATTTTGGGGGGCGGTAATCGGGAAGTTTTTGAATTATAGACGCCAAGTCGAATCGCGAGGTGTTGATTGGAGGGGACGAATTGCTTGGGAGAGTTCTCGGAAATTGGGTCTCTGCTTGACGTCGGTTGCCGTGCCGATACGCTATAACGGTCTTCGGAGTGATTGCGTTCACTGGTTGAACAGTGTGCGTGGTTGTTCGTTGGCCCGAACAATTTCCTGTCCATCTTTCTCTCGCGAGCGCTCTGACACTTTATGCCCAGAATGATGAATTGCTCACGTCTTCTTGTTGCGGTAATGCTGATGATCAGCCTGTTGACCTCTTTTGGAGAGGTGATGGCTCAAGAGAAACCGAACATTGCGTCTTATGCGGACGTCCAGACGCTCGCGAAAGCGACCGCTGGAAAGGACTATGTGCCTCAACCGGTCATACCGCAGTTTCTGAAGGAAATGACGTACGACGAGTTTCGACACATTGGTTTTACGGACGGCAAGGAAATCTGGAACGATACGATTCTGCCTTTTCGTCTCGGCTTTTACCATAAAGGCTATGTCGCGGTTGATGATGTCAAGTTGAACATTGTCTCGGATGCCAAATCAAAGTCACTCCCGTTTTCCAAGAACTACTTTCACTATCTGGGTGATGCAGCCAAGCTGTCCATTCCGGACGACCTCGGGTTTGCGGGCTTTCGTGTGAAGACCGTTTTCCCCGGAGATATCCAGCTGCAGGAGATCTTCAGTTTCGTGGGGGCAAGCTACTTCCGCGCTCGAGCTGCCAATACGATCCTGGGAACTTCGACCCGTGGATTGGCTCTGGATTGCGGGTTGCCAAAGGTGGAAGAGTTTCCGATTTTCCGCGAGTACTGGATCGTCAAGCCCAAGCCGGGCGACACGACGTTAAAGGTCTTCGCCTTAATGGACAGCCCGAGTGTCAGTGGTGCCTACGAGTTTCTGCTGACGGCTGGGAATGTCGCGACGACGATCGATGTGCATGAGACGCTGTACTTCCGCAAGGCACCGGAGAAGGTCGGGATTGCTCCGATGAGCAGCATGTGGTTGTGGGGTGATGGGCTGAAGGGACCGGAAGGTGACCATCGTCCGGAAGTTCACGATTCTGATGGACTGCAGGTCCTCGAGCAGGATGGGAAGTGGTTGTGGCGGGCGTTGAATCAGCAGTCATATCCTTCGATCGTGCAGCTGCCTTACCAGAATTCGTTTAAGGGATTTGGACTGATTCAGCGCGATACACGCAAAGAGAGCTATCTCGATGATGAGGCTCTTTATCACATGCGACCAAGTGTGTGGATTGAGCCGAAATCAGACTGGGGACCTGGTCGACTGGAACTGCTGGAACTCGATGCACCTCACGAGGGGATCGATAACATTGCAGCCTGGTGGGTGCCAGAGAAGAAGATCGAGCCCGGTTCTTCGATTGAATTGAGCTATCAAATCTCTTATTTCCTGGGTGATCGTCCAGAGCATGATAAAGCAAAAGCCGTCGCTCATCGCGTGACGCGAGATGCCGACGGAACGATCTTCCTGGAAGTTGATTTCAATGGACCGGGACTCGATTATCGGGATGCTTCGAAGCCGCCGGTGATTCAGATTCTGTCGATCCGTGCTGCCGTCACCGAGAACAAATGCGAGAAGAGTGACAAAGGCTTATGGACGGCCAAGATGACGGTCAAGCCAACGAAGGAAGGTCCGATTGAATTGCGAATCGGCCTGAAAGATGGCGAAGAACAGTTCAGCGAGACATGGTCGTACTTGTGTCCGTTGGTTCCTCCCAAGGTTGAACTTCCCCCATGGAAGAAGAAACCCGCTGCGGAAGCGGATGTGAAGGCTGAGAAGCCGGCTCAGTGATCCTCGCGAATTTTGGATTCCAACGGGGGATTGCCACGGAGTACGCATTTGGTGCGGTTCGCGCTGTTTTTCCTACAGAGTGACTCACCAGCACCCTACTTTGATTCAAGCAAGTTGAGTAACTGATCTTTGGACTCGGCGAGTCCTTTGTAAACGAGCGTGAGGTGATCCATTGTTGTGATTGCCTCACGCAATTTTTTGCGCTGTTCCTGGTTAGCGAGGATGTCTTTGCCACTTAAGTGGTAGACATGGATGAAAAACAGACTGGCGTTGACTTCTGGGAGGCCCTGCATGGTCTGACGTTCGATGCGGAGGTAGAACGGTGGTTCATCCCCCTGCCCTTCGAGGAGACGTCGGCCTTTCCAGTCGACAGCGTCCCATTCGGGGGGAGGTTGGGGATGGTGGTTTAAGCGGTTGTCGGAGCCGAAGCCCCAGACGAAGCGGACGAGAGGGCTTTTGTCGATCATGGCGCGGACCATCGAGGTCTGTGCTTTGACGATGGATTCGATGCCGGGGACAGGTTGGTGGACGAGGGCGAAGTCGAGGCCGATTTTGTCTTCTGCCGCCCAGTGACCCGGAGCGCAGAGGTGGAGTGCGGCGAGCCAGTCGTTCGGGCCATCACGCTGGACGATGGCAAGGTCTTCCTGAATCTGGGAGACGAGAGCGTCGATGCCGTGGATGTAAGCGGGAGTGACTTCTGGGGTTGTGCCGGTGAGGTGTCCGTTAACGAAAGTCAGAGTTTCTTCGGTGAGGTGGCAGGTCAGTTGGCAGGTGGTGTTGATGTCACCCTCATGGGTAAACCAGTCTGGGTGTTCGGTGGTGAAGATCTGAATGAGACGTTTGCAGGTGGCGGACTGGGTTTCGTCAGAAAGGTGATGGTGGGCGACGTATTTGGAGAGGCGTTCTTGTCTCGCGTTGAGTTTGTTGTTGCGGTAGCGCCAGAAATCTTGATCGAGGTGGGTGAGTTGCTGATCAGCGGGGCCGTTTCCGAAATCGCGGTCGAGACGGAACAGGCCGGGCGAGGGTTTGAAAGGGGGCGGGTCGACGGGGAAGTAATGGGTGATGGGAGTTGTGGGGGTGGGCATTGGGGGAGATGGTATTGGTGGAGTGAGTCAGGATTGGGGGCGTATGGTGACGTTTCTTGTGAGCTGCGCTCCCCCAGCCATCAACGGCTGGGCCACCCGAGGAGAGTGGCTGGTGTCGATAGAGGCTTGAGAGGTGGTTAGTGCCTATGCCTCACCCTCATCCGCCCTTCGGGCGCCTTCTCCCCTCAAGGGAGAAGGAACGAAATGCAGCTCCCCTCAAGGGAGAAGGGACGGAAAGAGAGAACATCGTTAGTGAGTTGGGGCTTCCAGTTTGATTTCGGTGGGTTCACCGTCCTCGGTGGATCTTATTCGGATGACAGCCGGGGCGATGGTTGCTGGGAGGGCGAAGTAGATGGGTTTTTCGATGATGGCTTTGGCGGTGTCGCCTTGGGCTTTGTGAGTCAGGAGGAAGTTCATTTGTGGTGGCATGCTGCGAGTCGAGATGCCGTTCCAGTGGAGTTCGAATTCGTGATTATCGTGATCTCCACCGGTGTAGGAAACGTCCAATACGAGGGTGTTCCCTTCGGTTTTGGCAGACTTGATGGTGACGGAGTCGACGGGCTTGGGGACTGACTGGGTTTCCTGAAGGAAGCGGAGGGTGAACGAGTTTTCGTTGGTGGCGACGCGGATGCCTTTCTTGCTCTTGGCGTTTTCGATGGTGATGGGGCTCGTTTCGATCGGGGCTAAGGCCATGGTCGCGATGCCGGAAGGGCGCTGGGCGGTGAAGGTGTAGTCCCAGATGCCATCGGGTGGTGGTTGGATGTAAGTGACTGCGTGGAGGTCGGGGTTACTCCAGCCGCCGCTCGTGACGGTGCCTTTGGCTGTCACGGTCGCAGTTTCGTCTTTGAGAGAGCCGGCGACGGATTCGACGGAATAGATGGTGGCACGTTCGGCAGCGGGTGTGTCAGTTTTTGCTTCGCGGGTTTTGCGATAGGTGTTCATGGCGGTCGAAATGATGACGAGGTCTTCGTCAGTCAGGTTCGTGCGCGTAGTTCTGAGCATGGAGACGAAGTGGGCGATCTCCTCGGGCTTATAGGGATAGCCGATATTGCCGCCCGAACCGACGGACGTGGCGAGAGTTTTTGCGTCAGCGTCGAGAATAACGAACCATGGGACGCCAAGGCTATCCCCTGGTAGGAAGCGTTTGGCGACGTCTTCGCCATTGGTCATGCGCATGGTGTCGATTTTGAGGTCGACGTAGTCTTTGGCAAAGAGGTCTTTGTAGTCATCGATGAACTTGGAGAGGACTTTGCACCAGCCGCAGTACGGCGTACCTACGCGGAGGAGGATTTTCTTTTTGTTGATTTTGGCTTGTTCGAGAGCTGTTGTGAGGAGTGTCTGCGCATCCTGGGCTTCGGGTTTCCATTTGGTAAGGAAATCCGCCACAACTTTTGGATCGTGATGTTTGCCGGATTCAAGGGCACCTGTTTCTTGGTTGGTGAGGAGTTTGCCCTCAGCGTCGAGGATAGTGAGATGAGGATATCCAAAATCTACGGTCGAAGTGTCGTAGTGTTTGAGGAGGTCCATGTTTTTACCCTGGTCGATCAGGACAAGGACGTATTCTTCGAAGACTATGGGCTGAACGGCAGAATCTTTATGGAAAACATCGTGAAGCTTATAGCACCAGCCACACCAGTTGCCGCCCCATTCGATAAGAACATTCTTGTGTTCGCGCTGAGCAGTTTTGATGGCATCGGCGATGAGTTGTTCTCCGTTGGGGAGTTCGTGATAGATCGCTTCGCGACCGGGGATGCGAGCTTTTGCGGGATCAGGAATAGACACAGGTTCTTTAGGGGAGTCGGGTTTTGTGATCGAACCAGTCGAGGAGGAAACTTCAGCAGGAGCGGTTGACGTCGAGTTTTGTGGCTCGCCTAAGGACGGTTCAGGAGGGACGGACTCGGAGGGTTTACTGGGAGCGTTCGCGGGTTTTTCGCAGCCAGTGGTGAAGGTGAATGAGAGCGCGATGAAGAGTGTGAGCAGAACTCTGACCATGATAGAAACCTCCTGTGTGCAAGCCTGAACTTTCAGGTCGGATGCTATCAGCGACGGAGGTGCTGGTCAAATTGGGGAAGGGCGCAGACATCGCGTTGCTAACGAAAAAATCCCTCCCCCTCGAGTCGCCTCGTGGAGAAAGGATCATTCATTTATGCCGCAAGGATGTTAATCAACGGGAGCAGGTGCTGGTTCTGGCACGACGACCGGTGGGGGAGTGTCTTCGTCTCCCTTCACTTCCACCTTCTTCTCGTTGGTGATTGGGTTCTCTTTGACTTCGATACCCGAACCGCCAGGACCCTCGATATCGAGAACCTTGCGTTCACAGCCTGATGAGAAGGTCAGACCGGTGAGGCACAGACTTGCCAGGAATAATTTGGAGGCATGGTTTCGCAGCGTACTCATGTGGTTCCTTTCAATGGACCATGTGTTGACGCTACGAACACAATGCAAAGCGGGTGCCAGTTAGGTAATCACCCATTATCCGCATTTTTTCATGGCGACTTTCGAGTGAGTAACGACCACTCTGCTCTCTGGGCGATCAATACAGCGGGTGGTGAACACCGGGCTCAGGCGTGGGAGACAAAGGCGTACTCATGGGATGTCCCATTTCGCCTTCGGGGCAGTAAGGGGCGTCGGGGATCATTGGCGGAACATAGACTTGCAGGGGTCGCATCAATGGACCAGATGGCCCGTAATACAGCAGTGGGTTTTTCGTGGCACATTCGTAGGTGTAAGGCTTGTAGTCCTTACGAGGCGGTTCGCAGACGACGCCGTGATGCGGGTAGAAGAAGCATGGCAGTCCGGGGGGAAACTTCTTCAGAAGGCAGTCGTAGCATTTCCCGCCGGCTTGTGCGGAGCTGGTGAGCATTCCCAGGCCGAGTAGGCCTCCTACGACGATGCGAGATACGTTGCAGTTCATCCCTGATCTCCAGACGTCCGTCACAGGACGCGTTACTTCCGTGTTTGAATGCCTCTGTCCTCAAGTGTCACGACATCGACCACGCGCGACTGGGAACGTCGCCTTTGAAGGCTGTTCCTGATGTATTGATCGTAACGAAGAGGCGTCGGGCATGTGCCGGACTCTGACGAGCGGAGCTCGAGAAGACAAAATGTCATCGTAAAGACGTTACTGTTGAATCATCAGGACATGTTTCGCAGATCGGCATAACCGTCAAAGTTCGCCCGAACGTGACATTTCCTGTTGCCAGACGGGAGAAACCTCAGGTGTGCGTCGGTTTGCACCATAAGGTTGAGTGCACGGTGCCAAACGGTGCCCGGTGCCAAACCGTGCACAGTTTCGAATTCCGCCTTCTTCCTGAATGACTCAGCGAACATGCGACACAGACGTGTTCTGAAATTCAATGCTCAAAATCACTCCCGTCGCGGCGGCGCGATGGTGGAGTTTGCTGTCTTTTTGCCGCTGGTGCTCTCGCTTCTCCTGATGTCGATTGAAGCTGCCAACGGGATCTACATGCGTCAGGCTGCAACGACAGCTGCTTACGAAGGAGCCCGTGTCGCGACTGCCAGCGGCGGGACACAGGCGTCTGCGGAACTGCGCGTCAAAGAGATCCTGAATGCTCGCGGGATCACGAAATATGACGTCGATGTGACGCCGGCGATTAACTCAAGTACGCTTCGCGGGACGGAGATTTCGATGCGTGTTCGCGTGATCGAAAAAGATAATCGGCTGCCTATCAACTTTCTGTTCAAAGGTGGCTACTTTGAATCGACTATTCGGATGATTCGTCTATGAAGAAGTTCTTCGTTCCAACCGAGCTGATGACCAATCAGTCGAACCGACTCGGTGCCATGCTTGTTCTCATGACATCGCTGCTGGTTGTGATGCTGATCATGGTCAGCTTTACGGTCGATGTTGCATGGATGGAACTGGCGAAGACGGACTTGCGCGCCGCCAGCGATGCGGCTGCCAAAGCGGGGACTGAGGCTCTTTCACGCACTCAGAATCAGCAGAAGGCGATTGAGGCGGCAATTCATGTTGCCAGCCAGAATAAAGTCGCAGGACGCTCGCTGGTGTTGAGAAGTAATGATATCGAAATTGGCAACTCGACCATGAATCCGGATGGTTCCTGGTCATTCCAAAACGGGAAAACTCCTTTTACCTCTGTTCGAGTGATGCCGAAGCTCGACGGGACGAGCGGGAATCCCCCGGTCGGCTTATTCTTCGGTAAGCTGGTTGGTACTGAGATATTCACACCGAAAGAAATTGCGACCGCGGCTCAATTTGAGCAGGATATCGTCCTCTGCCTGGACCGTTCGCATTCCATGTGCTTCGATCGCTCAGGGAATGATTGGGATTATCCGCCGCTGGTGGCATCACGAATTCTTGTTAAGAACCTCAGGTCTGACAGCGACAAGCATCTGGCGAGTTCACCGCATCCGGCGTTAAGTCGATGGTCGAGCCTGTCAAACGCAATTTCAACATTTATGCAGACGCTCAAACAACTCGAAACAACCCCACAGATCGGGCTGGTCACCTGGGGATCTCAGATCACCAGTTCCAACTACGAAGGCAACCTGACGAAACGAACATTTGCAGCGGTCACCCGGAACCGTGAACTGACAACCGACTACACAAAGATCACCGGAGATGTGACGTCGCTGGGCAATGACATCATGCTCGGCGGGACGAATATGTCATCCGGATTGACGGAAGCCATCGCTGTTCTGACAGCGAAGAATATTCGTCCGATGACTCAGAAGGTCATCATTCTGATGAGCGATGGGCAATGGAACCAAGGGGGGGATCCGCTGACGACAGCCCAGACGGCGAAGAACTCTGGGATCATCATTCACACCATTTCGTTTCTCGAAGGCACGGACCAGGGAACGATGAAACAGATTGCAACACTGACTGGCGGAACCCATTACTTCGCCAGTAGTGAAGACGAATTAAAGGAAGCGTTTCGTCGACTGGCCCTTTCGTTGCCTGTGGTCCTGATTGAGTAGTTCCGGCCAATTCTGGCTCTCGCGATTTTGTGAACCACCCGTTATCGAGATTTTCCTATGCGAATCCTGCGATCGACTACTTTACAAGCCAAGTCTAAGCGTTGTGGTGCGACGGTCGTGGAGTTTGCGGTGATTGCGCCGGTGGCGTTCTTCGTCATTTTCAGCGGAATCGAACTCAGTCGGATGAGCATGATTCGAAACAACGCCGAGATCGCTGTTTATGAAGGGGCTCGACGTGGCATCCTTCCAGGAGCGACGGCGGCGGCAGTGACTGCAGAAGTTAATCACTACCTGAATCTGATTGGTGTGAAGCAGAAGACCGTCACCATCACACCTTCGGTCATCACAGGACAAACGCAGCAGATTACTGTGTCGGTTTCGATTCCGGTCGCGTCCAGTACCTGGGTGGTGGGGAAATTGACCAAGGGCAAAACGATCACGAAATCATGCACGCTATCACGCGAGTGGATCAATAAATTTTAGAATCATTTCGCTGGCTGGTTGAATTGCATTCTCCCGTTTTGCATTCCATCGCAATGCTCACGCACATCTGTTTTCTGCAGGTGGTGACGCTCGTCTGTCCTCTCCCGAAGCGCTCTGCTTGCTGATAGCGCCATTCTTACTGGAGCATTCTGAAACATTGCTACACAGGCGTTCGTTTCGCGATTGATCTTCATGTTACCCCCGTTTGGCATCTGCTTTGCCTCTCAACACTTTCGAGAGGCCCTCCCGTCGGTTGGCTAATACGCAACACCCTTGTGAAAACAGGAGTCACACTATGGAAGTTAGAACAATCGAAATCGATCCCGTCCGACGAGACGAAATCTGGCAGCGACAGGCACGTCTTTCTCAGATCAGCTGGGGAGCCATCTTTGCCGGCACGATCTGTGCGCTCGCGGTCAGCTGGCTGATGAATTTCTTCGGCATTACACTCGGCTTCACCATCGCCGATGCGACTGATGGCGAATCGGTCGGAGAAGGACTTGCTTGGACGACTGTGGGATGGATCATTATTTCGATGCTCGTTTCTTACTTCGTCGGGGGTTGGATCGCTGCTCGGTTAGCGGGTCGTCCCGATGATACGGCGGGCATGCTGCATGGCATGACGGTCTGGAGCCTGGGAACGATTGCGACGCTGGTCATGGTCTCCATGGGAGTCAGCAATCTGATTTACTCCGGCTATCAGGTTCTTTCGGGAACAGTGCAAGCCGCAGCGAATGTGACCTCAGCAGCAGCTCAAGGGATGTCCAACGCCGCTCAAGGCACGACTGACCTTGCTGCTAATGCGATCAGTGGCATGCCGCTGCAGCAAATGCGGGATTCAGAAATTGTGACCCAGCTGGCTGCTCAAATGAAAGAGCGAGCGGCGGAAGTCATTGCAAATAGTGAAGATCCCCAAGGCGCACAAGTCAATAAGGACGAAGTTCGCGTCGCGATGGATAACCTTGATCAGCAAACCTTTACAGATCTGGTTACCAAATTGACCGACGATAAGCCAGACGAGGCAAAGCAGTTGATCGCAGAAAAAACCGATTTGAGTCCTGAGCAGATCGATAGTCTCATGACCGGGATTTCCAAGCAGATTCAAAAAGAGATCGGTACTGACAACAACAACCAGAATCTCGTCGCGGATGTGAAAACGATCGTTCAGAATTATACAGTTCGCAAAATTGCAGACTCCGATGCAGCCGGTGGACCAGAGTTGAATGAACAACAGGTTCAAGAGGCTCTCAACCAACTCGACTACAACGAAATGAAGACGATCGGGATGCACATGGTCAACGGCAAGCCTGAATCGGCTAAGAACGTTCTCGTTGCCTCGACGAACCTGAGCCGTGCGCAGGTCAATGATGTTGTCGACGGAGTCTATGCCGAAGTCAAACCAACGATCGATGAATACAACAAGACCGTCGAAGACATGAAGGTCACGGCAAACGCTGCCGTAGAAAAAGCCTCTGATTACACGCAGGGCGTTCTGTGGCTGATCTTTGCTTCAAGTGCGCTGGCATTAGCCGTCGCGGTCTTGGGCGGAAAAATGGGAGCCGATGAAGCTCAACGCAATGTCGCGTATGCGTATAACGCGACGCGCAGCTAGACTTGAGTGTTGTTTTGAATAAAAGCCTCCATCACGATACGTGATGGAGGCTTTTATTATTTGACAGACGCGATTTCACAGACGAAAGAGCCATCAATCGAAGTGGAAGCCAACGCCGAATTCGGGGCCGCAATGGTGGTGATGCCAGTAGTGCGGAGGACGTCGTCGCGCGATGAAGACGGGCGCGGGTTCAACAATGACAGCGGGTCCCGGGGAAACGTAAACGGGAGCTGGTGGCGCCGGATAGACTTCCGAGACATGTCTGGCTGGGAGAGTCGAGTGAGAGTATTGGCAGGCGAGGATGACCTGGTCGCTGACGCCTTGTTGTTTGAGGCTGATAACGCCTGGAGGGCTAAGGTCGAAACGTCCGCCGCGTTCACGCACCATGCCGACGATGACGTCAGGACTGACGCCGTTGGCGGTCAACTGGACGAGGTCGTAATTCGTCATGGAGTTCTGGACATATGCAGCATGTGCGACAGCGGCGTCGCGTTCATCACGTGCGTCTTTGGCGTTGCCGAGGATTCCACCGGCGAGCGCTCCGGTGGCTGCCCCGACAAGAAGACCCGTATTCGGGTCACCTGTGTTCGCTCCGATGATCCCACCCGCGACGGCTCCCAGTCCAGTACCGATGACCGTGCCAGCGGTCTGGTGAGGGCCTGAGTGAGCGCATCCAGTCAACGAAATGACGACGGATGTTGAGAGTGCCCACATGGTTTGAGTCGTGGAAACTGTCCAGTATCGATTTGTCTGAGATTTCATTACGGGCCTCCTGCCCTCAATCTGTTCGTTGCGGTCCGTCAGTTCTTTTATCGGCTGACGAAAAGGCTGTTCTGTCTCTGGCTGGTCGAAATGAGACGATCGATGGTGTTTCTCTTGGAGGGGCGGGAAGTCTAGCGAAAGTGAGAACTCAGAGAAACACCAGTTTTGAGCATGGAAGCGAAGGCTGATACCCAGGTTGTCCATTTGCTCTGGTTTGCTGTTTCGAGGAGATTTTGACGGGATGTCCTATTTTAACAGGGTGCTATTGTCATTCAGCGGAGACGCCGTATGTTGCGAAGTCTTTTCAAAGTTCCATGAGTAATAAAGTGAGGGGCTGTGGTTTTCAAACGTGTAGTGTTGACGGCCATCGGTCTCGGTGATGGCTTTTAAGTGAGACCGCTGCGCAGCGGGTTTGTTCTGTTTGATGAGCATGAAGAGGTCAGTCAGGACGTCGGGGTTGCTGCCGTAGTAGCTGTGGCCCATGAGGTTGAGCTCGATGCGGGTGCAGTCGACCGTGTCGACGCCTGCGATCACGATGGGGGGATGAGAGTCCCCTGCCCTTTGTTCGGCATGCATCCCTTTGGAGGAGATCAAAGCAGAGTCTCCAATGTTCGTATACAGCGTGATCTGGTCACATTGTGCTTGGCAGCTGGTGATCCATTTGCGGTAGTCGGAGACGCCGACATCGGGGGCGCAGAGGACGAGGTTGTGGATCGGGTTTTGCCCGTCTGGAAAGTCGGGGAGCTGATCGAGGCTTTGCATGACGATGCGGTTGCCCATGCTGTGGACGATGATGTTGATTTTCGTTGTGGAAGGGACGGAGCCGATGAGTTGGGTGAGAAAGTCCGTGAACGGGACAACGGAGGCGAGGTTGATCGGCTCGTCTTTCGAGTAATTTTTAAGGCCGCCCTGTGTGGGCCAGGCGTAGCTGATGATCGCGCCGTTGAAGGGCATGTCCCAGGCAATCTGGGCGGTGCGGAGGATGGCGGCGTCGAAGCTGACGTTGAAGCCGTGGACGAACAGGAGGATGTCGCGGTTAGCGGACGCAGCGAGTTGTTTGTTAATACCTGCGAAGAACTCGGGTGGCGTTGTGGGCTGGACGAGAGGGAATTCGACGAGGGGAGCCGATTTGAGTTCCTGGCTGACCGGAATGATGCCCCACTTAGGACGCGGGGTTTCAAGAAGAGGATCGACGCCGCGGCCTCGCGAAGGGATCTGGATGACGGCTCGTCCGAAGGTTGGGGTGGTGAGGACTTCGTTGGTGTAGGTCGCGCGGGTGGAATTAGCGGGTTGACCCTGGCCGCGGTTGGTGGCGTAAAAGACTTCCCACTGGGCGTGTTTTTTGGGTTCCCAGTTGACGACAGCGACGGGTTCGGAGAGCTCGCGATTCTGGGCAGCGAAGGCTTCGCGGACAAAGATCGGTGTATTTTCTTTGAAGTTGCCGGTGGCGAAGCCGTCGTAGATGAGCGAGTGGGGATTTTTCTTGAGAACAGGGGGATCGGAAACCCGGCAGCCGAGCGCGATACCCAGGAGGATCATCATGATCAGGAGCGGTCGAGACATCGCCAGATTCGTCTTGCGGGATTCGCCGTGGGCGCTTGGGGAAAATCGTGTTGAGGGGTGAACTTATGAGAGAGGGGCGTGTCTGTTAAGTGCGAATTGCGGCCACTTCAGACGCATTGGCGAAATGACAAATGTGCGCTGGTGGTGCAGCAATCGTGAGGGCGGCTTGGAAAAAATGGCCTGTGAGAGTTTCCGAGCGGTTTTTCGTTGATATAATGCATTTTCACCCGCCCCTATAGCTCAATCGGTAGAGCATTTGACTCTTAATCAACAGGTTCAAGGTTCGAGTCCTTGTGGGGGCACTCGCCAGAAACGGCGTAAGTTATTCAAAGGCCTGCGGTTGTGAACCGGGGGCCTTTTTTGTTTTGCCGCCTTGGATCATTGACTTGAGCGATTTGCTGCACGAGTGACCGACTGCTCGTCATTCATATAGAGATTGGCAGTACCTTCGGCCCTGCTCATTAGCGGCAGTGGCCAGGGGGAGGTGCGAAGTGGGTGGTCTGATCAGTGACTGTCCCTAAACAGCTGCCTTGAATGCTTTCTCTAAAGGGGACTTTCCTGTGGTCGGGGAGAATTCCCGGGGGAGGTTGACGGTAAATGCGGTTCCGGTGTCTTTGGACGAGGTTACGGTGATTTTGCCGCCGTGAGATCGGACGATGGACTGGGCGATGTAGAGACCGAGGCCGATACTTCCAGGGCGATCGGGTTGGGATTGCGCGGAACTTGCGCCGCGCACGAGTGGTTCAAAGATTCTGGAGAGTTCGCCAGCCGGAATGGGCGATCCGCCGTTGGCGATGACCAACTCAACATCAGATTCTGTTTCGCTGAGCCTGAGTTCCACGAGGGCGTTGTCGGGGCTGTGCTGGATCGCGTTGCCCATCAGATTCGAGATGGCCTGGCGGAGTCGATCTGCGTCCCAGTTGCCGCGCATGTTGCTTTTGGATTGAAAGCGAATCTGGCGTTTGGGAAAACTGATCTGGAATTCCTGGTACAACTCCTGGCAGAGGAGGCTCAGATCCATTGAGACTGGCGAAACGGGCATTCCTGCGCCCAGACGCGTCCGGGTATATTCGAGAAGATCGCTGATCATTCTCGCCATGACTCCCGTGTTGGCCGATATCTGAGAGGCGAGTTCGCTGACTTCGGTTTCTGACGGCGCCACGTGAGGGAGCAACGCAGCTGCCATCGCAATGGAATTTAGCGGGTTGCGAAGGTCGTGACCGAGGATCGCCAGAAAAAGATCGCGTGACTGATCAACACGGTTTGTGTAGCTGCTGACCGCCTTGACCAGTGATTGATCGATCGATTCATTGAAACGGGTGACGTCATCGACGTCGTTATCTTGTGGTTGTGGTCGGCTTTCATGCCATAATCGGAGGACACTGGCACGCAGGGCGCGGTATTCAGACACCAGCTCCAGCAGGTCAAAACCCGAGCCTAGTCGTTCGATGGCATGAAGTTTCGAGGCCTCATCCAGGTTTTCATCCTCTTCGTCGTCAGAAGTGTTTCCTTTGGACTTTGCGTCTCGCTCTGCATCGCTTTGCTCAGATTGCATATCCTGGACAGTTGCGAGGAGAATGACCTCGGCGTGGTCTCGCAGCGCGAGAACGTCCATATTCTTATCGGGCGTGATACTGCGGGCGAAGGCTTCCCAGTCGAGAAGAATTGGCTCGATATTCGCGACGATGAAATCAGCGAGCCGCATGAATGACCTCAATTTCGGCAATGAGGTGCTGTCCGCAATGATGCTGCGTGCTTTGAAAACGTGTAGAAAAGTATCTTATCTATCGTCACTCGCAATAGCAAAGCAATCCCTGTCCCCGCGTGAAGATCGCAGGTTTTGGGACGGCTGGGATCACTTTTGTTGACGATGCAATCGCTTTGACCAGCAGGTGCGTCTGGTTACTTCTTGCGGATGAGATAGGTGTCCATGAAGCTGAGCAGGTGGGAGATGTCAGCGGGTTGGTTGCGATAGGCAATATAGCCGTCGGGGCGGATGAGGAGGAGGGTCGGGTGGATGGCATTGAACTTGTGGTGAAGTGTGTTGTCGATGTCGAGCCAGGCCGGGAAATCGAGATTCGGCGTCGTGTCAGGCGTTGTGTCTGGGGTGAGAATGATATGTGTTGAGAGGGCATCAGGAAAGATTTCGCTTGCCTGAGTGGCGAGGTGGGTTAATTGGGAGAGCTCTTTTGCGTCGGTGGAACCGGGGATCAGCAGAAGCGTGTGACGATTGCTATGGATAGCAGAGAACAAGTTGGTTTGATGACCGGTCGTGAGGGATGCGATAGGAGTGTCACAGAGGCGGTCGCCAGCCTGGACTTCGTTAGCGAGGGAATTCCAGCATTCGCCAGTGAGGGGGCTGCTGCGGTAGTTGATGGAGAGTTCGAACCAGTCGTTGCGGATCTTGTCTTTGACGACGTGGAAGGAGCCGAGGATGGGGACGATGTGGTTTCGCAACCAGCGGGCGACGGGGCTGCGGAGGGTGGCCATGGTGGTGAAGCGTGCGGCGTTTTTGAGGACTTCGTCACCGACGGCGCTGCGTTCGAGAGAGTAGCTTTCGAGGAGTGGTTCGGGTTGGCCTTTGCCCTGGTGAATCAGTGCGAGTTTCCAGGCGAGGTTGAATGCATCCTGCATGCCGGTGTTCATCCCCTGCCCTCCGGCGGGGCTGTGGATGTGGGCGGCGTCGCCCGCGAGCATGACTCGGCCTTGGCGGTAGTTGGACACTTTGCGTTCGTTGATGCGGAAGTAGGCGAGCCAGATGGGGTCGGAGAGAGTTAACCCGCCGGGACCGCGCAGGTCGACCTTAGCCTGAACTTCGGGGAGTGACAACTCGGAAGGGAGGACGTGACTGCCTGAGGCTCCGAGGTCCATGATGGCGCGGAAGCGGTTGTGATCGATGGGAAAAAACGCGACGACGCCGGTCTCATGCCAGTAGATGCTGACTTCGTCCTTCGCGAGAGGGCCTTCGATGTGGACGTCGGCGAGCATCCAGTCATTGGGCTCGGCGTGTCCGGTGAACTCCATGCCGAGGGAGTGACGGACGGTGCTATGGGCTCCGTCGCATCCGACGACGTAAGGAGATGAGACAGTTTCTTCCCGACCATCAGGGTAACGGAGGATGCAGTCGACCTCAGCGCCAGTGTCGGTCATGGAGAGCAGTTCCACCTGACGCTCGACGGTGATGCCTTTGGAGGCGAGGTGTTCCAGGAGCAGATGCTCGGTCTGGTTTTGAGGGATCATCAGAGGGAAGCCGAACTTGCTTTCGCTGCTGGTGAGGTCAAGATGGACGAGACGTTGCCCGCCTGCGAACATGCTCCCGCCGGTAAGTTTCAGACCGGTCTGGACGAAGCGGTCGGCAAGGTCCAGGCCGTCGAGAAGTTCCATGGTTCTGCACCAGACGGCGAGTGCTTTTGACTTGTCGCTGGGAGCAGTCGACTTATCGATGATGCGACAGGGGACGTCGTAATGATTGAGGGCAGCGGCCATCGTGAGGCCGACGGGTCCGGCGCCGATGATGAGGATGGGAGTGGTCATGGGGGACTGCCTTCTTGGAGTCGGAAGATTACGTCGATGTCAGCGTTATCAGAATGCGGTATTTTGTAGTTGTATGACAGTGCTAAGTAACGTGTTGCCATAATTTTTGTCGATGTGCGAATCGAGCCACCAGAACTGTGCCGCTACGTTTTTAGCTTTTGTTCTTGCCTGCCTGCTGGCAAGACGCTAATAATGTAGCGCATCGAGTCTTGCTGAATATTTACTCTCATCTCCTATTCCAGGTGTCGATCATGCCGAGCCCTGTTAAGCTCTCGCGACGCGAGCGCGAGATTATGAATCTGCTGTTTGCGAATCAGCGGATGAGCGTGCTCGAAATCTGCCAGAAGTTGCAGGAGTCGCCGACGCCGATGGCTGTCCGTCGGATGCTGGCAATTCTCCAGGAGAAGGGACATATCAAGCGGGAAAAGGTGGGCAGGGAGTTCATCTATCTTCCCAAGCAGTCGCGGGTGAAAGCAGGCTTGAACGCGCTCAAGCAAGTGTTAGAGACCTTCTTCGAGGGATCAATGACGACGGCGCTCGCAACTCATCTGGAGAAGCCGAATGCGAAGCTGAGCGATGAGGATGTGCTAAAGCTCAAAGAATTGATCGACCAGCATGCCCGTTCTCAAGACAAGAAAGGGGAGTGATCGATGACGACTTACTTTCTGGAACTGGGTTGGAAATCGACGGTCGTTCTCGTGCTGGCGACAATCGTTGCCTATGCAATACGAAAGCAGTCTGCGGGGGCGAGGCATCTGGTTTGGAAGCTGGCCTGTCTGTCGCTGCTGGTCCTGCCGGTCGGACAGGCGTGGATGCCGGGATGGAACATGTTGCCGGAAGAGTGGTTCATGGTGTCGTTCGATCCATCCCCAACCGAACAACGCGCGATCGCAGCGACTCACAATCCCCCCGATACCGTCACGAAGAATCAGGCTGCTTCAACTGAGCCTGCACAGACTCGTATTCCCACGAATCCTTTTCCGGATCCTGTTTCGACACCGAACGTGAGAGTTCGCACCCGTGAAGAGACAGTCATCGTGGGAGGCGAACCTCGAATCTTTAGGCCGATTGACCGTGTCGAGATGCCATCTGCAATACTCTGGCGTTTCACTGCCGTTTTGAAATGGGTAGTCGTCCTCTGGGGAAGTATCGCGTGCTTACTCATGCTACGACTCATCTCCTCTGTCTTTATGTTGTGGCGAAAAACTTCTCAGCTGCCCATGATGACTGATGAGCCGCTTGTAACGCTGGTCGCCTCGTTGAGAAGCTCTTTGCGATTGAGGCGATCAGTCGATGTTCGCCTTTCGACCCCGGAGACGATGCCCATGGTCTGGGGATTGTGGCAGCCGGTGATTATCGTGCCCGAGACCATCACGTCGTGGCCAATCGAGCAGCAGCGGTCAGTCTTGCTGCATGAATTGGCCCATGTGAAACGTAGCGATCCGCTCTGGCAGGTCGTCGTGGAGTTGACGAAAGTCATCTACTGGCCGCAGCCACTGTTGTGGTTTGCGTTACGCCAGATCGAGCGATTCAGGGAACAGGCCTGTGACGATCTGGTTTTGAACTCCGGCGTCTGTGCAGCGGACTACGCCCGCTCATTACTGGATGTCGTTTCACAGGGACGCCTGCGACGGATGTGGCCCGCAGTCGGCGTGGCGATCGTGTCGACTCCGAGTATCGAGTTGCGACTGAAGACGATTCTCGATCGAACGGTGAACCGATTCGCTGTTTCGCGAACGATGGCGACTCGCTTGCTGATTTTTTCATGTCTGGCTGGGATCTCGTTGATGATCTTTCGTTTGATCCCCGACAGAAACGAAGCCAGCTATGCTGTCGTCGAGCATGAGGATGGTTCTGTCTCGATTCGTGGCCAGTCAGTCGACTCTCAAGGAAAACCGGTCTCCAGCGCGAAGATCAGTCTCTATTCGTCATCAATTCCTGATGGACTGGTTGGAGAGGTCGTCACTGACAAAGATGGTCAGTTTCACTTCGATCATGTGACGTTATCGCGGTTACGAGACGTTCCACGTATGCACCTGGTCGGAATCGCAGAAGGCTACGGCATTGCCGTGAGTCGTCTTGCCTTGGATCAGACGCAGAGAGACTTTCGACTTTCGTTTCCAGTGGAACGCGTCTTTGAAGGCCAGGCAGTTGCGGCGGATGGAACTCCGATTGACCAGGCCAAGGTGCAGTTGCAGTCAATTAAACGAGGCGAAGACAATCTCATGAACGTGATCCGTCAACTCCCAGTGATGGCTGCTTTTTATAGTCAGGCAGATGGCAAGTTCCGGATTCGTTCACTGCCGGGTGATTGTGATATTGTGATGAGCGTTTCGCATCCTGGAATTTGGCGTAACGAGATTACTCTGGATGCATTACCAAATGAGTCTCAAATAAACAGCGAGCCAGTCACTGTTATTTTAACAGGCAAGAACCCTGCCCCAACGCCGCATTTCAAAGATGGTCTCTTTGATCTGCGTGTATCCGGGCGTGCTGTCGATTTGGATGGTCAACCGATTTCGGGCGCGACCATCTTTGTCACATCGGTCCGGACCGAGAAGAAGCTGCTCGCTCAGACAACAACAAATGATGAGGGGCATTATCGTTTCGAGAGCGTCGCTTTGCCGATGAACGGACCGGGTGAAATACAAGGGGCGTTTGAGGTCTACGGAACGCATCCCGATTATGCTGTCGCATTTGAACCACGACTCTCTCTGAGGTCAGATGCGAATTGGATGACCTCCGATGAGTCAGCGACGCCTCTGGTTAAGCATCCGACACCACAGGAATTCGACATCACGCTGGCGTTTTCCGAACCTAAAAAACTAAATGGAGTTATTCACGACGAAAGCAACCAGCCCATTGAAGGTGCTGTCGTTGAGCTGATTCGTCTGGCAAAACAGGTGGAGAGTCCAAGGACTTCTCCTGATGCGGAATTCCGAACTCTTGGCAGTCAATGGTCACCATTTACACGCTCGTCACAGATCACAACAGACAGCAACGGCGAATTTGTGTTCGAAGACCTGCCATCGAACTGCCACGCAACATTCAGAATCAAAGCAAAAGGATATGTAACACGCCAGTACTACGAAGTGACTCTCGAGGGACCATCAGATCCGGAACGAAAGGACCACCTCTACAGCAAAGCCGTAGATTTAACTCTCCAAGAGGCGATTCCGATCACTGTCGAGTTCACCGATGAAGTGACTGGAAGCCCAATCGCCGGACTCTTGGCGTATTGTCATCGTACATGGACTTCTGGTCGTGATCATGCTGTCACAGATCGCGACGGGCGAATTTCCCTTATCGCGAGGCGCGGAGAAAATGTCGTTTATTCATTTCTATCGCCAGAGGTTCCCTATCTGCCTGCCAGGGCATCAATAGATGTCGACACGGAATCAAACGAAATTTTCAAAGTCTCTCTAGTCCCTGCGGCGGTCTTGAAGCTTCGCATCGTTGACGTGGATACGCATCACGGAGTCGAGGGCTTCAGTATCTGGAAGAAACACGGAAACGGAAAAGTTCGCTACTTCGAAGACAGGTACGACCGGGCAGTCGGGCACCCTCTGTCTTATCACCCCGTCAGTGATGCTGATGGTGTCATTATTGTTCATCTCCCAGCCGGGAAGCAGACGCTCGGCTTCGGGCTGGATCATGGGCCGTTTCTGCATGGGTATCGGTATGACTTCATCGGGACGGCTGGAGCAACGTTTGATTTTGTTCCGGGGCGGACAGAAGAGTTTGAAGTGAAGGTGCGCAAGGCGCAACGAAAGGATGGGAAGGCGATTGGAGAGCAGGAGCGAAAGACTTCTCATAACGCGGAGATGGTTGCAAGACCGCTGAATCAAGCGGTTGCAGAGATGCAGGCCGAGACTAAGAATCCGGCGACCGACGAAAAGCCAGTCGTGGAAACCCCCGTCGAAGTCACACCGCGGCAGAAAGAGCGTCGGCAGATTGTGCTCGAGGTCTATGATGAAGACGGGAAACCTGTGCAGGGGGCGAAGGTTGATATTCTCGGGCTGAGGACCCTCATTGACAGGGGAAGTTCTTATACCTGGTCAGAAGAATTTCATGGTAGTAAGCCAGACGATGTCTCGAATGAGAAAGGTGAAATCACGATTGATTATCCGGAGTTTGTCGTCGAGCAGATGAGGACGTCGGTGCTTTCGATTCTTGTTGAGCATCCTGAGTTTGCAGCGAAGAATCATGAACTCGATCTGTTGAAGCAGAACAGACGAGATGCTCCGGTATATTTGATGCGGCAGAGGGTTCCATTGCAGCGCGGCGTCGTGTACCAGATCTCGTTTGCAGGAGAGAACACACCGGTCAGGCCGATGTCGACACATGTCATGTTCAGCGATCTCTGGAGAGGCGATAAAAAATTTAGTTTTCAGCCGCCAAATACCTTGGTATCAAGTCGACGCGACGATCAGCCGAGGATTGCGCAAGTTGCACATCGAACGGAATCGGGCCAGATACTGTTCAGTAACGTGATCTCTGCCAGCGACTGGATAAAGGAGGGAGAACTGCGAATCGTCAAGGATGTCTTGCTGAGTCCTGGACATTCGATGTCGGGAAGGATCGATGAGGCGGTTCCTCGACCCGTTAAAAATGGTTCTGTGCTGGCTCAATGTGTCTACCTCGATTCGAGTGATCCCAATAACCAGAAGCGATTGTCATTTGCTGACGCTGTTGAGATACAGCCGGATGGGGCATTCAAGTTCGATTCGCTGCCGCGAGATGTGCCGATTCAGTTGGTGGCGATGTGCGATGGCTGGTGGTCGTCGCAGCCGAAACTCAAGGAGTTACGAAATGATCCAGAATTCGAGCCCTATTTGAAACAACTTCAAGGTATCGATGGTGTCAGTCTTTGGCCGCAATTGGTTTCTTCGAGCCAGTCGGATGGTGTGTTCATTCCGATGGAGAAAACGAACAGTGTCACGTTGAAATGCCTGGATCCGGAGGGGAAGCCGCTGACAGGTGCTAAGGTCAGCGTGTACCCTAATCTGACTTTCTATCATCATGGCTCATTTTTGTTGGGGCATTCGTGGAGTGCGGCTAAAGATTGGATCGGAGTTGATGAGAATGAGATTCAGGCACAGCAATTAGAACGACATCATGCCTCTGTGAAGCTTTGGACAAGAACAACTGACGAAGATGGACTCACGAGCTTTGAGAGTTTACCAGGCATCACTTACGTCTATGGCAGTCTGGAGCATCCCGAATATCAACTGGTGATGCCCGTTGGCAGTGCGCATCGGATCGTGAATGTTCCGGTGAGTGGCGCAGTCGAGCCGTTCATCATTCGCACGGAGCGGATTGGCGAAAATCTAATGGGGGAATTGGCACCGACTGTTGAAGAAGCGGATGAAGTTGAAGCCCCTGCTGAGAATGAGAACGCCTACAGTGTTTCCGGTTCGATTCGTGACGGAGAAGAGAAACCCCTTCGAGGGGTCAAAGCGACGTTATACCAATGGACGGAAAGTTCTAAGACACAGACTTTTGCCGCTGAGACACTCTCAAACGATGAAGGAACTTTTCTATTCTCAGACCTCGAACCACCTTCAGGGGATCGTGGAATTCTCATTGAGTCACAGCCGCAGACAAAGTTTTTTGATCGCTTCTACAAGTTGCAGTTAACCAAGGAAGGGTATGCAACGGAAATGACTCCGATTGGCTATAACTCCATAGAGTCGAATGACCTCGAATTGACAATGAGGAAATCCGGCGTCCTGTCGGGAAAAGTCATGGATGAACAGGGACTTCCTCTCGCAGATGTCCTGGTCGCGCAAAAATTTAACGAATGGCCAGAAACAGATGGGCTTGGCCGCAGAGCCAGGACCAATCGTAACGGAGAATACCGAATCGATGATCTCCCGATCTGGAATCAGAAGAATGCAAAATCTGTGGATCAGGGGAATGGGACAGGTTGGATGGAAATTGCGAGTCCGTTGATCATCGATCATCCCGGGTATGCTCACGTCGAGGCTTACTACCAGCAAATCCCTGGTGAACTAGACATCGTTCTTTTCAAAGAGAATGTCGTCGAAGGAGTTGTCGTCAATCAAACCGATCAATCGCCGATTCGTGATTGTCCGATCAAACTGAGCAAGCTGAATTGGACAGGAAAAGAGGGGCAAGCGGTCACCGATGAGAATGGAAGATTTCGATTCAACGGATTGCCAGCCAGCGAATACTCGTTGAGCGTTGATTCCGCGGACCATATTTCTTTTCCAGTCGACTTCAAGTTTTCAGGGCATGGTGAAGTGAAAACAGAGGTCCAGGTTGCATTGACCAAAGGTGGATGGATCGAGGGGAGCATCGTCGACCATGCAACTGGTAAGCCTCACTTGGAGATCACTCCAGGAGTCAAGACAACGATTTCGATTGAACGGAACTCAACGATTGCCAGTCGACCTGTCTGGGTAAGAAATATGACCGTCCAAAGCGATGGAAGCTTTCGGACCTGTCTGCCACCAGGCACGTATCTTCCCAGAGTGCCAGGTGATCGAAATACCGCCAGACATTTTGAACACTGGGATGTATGGACCAAAGGAATTGACGTTCGCGCTGGCGAAACGACACGTCTCGACCTTCGCTATCATGCAGAAGAGATTCCTGGCAACCCCAAGACCCAGGCTGTGGAACTCGAATTGCCTGTGGCAGACGAAGTGGAGGTCGCCAAAGCGATTCGTCGATTGGGCGGCTGGTATGAACTCAATGATGACAAACGCATCAAGACGATCAATATGGTCTATTACGATGACAAAACGAGAAATTTTCGGCTGGACAACTCACAAACCCAAACAGACGAATGCATGCAGTGGGCTGCAAAATGCAATTCACTGACAAAACTGGCACTCACCGACGGTCAAGTGACCGATGCTTCGATGAAATACATGAGTGGGATGAAACTGCTGGAGCGTCTTATCGTCTGGGATGCGAAAAAATTGACGGATGAGGGCATTCGTTCGCTACGTGGCTTAGAGAATTTGAAAGACATCCATTTTGGTCATGCGAAGCTTGGAGACGGCTCATTAGAGACATTCGGAACGCTGCCGAAACTGGAAAAACTTGCCCTTCAGGGAAATTCATTTACTGACGACGGGTTCCGTCATTTGGTGGGTTTGACTCGCCTCAAATCGATGTGGGTAGGTATGAATACCCCGAAACTGACTGACCGAGCAATTGACCATATTTCGAAGCTGGGATCACTGGAAGAACTCGATCTTCAGCAGGCTGCGATCAGTCAATCAGGGTTTCTCAAATTGTCTGGTTGTCGTGAACTGACAAAACTCATGGTTGGTGGCGTGAAAGTCGCTGACAGTGACGCGATTGACGACGATTGTCTGGAAACGATACTCGCGTTTCCAAAACTGAAAGACTTGTGGATCACACCCTGCCGGCTTTCTGAGTCCGCATGTGACCGGCTTCTGAATGAGCCACAGATATCGTCGCTGAACATCGGGTCGAGCGAAATTCCATACGGTTACAAGAGCAATGCGAGACGCAGGTATCCTGACCGGATTATCGATATTCACGCGGTCGCTCAATGAGCAAAAGATTTGTGGATTACATGTGCGAAGTAACTGCATATGTCAACTATCGGCTCCGACGATGCCATTACGCCGCGAAGGCAGATGGAACATTCGAGGTTAAAATCCTTAATGACGCCCCGCCTTCTTACAATCGGAGAAAGATGCTGAGTCAGGAGACGATTCATGGAAGCTGCCCCAGCACCTGATCGAGCGCCTGGCTGCTGATCGGTTTGATGAGGTGGGCGTTGAAGCCGGCTTGCGTAGCGGCGTGTTTGTCTTCTACTCTGCCGAAGCCGGTGAGGGCGACCATGGGGATCTTGATGCCGGCGGCGCGGGCGCGTTTCGCGGCTTCGTAGCCGTTCATGATGGGCATGCCGATGTCCATGAGGACGAGGTCGTAGACGCTTGACTGCAGTGCGGACAGGGCTTCTTCGCCGTTGCTGGCGGTTTCGACTTCGTGGCCTTTGGTGGCCAGAAGCATTGAGAGCATGCGGGCGATCGTGGGGCTATCGTCAACGACGAGGATTCGGCGAGACTTCGGAACGGTTTGTTTCGGGATGGGTTGAGCGGGGGTTGCGACGGTTATTGGAACGGGGACATCATGTTGGCGAATCGGGAGTCGGACGGTGAATTCACTGCCGGTGCCGAGGCCTTGGCTGTGTGCCTCGACGGTGCCATCGTGGTGCTCGACGAGTGCACGGACGAGGGAGAGGCCGATCCCTAAGCCGCCTTGTGAGCGGTCGACGGCCGCCTGGACTTGCGAGAACATCTCGAAGAGTCGGGGGAGGTGTTCGGGTGGGATGCCGATGCCGTGGTCGCGGACGATGACGCAGACTTCGTATTCGAGACGGTTGACGATGATGGAGATGTCGCCGCCGGGTTCGCTGTATTTGGCGGCATTGGTGAGGAGGTTGGAGAAGATCTGCGCGAGTCGTACGGGATCCCCCACAAGCGGGATCGGTTCTTTGACAGTCTGGATATTGAGTTGATGCTGGCCTGCTGTGATCAGAGGCATGGAGGTTTCGATCGCTGACTGAAGAACCTGCTGAAGAATGACAGGCTCATGTCGAAGTTGGAGCTTACCGTTGGTGATGCGGCTGATGTCGAGGAGGTCGTCGATGAGACGGACCATGTGGGTGACCTGGCGGTCGATGGCGTCGCGGATTTCGTCGATGACGGGATCGTCGATCGAGGTCAGCTTGAGGAGTTCGGTGGCGCTGCGGATGGGGGCGAGGGGATTGCGAAGCTCGTGAGCCAGGGTGGCAAGGAAGTTGTCTTTACGACGGTCGGCGTCACGCAGGGCATTCTCGGCAGCTTTCACGTCCTCCACATCGGTGCAGGTTCCGAACCAGCGGGTGATTTCGCCATCTTCGTTTCTGAGAGGGAGGGCGCGTCCGATGAACCATCGATAGACACCATCTGTACGTCGAAAACGATACTCGATCGTGTAAAGTTCGCCGGTCCGAAGCGACTCCTGCCAACGTTGGACGGAGGGCTCGTAGTCGTCGGGATGCAAATACTCTTTCCAGTTCCAGCCCTGTCCGGATTCATGCGGGTCATATTCCCCGCCGGGTTCATGGGGAAGAGGCATGCCAGTGTATTCGTACCAGCGTTTGTTGAAGTAGTCGTGATAACCGTCCGGACGAGTGCTCCAGACGATCTGAGGCATGGTGTCAGCGATGAGTCGAAACTTTTCCTCGCTGACTCGGAGGGCTTGTTCGGCTTCTCGCTGTTCGGTGATGTCGACGTGGACGCCGACCCATTCACGAATTGTGCCGTCTTCATTGAGGACGGGAACAGCGCGGATGGCGAAGAAGCGGTAAACGCCGTCGTGACGCCGGAGGCGATGTTCGAAGATGTAAGTCGATTGATGGGCGACCGCTTTTTTCCAGGACTCGATAGAAGGCTGGACGTCCTCGGGGTGGACGGCTTTGGCCCAGCCATAGCCTTGATACTCGTCGTATGTTTGGCCTGTGAAGGTGGCCCAGCCAGGCTGTTCGCCATGCATGAGGCCTTCTGAGGAGTTTGTCCAGAGGAGCCCTCCGACGGCATCGACGGCGGCGCGGAATCTGCCTTCACTGAGCGTTAAAGCAGAATGGTGTTCACGGGCGTTGCGTTCTGCGAGCTTGATGGCATGGATGTCAGTGGCGGTGCCGAACCATTGGCGGGTGTAATCTTCTCCCATCGGGATCGCCCGGCTGAGATGCCAGCGATACGAGCCGTCGTTCATGGAGATGCGGTGTTCGCATTCGTAGATGATGCCAGTGCTGAGAGCAGCTTGCCAAGCTTGGATGGTCACAGAGTGATCATCTGGATGAAGGACGGGTTGCCATTTCCAGGTACCGTCCTTGTCTTTCATGATGCCGGAATAGTTCTCAACTTTCGAGTTGTAATAGGTGATGTTGCCTGCGTAATCGCTGACCCAGACGAGTTGCGGGAGTGATTCAGCCAGGTTGCGATAGGGCTCGATCATGGCTTCGAGCTTGAGCTGAGCAGTTTTGCGAGCGGTGATGTCTCGCCAGGAAGCAACAAAGCCATCGTCCATGCGAGTGACACGAATCTCAAACCAGTGGGAGATCTTGTGGCCTGATTCGAGTTCTTCGATGTGCTGATGTTCGTCGGTGTAAGGTTTGCCGGTCTCAACGACGGATTTGTAGGCGTCGAAGAGGCCGTTGTCGCGATGGACAGGCATGAGTTCGAGCAGGCCGTGGCCAATCTGCTCCTCGAACGTCATTCGATGGACTTTGCAGGCGTTGGGATTCAGGTACTCGAATTTGAAGTCGACGATCTGACCGGCGTCGTCACGAATGGATGAAAGGATGGCGAAGCAGTCGATGAGGTTATCGATTGAGGTTTTGAAGCGTTGTTCGGAGACTTGGAGCAGGCTTTGCGAATGACGCAGTGAGGTCAGATCGGTGAAGATACCGAAGGAGCCGATGATCTCGCCATTCGCGTCGTATTTAGGGGTACTGGCAGTGTGCATCCAGATTTCGGAACCATCGGCTCGTCGCCAGCGGGCTTCATAGCGTTCGCCGTGGCCTTCCCGACGGGCTTCAAGGCGGATACGGGCCCGACGTTGTTCTTCCTCGAAAAGGAAGTCGAGTGCCGATCTGCCGACGAGTTCATCGACCGGGCAACCGAGGAGTTCGGCCATGCGTCGGTTAGCAAACTGGATCGTCCCGTAAAGGGAGACTTCGAGGACACCGTCGTTGGCGTTTTCAACGATCGTTTGGCAGCGATCTCTCAGACGGTGTTGTTCGGAACGCTCGTTGTGGATATCGGTGCAGGTGCCAAACCACATGACGGGCTGGCCATTCGAATCGAGGAGTGGCTCGGCACGGATAAGGAACCAGCGATACTCGCCGTTTCTGCCGAGGAAACGGTTTTGTGTTTCGAGAGGGGTAAAGTGCTTGAGGGAATGTTCCCAATGAGCGGAAGCCTCCAGAAAGTCTTCAGGATGAATGAGTTTTTTCCAGGCACCTGACTGTGCGTCGTCGGAATCGAAACCCGTGTATTCAATCCACCGTCGATTGACGAATTCGAGTTCGCCGTTGGGGCGGGCGGTCCAGACAAGTTGAGGAAGCGTCTCGGCCAGAATGCGAAATGGCTCGAGAGGATCAGAGTTTGAGGTGAGCCAGTCGCGTAGCACCAGTGAGGTCATGGAAGTCCGATTCGCCGTTGGTGGCGTGGCGGTAGAATATTCACGATGTGACATCCTGTCACAGCTGAGTTGAGCGGGTTGGAAGTTATATTGAAACGTCCACCATTTTATCTGTTTTGAAACCGTTTGCGAGAGGATGCCGATCAAACTTTCGCGTTTCGGCGGCCATTACGAAGCTGTGGTGAACCGTTTTTCGAAGACGTTGAAGACCTGTTCAACGAGCAAGGCGAGGATGGCGGCGGGGATGGCGCCCTGGAAGATGAGGCCGTAATCGAGCAGGCGGATGCCTGTGAGGATCGGTTGGCCGTAGCCCCCTGCCCCGATCAGAGCGCCGATGGTTGCCGTCCCGACGTTGATGACTGCCGCTGTCTTGATTCCGGCGAGGATGGAGCGGGCTGCGAGAGGAAGTTCGATTTTGAGAAGACGGGCCATCATCGGGAGGCCGAGGGCCTGAGCGGATTCGTGGATGCTTTGGGGGATATTTTTGAGTCCTGTGTAAGTGTTGCGGACAATCGGGAGAAGGCTGTAAAGGAAGAGGGCAAAAATCGCGGGCCAGGTCCCCAGGCCGATGAGAGGAATCATGAAGACGAGGATCGCCAGTGAGGGGATCGTCTGGATGATGCCGGTGATGGTGAGGATGAGGTGTCCCCATTTAGGGTTTTGATACGCGACGACGCCCAGAGGGATCGAGACGATGATGGCCGCGGCCAGCGAGATGGTGACGAGGAAGAGGTGATCGTAGGTGTTGCGCAGAAAGTCAGTAAGGGCACGACGGATGTCCTGGCGCTGACCGGTAGCGGGGATGGGGATGGTCGGGTCAATGTTCTGCTGAAGGAAGGTGGCGGCGATCAGACGTTCGGACTTGTGGTCGATGATCGCCTCGGCATTGAGGGCGATCATGGTGTTTTCGTTGATTTTCTCCTGGAGGGTGAGGAGGGCGTTAACGGCTTGGGGGGCGCGGTATTTCAGGTCGTCGCGGTAGAGAATGACGGCTTGGTATTCGGGGAAGTAATGGAGGTCGTCTTCGAGGACGACGAGATTCTCGGCTTGGATTTCCGCGTCTGTGGTGTAGAGGTCGATGACGTCGAGAGAACCAGTGCGCAGGGCCTGATAGGCGAGTGCATGGTCCATGCCTCGCGGGGAAGCATTGTTGAGATTGTAGACGCGGCGTAAACCGGGCCAGCCGTCCTGGCGTTTGAGGAATTCGTCGGAGAAGCCGATACGGAGATCGGGGTGTTGCTGGAGATCGGAGATTTTCTTGAGGCCGAGTTTGCTCGCGGTTTCCTGTTTGATGCCGATGGCGTAGGTGTTGTTAAAGCCAAGTGAGTTGGATATCTCGACCCCCTGCTCTGCCAAGTCGCGTTTCATCTCGTCGAAGGAGATGCCGGGCTGACTGCGGAGGATCTCGGTCGAGATGGTGCCAGTGTATTCGACGTAGGCGTCGATCTCGCCTTTGAGGAGCCCCTGGTAGACGACCTGAGTGCCGCCGAGTTGTTTGCGATGATTGACGTCGCCACCGGTGTGCGACGAAAGTTGAGAGAGCATTTCGCCAAGGATGACGGACTCTGTGAAGGCTTTGGAGCCGATGGTGACTTTGGCTTTGGAGGGGCTTTGAGCGAAGGTGGGAGAGGGGAAGAGCAGGAGGAGAAAGACAACGAGAATGGGCATGGGGGTGTCTCAAGGAGGGATGATTTTTAGGGGTGGCCCAGCCGTTCATGGCTGGGTCGCGTAGCGACAGGATATCAGCGCCATGCGTAATCAAGTTCAAGTTGACGTGGTGACCTCAGCTGGATGCGTATGGTGAGTCTTCTTGTGAGCTTTGCTCACCCAGCCATGAACGGCTGGGCCACCCTAGGACGGATCTAACATCAGCGGGCGGTGGGCTTGGAGGAAGCGGGTGACGAAGTCGCTGGCGGGGTTGGACGCGAATTCGTCGATGGTGCCCAGTTGCAGTATCTGGCCGGTTTCGAGGAGAGCGACCTGACTGCTGAAGAAGGCGGCTTCGCTGAGGTCGTGGGTGACGAAGACGACCGTCTTTTTGAGTTCCTCGAAGATCTGTTTGAGGTCTTCCTGGAGTTCAAAGCGAACGATGGGGTCGAGGGCGCCGAGGGGTTCGTCGAGGAGCAGAAGAGGCGGGTCGAGCATGAGGGCGCGCATGATCGCAACCCGTTGGCGCTGTCCGCCGGAGATTTTGGAGGGGAGGCGATCGAGTGCAGATTTGGGGAAGCGGGTCAGATTGCAGAGGTACTCGAGGCGTTGGTCGCGCTCGTCATGGGTCATGATTTTCAAGTGACGAGCCATGAGCATGATGTTGTCGCGAATACTCATGTGAGGGAACAGGCCGCCGTCCTGGAGGACGTAGCCCATGCGCGTGCGGAGTTTCAGGACATTCTGAGGAGTCAGTTCTTCTCCATCGAAACGGACCGAGCCGCTGTCAGGTTCAATCAAGCCGATCATGATGCGCAGCAGTGTTGAT
>SXPC01000087.1 GCA_005778225.1 Planctomyces sp. | reverse complement strand
GCTCTCCCGGCAGTTCCTGCACATACTGCGGAACCGCATATCCTGGCAACCGCGTTCGCAGATCCTTGATCAACCGTCGCCCCGTCTCCACCGGCACTTCAAAATGCCCTACCCCCGCCACCCGGTCCAGCTGAGACATGTAGTAAGGCATCACCCCCACATTCACCAGCTTCGTGCACAGCGCAGCCAGCGTTTCCACATCATCATTGATCCCCATGAGCAGGACACATTGATTCAAAGTCGGTACCCCCGACGACACCAGTTTCTTCAGCGCCCTCTGCGTTTCCTCATCCAATTCATTCGGATGATTCGCATGCACCACCACCATCCCCTGTAACCTCGAAGAGGTCAGCGTCGTCAACAAACTCTCATTCACTCGACTCGGCAACACAATCGGCAGCCGAGAATGAATCCGCAACCGCTTCAAATGCGGGATCGCTTCCAGAATCTCCACCAGCTCTGCAAACCGCCCGTCCGGCAGCATCAACGGATCACCGCCACTCAGAATGATCTCTTCGATCGAGTTGTCGTCCCGCAGCACATCAAAGGCCGGCTTCCAATCCGTCCAGGACTTCGGTGCCTCCGAATAAGGATAGTGGCGACGAAAACAATACCGACAGTTGATCGCACATGCCCCCGTCGCAATGAGCAGCGCCCGCCCCTGATATTTATGAATCAACCCCGGCGCCCGCGTCGCTGCCTGATCCCCGACCGCATCCGTCGTGACCTCAATCGCCGACTCCCCTCCTGACATCTCAGTCAGCGTCGGCAAAACCTGTCTGAGTAGCGGATCATTCACATCCCCCACCACCATCCGCGACAGAAAACTTTCCGTCACCATCAACGAAAAATCACCCGCAGCCTTCTGCGCATCTCCCAGCAGCTTCATCGGCAGTTCCAGCCGGGAAAGCAACACCGCGGGATCGCGGATCGCCCGCGCAAGTTCGCGTCTCCACGACACGGTTTCAAGTTGGATAGACGTCTCAGACATGCAGAAGCGGCGTTTGGTTGACAAGGTGGCATTTATGGGAGATAACGTCCTTTCAGACGCGGTGCGCACGAATCGTACCGCGTCCACGAATGGAAACACAGCACTCGGAAAGAAAATTCGGTAATCACATGGCAATGCTCAACGTCGGCGACTTCAAAAAGGGTCTCAAAGTCCTCCTCGACGGCAACCCTTATGACATCCTCGAATGCAACTTCGAGAAGCCCGGCAAAGGTCAGGCCCTCTACCGCACCAAGCTGAAAAACCTTCTCTCCGGCAAAATCCTCGACCGCACCTACCGCTCCGGTGACGGACTCGAAGCCGCTGACGTCCGTCGCGGCATTGGCAGCTACTCCTACCGAGACGGCGAAAACTATTACTACCTCGATAGCGATACCTTCGAGCAGTTCGCACTCCCATCGGAAATCGTCGGCGAAGCCATGCGATACCTCCTCGAAGGCACCCAGGTCGACCTCCTCTTCTGGAACGACAAACTCATCTCCATGAACCCGCCTCAGCACGTCATCCTGGAAGTCACCTACGCCGAACCAGCCGCCCGTGGTAATACCGCGACCAACGTGACGAAGGGCGCCACCGTCGAAACCGGCTCCGAAATCCAAGTCCCGGCCTTCATCGAACAAGGCGACAAAATCAAAATCGATACTGCCTCCGGCAGCTACGTCGAGCGCGTCCGCTAAGGCGAGCGTGGGTTCACACTCACCCACGCAAGTTCCGCAGGAGAGATACGAATTCCCCTGGCAGGATGAATTTCCTGCCAGGAAGGCCGTTGCACAGAGGATATTTTGCAACGTCATAACGAACCCTCGCGGCAGTAGGTGCGGGGGTTTCGGTCTGTTCAGTCGGCAATTGCCCTCTTATGGGGCCCGCAAGAACGATTTAGCCACCAAGTCGCAGCTTTTCCGGGCAGAAAGCCGGACAGGGCCTCGTCAGCTCAATTGATCCGCCCGCCTCACCCTAAGAGACAGAATCATTCTGCTTCATCAGGTCTTGCGCGGCTTGTTGGATTCGGAAAGACAAGCTGCTGTCGGGTTCGCTAAGGTGAGGAAGAATCGGGCCTGTTTGGGCAACGCCTGCTGCGAGGGTGGCTTCGTGAAGGACGATGATGGGGCCGTTGTTATCTCGGAGGTCTTCGAGGGGGAGAAACATGCGACGGAGTTCGTCGGCTCGGGCGTAATCTTGGGACTGGATCGCTTTGAGCAGGGCCATGGAAATTTTGGGGGCGATGCAACCGCAGCCTGTGGTGAAGCCGCCGAGATGGAAGTCACGCATGTGGACGATGGCAGGCTGGTCGCCTAAGCCGGAGAGGATGAGCGCGGGGTCGACGAGGCTGCAGAGTTCTTTGAGGTAGGTGTCGTCGGTATAGTCTTTGCGGACGACAGCGTATTTGATCGCTGCAACGAGGCCGTCATCGACCAGGGATTTGACGTGTTCAGCTTTGACTTTGCGGTCGTACTTGAGATACACAACGACAGGCTTGCCAAATTTTTCTGCAAAGGCTTTAATGCCCCGTGTGAGTCCCAGGGAGGTGGAGATATCGGACTGGGGGAGAACCATAACCGAGGGGAAGTCAAACTGCTGGAGAATGGGAAGTTGATCGAGCATACTGCCATACGCAGGGCCGGTCGCGGGAATGACCCAGGTCGATTTGCTGGCGCTGGTGCTGATGAGTTGAAGGGCTTCTTCGTACTGCTTGAGCGTGAGGTGGTAGAAGATCGCGTTACCGCCATAGAGGAGCGTCTTGATGCCGCCGGACTCGATGTGCTTGATGATCTTCTGGTTGTCTTCAAGACTGAGCGAGAAGTCCTCACGTCGGGCCATAGGAGGGACAGCCCAGGGGGAAGAAGCGATCATGGCGGGGGTGATGGAGGCGGTGTTCATGGGCAGAGTCTTTACCACGGAGGAGACTGCAAAAAGTAATGAAAAGAGAGTTTAACCACGACGGCATAGAGGAACCAAGTTAAGAGGTGACGTTAGACGGGGGTTTCAAGCGAGGCTGTGCTGGGTTGCGATGATGAGAGGGACGAAGCGAGTGTTTGCGTGGGACGATGTATCTGGTGGGTTGGCTGGTGAGGTGAGATCTACAGCGGTTTGATGAGAGCATAAAAAACTCCTTCGAGCATGACACTGGAAGGAGTTTGTTTTCAGATGATCAAAGTCGGGGTGACAAGACGACTGTTGAACTTTTTGTGACTGGGGTCGCTCTCTGGCCGAGGATTTTAGTGAGCCTTTGAATCACTTATGACGAATTCGCCCTCTAGTATGCTTCCAAAATCCCTGTCGAGGTGCGCGGCAGTGTACTGAATGGAAAACTCACGACTGCAATAGTTTTTGCCGCTACACCCAGCATGTAAGCACACAAGTTGTTGGGGGGCGTATTCCGGCAAATCAACGTCTTTGGACTTCGCTTAAATCGAGGATTGCTGGCTATGACAGGAGCAAACGCTCAATCGCCGATCCGCTGTTCGGGTGGTAGCTCCTCTCCCCGGAAAAACGACGAGACCACTCGTACTACATCCGGACGCGGCCGAAACCCATGCCCCTCGTTGGTGATTATGCCAAGGTGGCCGTTAGGCAAGTCGGCAAGAATCTCGCGGGCGTTCTCAACCGGCGTTTTTGCATCGAATTCACCGCACAAGACAAGCACGGGGCGACTCGACCGAACCGGACCACGGAATTGGTCCCCGAGTTGGGGTATGTCCCAGGCCACTGATTTCAGGGAACCATCAAAGAAGTTCGCTACATCGCCAAGCAAACAGTGTTCGGCTTCTTGAGCAATTTGAAGTTGTCGCTCGCGGCTACATCCCGACGCGGCATCCATCACATGATTCATCGCCGAACCCACACCGGCTGCCAATCGGAAGCGAATTAGCCAGCGGGCTGGCACGGTGAAGTCTCCCTCAGACATCGCTTTGAACGCTCCAGGAAGTGTCTGTGTTGTTTCGAGTTGGCCAAGGGCGAACCATGTGAATATCTGAACGTCGAATCCATTGATGCCGATCGAAACCGTCTCCCCTGTCAGCGGATGCGGAACATCCACATGGACAGAGCGGTTGTTTAATTGCTCAATCACCTGCCCCATGTGTATCAATAGCTGGGGATTATCCTTAGAAATACGCTCCAAACAATTCTGGATGTGCGCAGGCCGCTTCCATAGGTGATTCGGCCCCACGGGCGAGGAGATCAGGAATCGCTCAACGCCGCTCTCATGGCGCCGAAGAACGATGATCGCCAGCTGCGAACCGTAACTTGTGCCCCAGAGGTTAACTCGCTTGTAGCCGAGATTTTCCCTGAGAGCCTCGATGTCGTCCGCGTTTTCGATTGTGTTAAACGCAGATAAATCAATGACATCACGATGCATGCGCAGAGCAATTTCCTGACAGGTCTTCTTCATCAAAGACCGATATTTCTCCGGATCTCCCGGCTCCTTCAGAGAGAAACCATACCGATCAGTTACTGCCAGGCTTGGTTTGGACGCCCCCGCCCCCCGTTGATCGATGCCAATGATGTCACCGGTCAGCACGGATCGCATTTGATCGCCGCCCATGAACATCCTGCGAACTACCTGGACGCCGGAATCGCCGGGCCCTCCGGCTAGGATGAACGTCGCAGGACCTGGTTTCTCCGCGACGCTTCTCACGCGAATGAATGCAATTTCAATTGTGGGTCCGTCCGGATTCGATCGATTCATAGGAACCTTAAGTCGGCCGCTCTCGGCTGGAATCGCCGTCCCGATCCGAGGCTGGATTGTCACCTTCTCCAGCGTCATCAAATCATTGCCGTTGGCTTGACCAATCCAACCCAGCAACACCAGGAGCACAAGCGGCCCAATGCCTGTTCGCGTTGAGGCTTCAAACCCGGAAAGTTTTATTTTCAAATTCGCCCGAAAGCGATACACCGCGCGCAGCAAGGACAACGCCACGCAGAGCAGTGTAAACCCAATCACCCCCAAGTAAAGTGCGGCCTGCATGTTCCCTCGCAGGAGGGCAATAGGTACCGATATAGCCAGTGACAACGAACAAGCGATCGTTGCCATCCAGGCGGTCGCCAAACGGTCGAGAGCCGTCGGGCAATTGCGACGGGTTAAGATCCACGTCATCACACAAATCCAACCGCTGCCAATACAGATCAGCGTCGCAAAGGCTACATGCAACCGCAACGGCAGAGGTCCTGGTTCGGTCGTCCAAAGCGATAGTATTGCGGCGACGCAAACGCTCGCCGCCAACAAGATAATCCGGTACGTCCATCGCCACCCGGAGGACAGCTCTCCACGAACTATCGCCAGGGCTCGCTCGGTCGACGATGGAATGGAATCGTTCAGGTTCATGGGGAATATCTTCAATCAGTTAAGAGTGCTATGGATGACTCGCCGTGCACGGTGCAGGCGAGACTTAATCGTACCAGGCGGCACGCCACAGATTTCGGCGACTTCGGCTACGGGAAGTTCCTCCAGATAATGCAGGACGACTGCTTCTCGGTCTGAGGGGTGAAGTCGACCGAGTCCCATTTCGACGGAATCGACCGCAATGAGCATTTCGATCCCTCGATCCCAATCCGGAATCTCGCCAACCTCGTCAGCTGGCGGATAGCGATAATGTTTGCGGAGCCAATCGGCTACCGTCCGCCGTGCGATGCCATAGAGCCAAGCGGTTAACTTCTCCGGTTCTCTCAATTGCACCAAGGTACGAACGACCCGAAGCCATACGGATTGCAGTACATCCTCGACCGCGGTGCGATCTGAAAGCATCCGCGCTATGAACCGCCACAGCCGAGGATGCCAACGGCGAACCAATATCTCCCAGGCGTCTGTGTCGCCAAGCTGGCAGCGGACGGCCAACACAGTGTCTGGTGGATCTGGTTCATTCACGATAAATCATCCTTTTGAGTGCTCACATTGGTAGTCGTCGACAATGCCGCTGCGGTTCACGACGAACGGAAAATTGTGAATCGCGAGGTTCCAACCGTTAGTCGAAGTGAGACACTAATCGGAGTTGCGAGACGGCGCCATGACTTGAGGGCTGTCGATACCAGAACTTACGTCTGTCGTGAAGGTAAGCGATTCACATAGAACGGCGCACTCAGCGGAGCGCTAGCTTTCTCACGAACATTCAGCTTTCGTGATCCTAGTGTGTTTGCCTGCGAGGAATCCCGGCAAACAACCGATTATGAGCATCCATTGAACTGGGGAGTTAGCGACGGGATCAGTAACTGCAGTGGTAGTATCGGGTTGTGGAAAAATCAGGTCTTTATGCCCTCATTTTCGACGTCAGGTTTGAACCTAGAGGGTGCATTCTTGGCTCGGACGCAACCCTCAGTCCGAAAGCACTCTTAATCAAGTTTGCGCGAAGAGCCGTTAATTGTTTAAAGTCGGGC
>SXPC01000086.1 GCA_005778225.1 Planctomyces sp. | reverse complement strand
TCCCGGCGGTGATGCCCGCCTTGATGACCGGCTTTGCTCTCTCTTTTGCCCGGGCCCTGGGCGAATACGGATCGATTGTGTTTATTTCGGGCAATATGCCGATGAAGACCGAAATTACCTCGCTGCTGATCGTGGACAAGCTCGAGCAATACGACATCGCGGGAGCCGCTGCGATCGCCAGTGTGATGTTGTTGACTTCTTTCGTGCTTCTGCTGGGCATTAATCTGCTGCAGTGGTGGGCTGGTTATCGACATCGGGGAGCCCTGTAACATGCTCGCACAAGGATCGAAAGCCAAGTCCTCAGTCAATTCGGCACTCGACGAACCGTTCTGGGTCAAAAGCCTTCTTATCGGTTTGACCTACCTGTTCTTGACCCTGTTTCTGTTCGTTCCCCTCGCGGCCGTCTTCTTCGAGGCTTTCCGTAAAGGGCTGGATACCTACCTCATCAGCATCACCGACCGCTACGCGTGGGCAGCCATCCAGTTGACGCTCTTGACGGCTGGTATCTCCGTAGTCGCGAATCTGATCTTTGGCATGGCTGCGTCGTGGGCGATCGCCAAGTTTGAGTTCTGGGGAAAGAGTATCTTGCTAACACTGATTGATCTGCCGTTTGCGGTCTCTCCAGTGATCTCCGGACTGGTTTTCGTCCTTGTCTTCGGAGCACAGGGCTGGTTCGGCCCCATACTGAATTCATACGGACTGCAAATCATCTACGCTGTTCCAGGCATCGTGCTGGCTACGATGTTCGTTACGTTTCCCTTTGTCGCCCGGGAACTCATCCCGTTGATGCAGGAACAGGGAACAGATGAGGAGCAAGCCGCGGTGATGCTGGGTGCTAATGGCTGGCAGGTCTTCTGGAGAGTGACGGTCCCCAACGTGCGATGGGCACTCATTTATGGCGTAATTCTATGTAACGCACGAGCGATGGGAGAATTTGGCGCCGTCTCGGTCGTCTCCGGCCACGTCCGTGGCAAGACGAACCCCGTCCCGCTGCATGTCGAGATTATCTACAACGAATACAACTTCGCCGCCGCGTTCGCGGTCGCATCCATTTTAGCGTTCCTGGCGCTCGCGACTCTGATCGCCAAAGCAATTGTCGAACATAAACAGGCCCTGTCACAATCAAACGTCGAATCGGGAACGTCAGCATGAGTATCGAAGTCAAACACGTCTCGAAGACCTTCGGCAGCTACCAGGCTTTGCGTGACATCAACCTGCGAGTCAACGATGGTGAACTCGTTGCCTTACTGGGACCATCTGGTTCGGGCAAGACGACGTTATTGCGGATCATCGCTGGCCTGGAGCATGCCGACCCGCACCACGAGAGTGAAATCGCTTTCCATGATGAAACGGTCACCGACCGCTCTGTGCGTCAACGTCAGGTCGGATTTGTCTTTCAGCACTATGCCTTGTTCCGCCACATGTCAGTTTTTGAGAACGTCGCCTTCGGCCTGAATGTTCGCCCCCGTGCCACGCGGCCGTCACGTAGTGACATCCGTGATCGCGTCAACTACTTGCTTAAGCTCGTTCAACTTGATGGCTTCGGCGGACGCTACCCCTCTCAACTTTCTGGCGGTCAGCGTCAACGCGTCGCTCTCGCCCGTGCACTTGCCGTCGAGCCTCGTGTCCTGCTTCTCGATGAACCTTTCGGTGCTCTTGATGCCAAAGTTCGTCAAGGATTGCGTGCCTGGTTGCGACGCCTCCACGACGAAATCCATCTCACCAGTATCCTCGTTACGCACGATCAGGAAGAAGCGCTGGAAGTCGCTGATCGGATTGTCGTGATGAATCAGGCAAAAATTGAACAGGTCGGCACTCCCGAGGAAGTCTTTCACCACCCCGCGAGCCAGTTCGTGATGGAATTTCTGGGTCAGGTCAATGTGTTTCACTGTCGACTGCGGGATGGCCAGGCGTATTTAGGTGACGCTGCTGTCTCAGCCCCGCACTACACGAAACTCACCGAACGCGATGCGCTGGTTTACATGCGTCCGCACGAACTCGACATCGAGCGACAACGTAATGGTGTACCGAGCTTGTCGGCTCGCGTTCAACGCATAAACCCCGCCGGCTCTTTCGCGAAGATTAATCTCACGACGTCGGATGGCAAAGACCTCCAGGTAGATCTCAGCCAGGAGCGTTTTCGTGAACTGATGCTTTCTGTTGGTGAAGATGTCCATGTCTTCTGGAGACAAGCAAGAGTTTTCGTACCAGACTACACAATTTGATAAGGCTCACCAGTTCGAAAAAACGCTTCCCGCGACAACGGCAATGCCAAGCGGCTTTTCGAGTTTAAGCAATCAATCCCGTTCATGGGCCTCAGATTTTGACTCTTCCATCAGTTTGAGAGTAGCTGCCTGTCATAAGCGAACTTTCTCACGGCTTTGAGAGCCGCGCTCTTCAATGAATCTCGCGAATATCATGATCCGCTCTATCTGCGGCGCTCACAAAAACTTATCTCAGTTTGAACAGCAAAAACGCCAGCGAACAAAGTTCACCGGCGTTTCGTTTGCAGTAAACATGAGCCCAACAACTACGCAAAGATATCCGTCGCCACGACACCTGCGACATCTGTTAATCGAAAATTTCGCCCCGCGTAACCATAGGTTAGCTCATCATGATTAAGCCCCAGTAACGCTAATAGAGTTGCATGCAGGTCATTGACGTGCATGCGACCTTCAACCGCTTTCTGGCCGTACTCATCAGTACCACCGTAGCTGTAACCTTTCTTCACACCAGCACCCGCCAGGAACATCGAATAACCGGTGATGTTGTGGTCGCGTCCATCGACCCCCTGAGCATTTGGCTGACGCCCAAACTCGGAACCGAAGAGGACCAGCGTATCTTCCATCAACCCACGGCGTTTGAGATCCCCCAGCAACGCAGCGACTGGTTGGTCAATCGATCCACAACGATCAATCAAGCCGTTATGCAGGTTATTGTGGTGATCCCAGCCCTTCTGGCAGATCTCGACAAAACGCACCCCTGCTTCTGACAGGCGTCGAGCCATCAGGCACTGACGTGCGAAGCCAGAGGTTTGGGGGTTGTTAATGCCATATTCTTCCTGCGTGGCTTCTGGTTCCTTCGAGATGTCGAGCAGTTCAGGGACTTTCGCCTGCATCCTGAACCCGAGTTCGTAAGATTGAATAATCCCGTCGACTTCGTGCGGCGCACCGGGATTGGCCAGCAGGTCTTGATTCAACGCCTGAATAAAATCAAGTTGCTTCCGTTGTATAGACGATGGCAGCGAGGGATTGAGGTTCGGCAGGTTCCCCTGATTATCAATCCGCGTTCCCTGAAAGTGAGCGGGAAGAAATGCGCTCCCGTAGTTGACTGCTCCGCCGTGATTCGACGGCGGGTCGATCGTAATATAACCCGGCAGATCTTCGTTCTCGCTTCCCAGACCATAGAGTAACCACGCCCCCATGCTCGGACGAGTCAATGCAGCATTCGCACTTCCCGTGTGGAGTTGAACAACCGCCTGCGGGTGAGCGGGGGTATCGGTATGAAGGCCTCGCAAGAAGCAGAGGTCGTCCGCATGCCCTGCAATATTCGGCAGCAATTCGGAGAACCAGGCACCGCTTTGCCCATATTGTTGGAATTTGAACTTGGAAGCCGTAAGCACGCCGCCGCCAGGGCCAGGTTTGCCGTCATCTTTAGCAAGCTGGGGTTTGTAATCGAACGTGTCATGCTGAGAAATGGCTCCGTTCATGTGAACGAAAATCAAACGCTTCGCGCGAGGTTTGAAGTGCGGATCGCGAACAGACAGCGGATTCCTGGATGTCTTCGCAGCTCCCTGAAGAGACTGGCTCCCCAGCATGCCAGCCAGGGCAACATAACCAAAGCCAGCACCAGCGGAGCGAAGCAGATCGCGTCGAGACGTCGGAAGAGAAAGTCGAGGGAGTAACATAGATTCTATCCTTAAGAGCATCGTGCTTGAATGATTTGAAATAAAGGTTGTTACCAGGGTTTAGCGAACGTAGCGGAACTCGGCGCTTCCATAGATGGCCTGAATCAGGACTGACCAGGTTGCGTTATCGAGTCGAGGCTGAGCTGATGAAGTCGACTCCGTTGAGAGCGTTCGAATCACGGCATCACTTTGAGGTGATACAGCAGAGGCGACAGGTGAGGCCTTCGCCATCGAATTCTGCTGGCGTTGAATTTCACCAAGAAACGCCAGAGCTCGGGTTGTCTCGATCTCATCAGGATGACGTGCCAGCACTGCTTGATACACCTGTCGAATGCGAGCTTCGTCGGAACCCAGGGACTGAATCGATTTGGCCAGTGCTTCCGACTGATCACCGACGAAGTCAGAGTTCAGGATGAAGAGAGCCTGCGTCGGGACCGTTGTGACATCACGTTGACCAGAGACAAGTGTCTGCTCCACAGGATCGAATGCCGCAAGCGATGCTGGCGTCAGGCCGCGGAGTTGAGGCAGGTAAATACTGCGGTAAGTCGCCTTGTTGGCAGCCGCGTGAATCTCGCTGGCTTCTTCGCCGTTGTCTTGAATCTCTCTCATTTGGTACTGACTGACGGGAGCTGTTTGTGGTGTTCCTGGCATCAATTGTCCTGCGGTCAGGAGAATGCCATCGCGAACTTCATCGGCTGTCAAACGTCGTGGAGAGTGACGCCAGAGGAGGTGGTTCTCGGGATCGATCTCCAGATGCTTCTCGGTCGCATCCGATCTGAGCTGATAAGTCTGCGTCAGGACGATGCGTCGAACGAGACGTTTCAATGACCAGCCATCTTCAACGAACTCACTCGCGAGGTGATCGAGAAGCTCTGGATGAGTCGGCTTGGTCCCCGTCGTCCCGAAGTTATCGACCGTGCTGACGATGCCTTTCCCAAACAAATGATGCCAAACACGATTGACGGCCACACGAGACGTCATTGGGTTTTCTGCACTCGTTAACCACTCTGCCAGTTCCAGTCGACCACTTTGAGCAGGATTGATCTCGCTGCTGCCCGGAACTGAAAATGCCGTCAAAAACCCACGAGGAACTTTCGGACCAAGGGCCTCGGCTTCACCACGAATGCGCAGTTCCGTATCGCCGACTTCCTTGCCATCGCGAACACCGTGAGCGGCCAGCCCATGAGCAGCTGGATCGGTCAACTGGTTCAATTCCGCGGTTGCTTTATCGAGTTTGAGACGGAATTTCCGTTGCGTGGGTCGACCATTCTTATCCTTGGCGAGGCCTTCTGGTGTCCCACGGATTGCATCCCATTCCTTTTGAGCCTGCTTAACGTTTTCTTCCAGTTTGGCCAGGACCTCTGGTTCAGGTTGCGGAAGATCACCACTCAGAATGATGAGTCGCTTGGGAACATAGTATGCCAGTCCCCCTCCTCCCATCTGGTTTCGTAGTCCCGAAGCGTTCTCCGTGCTGGTAAAGATGCCCGCGAGTGCGTAATAGTCGGTCATCGGAACAGGATCAAACTTGTGATCGTGGCAACGAGCACAGCTGACAGTCAGTCCGAGGACAGAGCGAGTCACAACGTCGACTTGTTCGTCGACATTATCCATCACGAAGCGAGTTTCAAATCGCTGATTAACGTCCTTAACGCCCAAGGCCAGAAAACCGGTCGCAATCTTTTGACGATCGGCCTGCTCATCCGTGGTTGCTTCCAGCAGATCACCGGCGATCTGCTCACGCAAGAATTGATCGAAAGGAGTATCCTTCGACACGGCATCCACAACATAGTCACGATACTTCCAGGCGTGCGGGTAAGGCACGTTCCGACTTGGTCCCGTCGATTCCCCATAGCGTGCGACATCCAGCCAGTGACGAGCCCAATGTTCACCAAACGCGGGCGATTCCAGGAGTCGATCGATCAGCTTCTCATAGGCATCAGATGAACTGTCAGACAGAAACTCTTCCTGCTGTGTCAGCGTCGGAGGAAGTCCTGTCAAATCGAATGTCACCCGTCGCAGAAGACTGACTCGATCCGCTTGTTTCACTGGCTCGACGCCCTGTTCCTCTAACTTTGAAAGAACGAACTGATCGATGCTCGACTTTGCCCAGGTCGTATTCTTCGACACCGGAAGAACCGGCTTAGCGACAGGCTGCCAGGCCCAGTGGTTCTTGCGATGCTCTTCATATTTTTCTGCATACGACGGATCCGTCTCCTCGACCTCCTCCTTCGGCCAGACCGCTCCATCCTGCACCCACTGACGCAAGATTTGAATCTCTTCGTCAGTAAGTGGCTCTGATTCTGGAGGCATCGGACCCTTGGAATCATGAGCAATACGGTTTAACAGAAGACTTTTCTCGACATCACCAGGCTTGATCGCAGCCCCCGACCCGCCACCTTTCAGCAGACCGTTGATGTCATCGACACGCAAGCCCCCTGCAGGCTTGGTCTCAGCAGAGTGACAGCCAAAGCAGTTGGCCGAAAGGATTGGCCGAACATGCTTCTCGAAATACTCAAGCTTCTTGTCGTCGTTCGCATCATCAGCGAAGACCGGAATAGCGTCGTATGCCATCACTGCGAGCACGCTCGCTAGCAGGATCGGGCGAAAACTGAGTGTCTGCCTTCTCATAGATAGAATCCGTTTCTATTGGGTGCGAGAAAACGTCTGTAGAAAATTGAATGAAGTTGAAAAGGAACTACTTCCTGGCGATTTCGAAATCGAGGGAGTTATCACCCTTCGCCACTTCGCGTTCGAAGTTAGCTTCCAGGTTGGCCTTGTATCCCTTAGGGAGCGTCGGGGTAACCAGCTTACCGGTCGTCTTATCCTCTACTTGAAGTTCTTCTTTGTTGGCAGTCCTTACGGTCACTTCGTACTTGCCAACCGGTGCACCCTTGAGATCCTTTGTGTAGATGAGCTTGTACTCGCCTGCCTCATTGGCGTATGAGCCACTGTAAGTTCCCGGAGGACTCGTCGGCTGAAAGTGAACATAAGCAAAAGGAACTGGCTCACCGTTGAGCGTCACCTTGCCATGCACAACTCCCATCTCCGGACCTCGTGAACATCCCGTGATCGCAACGCCAAGCGGCAGAATCAGAGCAGTCGTAAAAACGCGTTTCATGGGTTCTCCTTAGAATTCACCAATAACCTGACCATCATTACGACGTCCGAGTTTCTGGAAAGTGCCGAGGTTGTTATTCGGAGACGCCTGTGCTGGCTGCACGTTGTTGAAGTGAATCGTCTCGCTGAGAAAGACGACTCGTCCATCTCCGAAGAGAAACTGGGCTCCGCCTTTATGCAGACTGCTGTAGCCGCGGGTGATCGCAGGATTATCGTTGGGTTGAACCAGCGGGTCGTTGATCTTGACGTTCAGAATCGCCAGGTTTTGACGAGCACCCCAGATACCGGTCCCGTTGTAGTTGCGCTGGCCGACCCAGTTTGCAGCCCAGCCACCTTCCCACTCGCGCTCGCCGATGAGAATGGTGTTTGACAATCCGTCTGTAATGTCCTGGAAGCGGACGGCACTATCTCCCCAGAAGACGCCGTATGGATCTTGTCGATCAGTGATCCAGTTCTCTGGCGTTGACCATCGAGACCCGCAGTTGGCGACATAGTTTGAAGTTCCCAGATGGACTGGCTCATTATTGAAGAATGCTGAGTAAGGATTATCCCACTCGCGTCGTGAGTTCAGCTCAGGAGCAGTATCCGAGGGGCAGCGATAGATTGAGATATGTGTTTTAGGAAGGGCCTGAATCGCAGGCTGTGACGACAGTCTCAAAATGGAATCGAGATCCGATCCGTTGGTCTGCATGCCATCAAAGATATTGCCATGCTCCAGGTACGGCAGGATGAACGTGCCCCATCCATAGGACGCCAAAGCAGCGACGTTCTGGTTACCACTCTTATGGACAACTCCAGGAGGCAGAACATTGTACGAGTCATAATAGTTGTGAAGAGCGAGCCCGATCTGCTTGAGGTTGTTCTTGCAGCTGGATCGTCTGGCTGCTTCACGAGCCTGTTGAACAGCCGGCAGAAGAAAGGAGACTAGGACGGCAATAATCGCGATCACAACCAGTAGCTCGATGAGAGTGAATCCTGATCGCATCTGACGGGACGTTGAAACATTGGACAGCGTTGACTTCATGGGTGATTCCCTTCGCTCAGTAAATTGATGACTTGGAGAGGAAAGAACCTAATCAGCTTTCTTGAAACTGAATGATTCCGATCAAGGAAGCCCTGACGGACAGGGCGAAACCCGTTTCTGGGTCAAGCCTCTGGAGGTCCAGTCAGCCATATGAAGCACGTCGAATTTCAGCGATTTCAGCAAATCGCTGCGTACTGAGAGATTTTGCGAATCGCGTGCCAAAGCGAAAACAGCACATTTTGGCCCTGATAGACAGCATTTCGAGAAGACAGCCGTCGTATATGCACAATCACCCGTTACTAAAACTGACGTCACCCGTCATGGTTTCCCAGCTACTTAAGAAGATTTGCTGGGCAAACCATCGACCTCAGGCATTCTCGCTATTGAGTTTCGGAGACCGGCGAATCCGATGTTTCTCGGTTCGCTCGATCTGAATGATAATCCCATCCTGAACGCTGATATTGACCGAGCCGAAGCGCAGACCGCTTAACGAGACCTTAATGGCTTCAAGGTCATCGTCGCTAAGCTGCGTATCGCGAACACTTCCCGTCGTCTTGCCGTTGTCCATTGGTATCCTTCCAATTTCAGATGTGTGAATAGCGTTCCAGAGTCGATGGCATGCCAATCAACTGGTAAAGCGGCGTCGACAAATATCTTTCCCCAGAGCTGCAGGCGAATGTGACGATGTGCTTACCGCGATTCTCCGCACGAGCCGCCAGTCTCGCCGCGACCGCCACGTTGGCTCCGCTGCTGATCCCGCCCAGCAGTCCCTCTTCGCAAGCCAGTCGACGCGCCCACTCACTCGCCTCTTCACTGCTGACGGTTTCGATCGCATCGAGTAAAGACGTATCGAGGTTTCTGGGAATGAATCCCGCGCCAATTCCCTGAATCGCGTGCTTGCCGCGCTGCCCCCCAGAGATCACAGGCGATTCTTCTGGCTCGACAGCAACAACTCTCAGATTTGGATTTTTACGACGCAGGTAACGAGATGCCCCGGTGATCGTCCCGCCCGTTCCGACACCCGCAACGAGAATATCAACCCGTCCCGCCGTGTCCGCCCAGATCTCGGGGCCAGTTGTTGTCTCATGAATGCGAGGATTGGCCGGATTCTCAAACTGCTTTGGCATCCAGGCATTGGGCGTTGCGTGGGCGAGTTCTTCAGCCGCCCTGATCGCCCCCTCCATCCCATCAGCTGCTGGAGTCAGAATGAAGTCGGCCCCTAAACCCAGGAGCAAGGCACGTCGCTCCTGGCTCATCGAGTCCGGCAGAGTCAGGGTGATCTTGTATCCTTTGACAGCCGCGACAAAAGCCAACGCGATCCCAGTGTTGCCGCTGGTGGGCTCGATGATATGCGTCTCCTGATTGATCGCTCCTGACTGCTCAGCATCTTCGACCATCGCACGCCCGATGCGATCCTTAACGCTGGACAGTGGATTGAAGAACTCGCACTTCACCATCACCTGAGCATGTCCACGCGGCACGATCCGCTTGAGCATGACCAGAGGCGTCGATCCAACAGTAGCCAAAATATCTGGAAAGGTAATACCACGAGGCATAACGTAAATTTCCCGGGTCAGGGTGTCTGATCGCACGAAGCGGACTGCAGCACAAACCGCAAACATCGTGCCTTAAGCATGGCAGCGATTATTTTACAACAGCGAATCCCCGGCGGAGAGCCCCAACTCTCATCGCCAGGATTTTCATGACCTTTAACACAACGCGATCAGCACCATCATCTTCTTCATTCCTGTCCCTTCTCCCTCGGGGAGAAGGTGGCCGAGTCTTCGAGGTCGGATGAGGGAAGTCCGCGAACCTGACTTCCTCTCAATTTACCTGTCGATCACTACCAACCTAATTCAGATACGCACGCAGTCGATTCTGAAACACCTTACGTCGTTTGACTTCTTCCACCGCTGCTTCAATCGCCTGACGATACAGGTCATTCAACGGCGAAGACGTCGGTCCGAACGACGCGGGCACAGAACAAAACCCAGCTGGAATCTGAGCGGTCGCTGCAGCCCGGACGGCTTTTTTCTGGCCTGAGTTCTTGGAGAATTGGTTGGAAATTCTATTCGTAAACATCTTAGTCATTCCTCGCCATTGTGAGCGTCTCTGTCGTCTCACTTTTGGCTTTGTCGGACACTCTATTCGTAAAAAAAGACGCCACTCATCGGCGTCTTCGACTACAGAAGAACTTACTCTCCATGTTGAGTCTCACACGCGCGATCGCTCGCTGTATGGGCAACAACAACAGGAAGTGGTCATGAAGTTCTTCATAGTATTTCCATCGACTTCGCAAAGTCCGTACCAAAGCCCGAGTTGACAATCCGACCGTGTTCTCACAACTGATCTTGTCAAGGAGCAATCAAAGCAATACGATCCGCACGTTCGATACAGCTTATCCAATCCTACAAACAACTTTGCTTCCTGGCCGACCTGAACTCAGGAGGCTTTCTTTTCCGGTGAGACGCCGACCGACGACCTCGGAGGCCATCATCAACGCTTTGGTTGGTTACAGCGTAGCCTGACCGAAAGGAGTCTGTTAATGACCACGTCTGTTATGGTAGACCGCAGTGTTTTCAGTTCTGCTTCTTCTCCATCATTTGGCTCACAACCGGCCGCCCCAGCCGCAAACTGGTGCGTTGTCCCGCGTTGCGAAATCAAGGTTGAAGACTGCAAGGGTGGCTGCAAAATCACCTGTTCTTGTGAAGACGAAGTCGCTTGCGCAACCCTTCAGAACCTCTGTCGCTCACTGGCCGCTGGCCAATGTTCGATCTGCTGCCAGCTCAACGGCGTCACCGTCTTTGACTGCAAGCTGACCTGTGGTTTCTGCAAGTGTGAGTTCACGGAAGACGGTTGCTGCATCACCTGCACCAGCGGCGACAAAGCCTGCTGTGAGATGATTCAAGCCTGCTGTGCTGCCGTCGCCTGCTGCGTCAAGAACGGTTGCAGCTGCTACGTTTGCTTCAACGGCACTCCAGTTTGCTGCTGCTGCTAAATCTTGCGGGTGAAGTAGTCAGTAACGATTTCTCAATTGTTCGCCAAAGAGCCTCGTCAGATGCAAATATCTGACGAGGCTCTTTTTCTGCCCATCATATTTGATGCGCCGTGAAATATGACGTTCAAATGTCACGCTTTTCTGCTGGAGCTAGAGCGCAATCCTCCTTGGTCGTGAGGTCATTTGAGCGTAAAGCAGCACAGCTCTGGTGACCCGTCAGCAAACGACACCCGTGGTCAAATCAATTGAACCGCGCGGGGCAGATCAATCACTCCAGTCGGCTTGCTGCCTAGGCGTTTCCCGCGGTCGTTGCACGTGGAAATCAAGCCATGCTTCGCTTCGATGAGCGAGCCACGCTGCCGCACATTCACTGCACCGGGCTGGTTGTCTCCGGCGCCAACGATCGTTTAAACATGGCCGACGCGAGCCACATGATTGAGCTTTGCTAGTTCGGAATCAAAAAGATCAGTCGCCAGACCGTTCGTGACCCTTCGATTCCGAAGGCCGCATACCCAAAAAACTGCAACGGCAGGAAATACAAGAACTTAGCTCATTTTACCACTTTCGCAATCTGTTGCAAACTGTCGCATTTCGTTGCAAATCGTCGCATTTTGTCGCGGTAGTAGGCCCATTATCCGGTAGTAAAACGG
>SXPC01000085.1 GCA_005778225.1 Planctomyces sp. | reverse complement strand
GTGACATCGGAGGGAAAATGCCCTCGTGAAGCCTTTTCTCATCAAACCACTGGCAATGCACACCAGTGTCTTCCGGCTCATATTGAATGTCATCACTGACGTCACTTTCATCAATCGTGAATCGGACAGTCATCACAGGTCCGCCAGAAAGCAACTGGACCTGACTTCCAACTCTGATTTCGTCATAAGTCATGATACACCCCTGTTCGTTTGCGCAGAAGTGTAGCTCTAACGGATCGAGATCGCAAGAAAATAATTGTTGAGGAGGTTAACTGCTTAAATAGTGGTTGGCCGACAAATACGAAGACGTAACACCAGACGTTCTCTCAAAGCAGAACGAGGCGAGCGATCGCTACTTAGACGGCCAGTGCCTGACATGCTGAGCTGCAGTCCGTTGACATTGGCGCACAGACTTGAGGATTGGCACCCTTCTCGTGTCTCACTGCCCCAGAAAATCCTGCCGATAGTACCGCTGCATAACGCGATAAAGCTCAGGCCACTGTTCGGCCATCTCTTGCGGTGCTTCAAAAAAGACCTCGGTCGTGACTGCAAAAAACTCGGCGCGGTTGGTTGCGCCGTAACAATCGATGAGCGTGTACTGGTTGCGTTCGCACGCTCGGCTGAGTCGTTGATAGGCGGCGTCCGTGACCTTGACCCATTCCTCGGCCTGCTCGTGAGATTCAATGGGCGGGATCCCATCGGCTGAGCGTCCATTGCGATAATCGAGCTGGTGCGCGAACTCATGCACGATGACGTTGTGAGGATGTCGACGCTTCCAATAGTCCTCTTCCTCGAGACATTCCTGGATATCCGACCAGGCCAGAATCACCGGGCCGTGATACCACGATTCACCAGCTCGCTGAGAGACACCTTCGACGACGATGTTCCCGCCAAGAACTTCCTGGGACTTGGCCTCGTACGGCGTTGGATAGACAAGAACCGTTTTCACATCGCGTAATGTCTCACGCTCAAAGCCGAGCACCAGACGAATCGCATGGGCCCCGATCGTGACCTTATGCTCTTCGGTCAGGGCCAGCCCCCCACAACCTTCCCAATACTTGGCTTCGACGAACTCGATGAGTCGCTGGTCGAACTCCTGCTGCAAGGCGGGCGAAAGTCGTTCCCGGAATGTTGCATTCGAAGTCAATATAGGCCGCCAGGATTCCGGCAGTTCCCGCGGCGTTCGCTCACCCCAAAGCCAATTGAACATAGTCGTCGATCTGTGCCCCAAATTCGTTGGCGGATTATTGTGCCGGCTTGAGTTCGATCTCCGCCAGCAACGGGCGATGGTCGGACGCCATCGGCTCCTCTATGACATCCACCATCTTAACGTCAAATCGAGACGGAGGGGACATCATGATGAAATCAATCTCGATTCGAGGCTTGTCGGATGAAAAGGTAAATCGATCATCCGCCGGCTTCTTCGCTTCCAGCATCCCGTGACGCATCAGTTCCAGTGTCTTCGAATCTGGCCCGTCATTGAAATCCCCCACAACAAGACAGGGCGTCTTCAATCCTTCGAGGTGTGTCTTCAACTCATTCGCCTGAGCGACTCGAAACTTGTCATCGCGTACCCAGTCAAAGTGCAGACAGACAAAACTAACAATCTCCCCACCCGGCAGCTTCACATCAACGACCAGCGCCACCCGCGGCTCATTCCCCGTCGGCAGTTTGACGATCGTCGACTTTTCGATCGGATACTTCGACAACACAGCCAGCCCATAACGCCCGCCGTCGTAATCCATGAAGGGTGCAAACGAGTGATGCATCCCCAACTGCTTGCCAAGCTCCGCCGCCTGATCAACACCGCCACTCCGCCGGGCATTCTCGTCGACTTCCTGTAAGCCCACGAGATCAGGATTCAGCTTCTTGATAACTGCCGCCGTGCGAGCCAGATCCGTTTTGTCGTCATTGCCGAGTCCCCGCTTGATGTTGTAACTGAGAACCCGTAAACCGGTCGTCTCGTTGTCGCCTTGTTGAGCAGACAGCGACGAAGTTCCAACAGCAACAACCAACGACAAAACAACGGCAGCAATTCGCATGATCTCAATCTCTCACGAGGTGTAGTAAATCAAATAACAATCCACCTGATCGAAAAGCCTACCTCGCTACTCTCTCCATGCAAAGTGCTCAAACGTACTGGCGCCGTCGATCATCAAGAGTCATCACGATAGTACCGAAGAAGGCAAATACGGCTGCGTTTTACAATCGACTCGCAATTAACTTCACCCCGAGGGCCCCCAGCGTTCCTGAGGTCACCCGGTCAATATAAAACTTGGCATGCCCGTACATCGCCCGCAATCGGGCATGCGAAAAGAAGACTGCCACCAGCAGGAACCAGACGTACTCGATCGACACACTCAAGCTGACCGCAGCCACTTTATAGAGTCCTGTCGCATCAGCTGGCAGGATGGCAACAAAGATCGAGCCAAAGAAGATGACCGCTTTCGGATTCGACATCTGAACGAAGAACCCGGACAAAAACGCCGACCACAACGTCTTCCCGCGAGCAGGTGACGGAGGATCGACCTCTGGAGTCGCAGGATTGAAATCGATCTGATCGCTCGCATGTTTCCAGAGCATCACCGCGAAGTACAGCAGGAACAATCCGCCACCCCAGGTAATCAAGTCGAACAGCCAGGGAAAGGCCTTGAACAACAGGCCCAGGCCGCATAACGCAGCAGTGGCGTAGACTAGCGTTCCGGTCGCGACCCCCGTCGCCGTTGCCAGACCCTGGATCCTGGAACGCAGGGCATTGCGTGAGACACAAACAAACGACGGTCCCGGGCTGATCGTCGCGACAATCTGAGCAAACGTCAGCAGAAGAAATGCATTCAACATGGCAAACCGATGACCACGTAAAGAAAAGGAAAGAGGATACTGCGAGTAAGAATAACGCGAGTCAGACAGATCGAACAGGTCGGCGGTTCGGCATCGACATGAGTAGTTGCCACACGACTAAAATACCCCGTGAGCATGAATCTTCCTCGTGATTCGACAAATCGAGGAACCACGACTAGAAAGCGATCGACAATGTCCCGGACCATCCGTAACCTGATTCTGGTTCTGGGAGACCAACTGGATCACCAGTCTACTGTTTTCGACGACTTTGCCCCGGAGCAGGACGCCGTCTGGATGGCCGAGGTCGAAGAAGAGAACACCCACGTCTGGTGTCACAAGTTACGAATCGCAGTCTTCCTGTCAGCCATGCGTCATTTCCGCGACGACCTGACGGAACAGGGCTTTCGTGTCGAGTACCACGAACTCACCACCGCTCCCAGTCACGACAAAGGGAAAAGCCACGCCGAAGTCCTCACAAAAAGTATCCGGCACCTCCATCCGCAGAAACTCATCGTCGCCTACCCGGGTGATGACCGAGTCAAAACAAACCTCGAAAAGACCGCCAAAGACCTCGATATCGAACTCGAAATCCGCGCCGACCGACACTTCTACTGCACCCCCGAAGAATTCTCTGAGTACGCCAAAAATCGTTCCGGCCTGCTGCTGGAGAACTTTTATCGTCACATGCGTAAGACCCATCGCGTCCTCGTCGATAAGCAGGGAAAGCCCGAAGGCGATCAATGGAATTACGACCATGACAATCGTGAGTCCTTTGGCAAATCTGGCCCTCCCAAGATTTCGAAACGTCCCTGCTTCGAGCCAGACCAGATCTCGCGTGACGTTTTCGACCTCGTCGAGAAACGCTTCGCAAAACACCCCGGACGCCTCGAGCACTTCGACCACCCCGTCACTCGCAACGATGCCAAAAAGCTGCTGCGTCACTTCATCAACCACCTCCTTGAAAGCTTCGGCCCGTTTGAAGATGCGATGTGGACCGATGAGCACTTCCTTTATCACTCCCGCCTATCGCTGCCACTCAACCTCAAGCTGATCAGCCCGCGGGAATGCATCGAGGCTGCCATCAAAGGCTACGAAGATGGCAAAGCAAGTCTCGCCAGCGTCGAAGGCTTCGTCCGTCAAATCCTTGGCTGGCGCGAATTCATCCGCGGGATTTACTGGCTCAAGATGCCGCAGTATCAGGATCTCAATGCTCTCAGTCAGACCCGCAAGCTCCCTTCCTTCTACTGGGATGGCAAGACCGACATGAACTGCGTTCATCACGTCATGAACAGCATTCTCGACTATGGTTACACGCATCACATCCAGCGCCTAATGGTCATGGGCAACCTCGCCCAGACAATGGGAGCCGATCCCTACCAGTTTCACGAGTGGCACATGGCGATGTACGTCGACGCGGTCGACTGGGTGTCTTTACCCAATGCCTTGGGAATGAGCCAGTTCGGCGATGGCGGGATCGTCGGCACCAAGCCCTATTGCTCGACCGGCAATTACATCAACAAGATGAGCAACTACTGCAAAGGTTGTCGCTACGATTACAAGAAGAAAGTCGGCGACGATGCCTGCCCGTTCTCGACGTTCTACTGGGACTTCTTCGACCGTCATTACGACAAGCTCAAAAACAACCAGCGACTTGCCTTCGCCATCAAGAACCTGGAGAAAATGCGCCAAGATCAGGAGTTGATGTCCGGGATTCGATCACGGGCCAAACAACTCATCGAGAGGTGGGAAAACGACGATCGCTCGGAGTCCGCAAAGAAGCAGCGAGATCTCTTTTCGTAGACGCCGGTTGTTCGCTATAACCCGACTATGAAATGGTTGACTGGCTATCGTGATGTGGTGTTCGTCATCGTGATGTGCCTGCTGGGAACAGCGGCGCTCTCGATTGACCTGCCCGTGACCAACTTTTTTCGCGATGCAAAGATCCCCAGCTTCTGGCGCGACTTCGTCGAAAACACCGAGCCCTTCGGCCACGGCATCGGTGCCTTCTTCATTCTCCTGGTGATGGTTTTGCTGGACGTCAGTCGCCGACGTCTTATGCTGTGGGCGTACCTGGCTGTTTTCGGAGCGGGCATTACTTCCAACATTCTCAAGGTGTTTACCGGGCGAGTCCGTCCGCGTGATCTCCTCGCGGATGCAGAAATCAAAGGATATTACGAGACCTTCCGCTGGTGGCTTGGAGAAGGAACGGCTCGCCCGAAAGCCAGCTACGAAAGCTTCCCTTCCGGCCACTCAACCTCTGCGTTCGCACTCGCATGCGTCTTGAGCCATTTCTACCCGCGCGGCCGCTACCTCTTCTTCTTCATGGCGATCCTCGTCGCCTACGGTCGTGTCCAAACCCGCGCCCACTACCTCAGCGACGTCTGCTTCGGCGCCGCCCTTGGCTGGGGTTTTGCCACTCTGATCATGCACCTCATGCTCAAGCGTCACCCGGAATTTAAGGAATAGTACTCGAGTGAAAATGGGTAGCCCAGCCGTTCATGGCTGGGTCGGCAAGGCCGACAAGACGCGTCACCATACGCTTTCGAGCGAAAGTCACCTTGTCATTTCCAGTTGTATCCGGATGGCGCTGACTTCTTATGAGTCGCGCTCACCCAGCCATGAACGACTGGGCCACCCAATAGAAAACTCCTCTTGCCGCACTTCTCCAAATGCGATAAACACCGCTCGCAAAAGAAGATCGCGCTGCAGGTCAGGGGAATTCCCCGTCAGTTCAGGATGACTGTCCCTGCAGACTCCACAGGAAAAGGATGCCTGTTTCATGGACGTTTCGGTCGTCGTCCCGATTTATAACGAGTTTGACAACCTCCCACTCCTCCACGAACAGCTCGATACCGTGATGAAAAAACATCCCGGAAATTACGAGTTGATCTTCGTCGACGATGGTTCCAAAGACGGCAGTGTCAATCGCCTGCGCGAACTCGCCGCCAAAGATCACCACGTCAAAGTCGTCCTGTTCCGTCGGAACTACGGCCAGACCGCCGCCATGCACGCTGGCATTCAGCACGCTGAAGGCGAAGTCGTCATCACCATGGATGGCGACCTTCAAAACGACCCGGACGACATCCCGATGATGCTTGCCAAAATCGAGGAAGGCTACGACCTCGTCCACGGCTGGCGGAAAAATCGACAAGACACATTCATCAACCGCAAACTGCCGTCCAAGATCGCCAACTGGCTGATCTCCAAATCGACCGGCTTCCCGATTCATGACCTCGGTTGCACGCTAAAGGCCATCCGCACCGAAATCGCCCAGGAACTCGAACTCTACGGCGAAATGCACCGCTTCATCCCGATCCTCGCCCACCAGCGTGGAGCCCGTTGCGTGGAAGTCGTCACCAAACACCACCCGCGACGCTTCGGCACAACCAAGTACGGCATCGGCCGCACGACCCGCGTCGTGCTCGATCTGATCACCGTCAACTTCCTGCTCCGTTACTTCAACAGCCCGATGAAGTTCTTCGGCAAAATCGGGATGTGGTGCGCCGTCATCGCGATGCTCTCTGGCATGGTCACCGTCGGCATGAAAGCCTTCGGCGGCGTCGACATGACCGGCAACCCGCTGCTGCTTCAGACCGTCTTCTCCTCCATGGTCTGCCTGCAGTTCCTCAGCCTGGGAATCATCGGCGAAGTCTGTGCCCGCATCTATTACATCGGCGGCAACCGCACCAACTACACCGTCCGTGAAGTCCTCGGCGGGCGTAAAGAAGAGCAAGTCCGAACTCTCAAGGTCGCATAGTCGATCTCCGCACACGCTCTCACAACCAACAAAAAAAGCGGCGAGGATTTTCCGATCCTCGCCGCTTTCGCTTTTCCATCAGAACGACGCTTGATCGCAAACTCGCTTATGACACTACCATCGCCTTTACGCTGTAACGCTTCAGCGACATATATCCAATCGCAATAAACCCCACCAGCACCGCCAGCTGTGCGACTGCAAACGCAGGCTCAGTCTGCGTCGGAGCAATCGCTTTCAAAACCGGAATCTTCTGGAACGATTGGACGACCAGGACAAACACGTTGAAGTACTGCGAAATCAAAGCCGTCACAATGTAGGCCGAACGCCATCCGCCCGTATGAGCTTTGGCATACTCCGCATACGTCGCGATCGAAAGAGTAATCAACGACAACACGCCCAACACATGCGAAGGCAGAATCTTCTCAGCCGGGAGAAGAAACCCGCTGACACTCGTCGCGATGGTGGTCGACAGAAAAACTGCCGTCCAGCGAGGCAGGTTCCGATTCGCCAAAAACCCGTAAGCAACCACAAACCCAGCCACAATACCAACCAGACTGATCACAACATGGGAAACAAGCATGGCAGACATGGCCATCTCCAATCTTTGAAGTTTTTCCTAAGCGAGCCATAGAGAATGTCGCGAAGATAACAAGATCCTTTCAAGAATACGTTAAAATTCCTTTCTATCGAGAGTCCGTCCCTTCTCCCCCGGGGAGAAGGTGGCAGCGCTTCGCTGACGGATGAGGGACCTCTGCGAATTATATTTATGCTCGTTAGCAAGTGATTTTATCGCGATAGGCAATCACCGACCCCCACACTCCCTATCCGCATGAGCAACCCCCCCCACACACAGAAAGACGCTCCCGCATGAAACCAGTCTTGCTCGCCGCATTGATCCTCACCCTTCACACCCCATGGCTCGCCGCACAGACCCCCATCAAACCCACTCACCCCAACGTCGCCTACGGCCAACACCCCAGCCAGATCCTCGACGTTTACCTCGCCACCTCGGACAAACCAACCCCTCTCCTCTTCTTCATCCACGGCGGCGGCTGGATGAACGGCGACAAAGCCAACCCTGACTTCCTCGACCGCTTCCTCAAAGACGGCATGTCCGTCGTCTCCATCAATTACCGTTTGATTCCCCAGGCTCAAGAGCAGGGCGTCAAACCGCCTGTCAAAGCCTGCCTGGAAGACTGCGCCCGCGCTCTCCAGTTCGTCCGCAGTAAGTCCACCGAATGGAACATCGACAAAACCCGCATCGCCGGCTGCGGCGGTTCCGCCGGTGGCTACAACACCCTCTGGCTCGCGTTCCACGACGACATGGCCGACCCGAAAAGCGATGATCCCATCGCTCGTGAATCAACTCGTCTCGTTTGCGCCATGACTTTCGTCCCACAAACCTCCCTCGATCCGACACAGATGCGTGACTGGATCCCCAATAACGACTACGGCCACCACGCCTTCCTACTCCCCAGCTACCAGTCCTTCATCGACCAGCGCGAACAACTGATGGACGACATCCGCAAATACTCCCCCTACGAACTCGTCACCAGCGACGATCCACCCGTCTATCTCTTTTACGACACCCCACTCGCCATGGGCCAACCAGCAGCCGACCCACCCCACTCCGCCAACTTCGGCGGCGGCCTCGTCGTAAAACTCAAAGAGAAAAAAGTCCCCTATATCTTCAACTACAAAGGCGCCACCGACATCCCCGAACCCGACCTCTTCCGCTACCTGACCACCCACCTGCAAGCAAAGAAATAGCTTCTCTGATT
>SXPC01000084.1 GCA_005778225.1 Planctomyces sp. | reverse complement strand
GTTGGTGTAGCCGACGAGCGAGACGCGAGGTTGTTCACGACGCGAGGCGACTTCTCGTTCACGACGTTTTTCGACCTCTTCCAGGCGTTTTTTCAACTCGGTGATGCGTTTGTCGACGAGTCGTCGGTCTGTTTCGAGCTGCTTTTCCCCTGGACCACGACTGCTGCCAATTCCCCCGTCGATCCGCTCCAGGTGGGTCCACATGCGTTTCAAACGAGGACGCATATAGAGCAGTTGTGCCAGTTCGACCTGCAGCATCGACTCCTGACTGCGGGCATGGGTGGCGAAGATGTCAAGAATGACTTCACTGCGATCAACAACGACCGAGTTGAGTTCTTTCTCGAGGTTCTTGCCTTGAGAGGGAGAAAGCGCGTTGTCAAAAATGACGATATCCGCTTTTGTCTCGTTAATCAGTGATTTGAGTTCGGTGACTTTGCCTTGTCCCAGATAGGTCGCGGTGTCTGGCGTGTCGCGGGTCTGGGAAAGTCGCCCGACAATGGTCACGCCTGCGGTCTTCGCGAGACCTTCCAGCTCTTCCAGACAACGGGCTGCTGAAATCGGATGACGGGGCGGTACGACGGCGACAAGAAATCCACGCTTCTCCGAAACTTTGAGCTGTTCGCGTTTGGGTTGTGACAAAGAGATCTTCTTTCCAGATTCAAAAATGACCCTTGCGGTATGCAAGCAATCGGTCCACCTCGTCCGACACAGGATGACACCGATCAGTTCACACTATTGTATGAGAACTTCTGCAGAGGGATATCGCGAAAACAGGGGAAGATTTCCCAACAGGGAAAGTTTCCTGTCAGCGACAACTCACCTCTTGACGTCTCGGATTGAACTGCTTGAAAGGCGAGCGGGGGGTGTGAACCCCCTGTCTTAACCGCATACTATTTCCTAACGCATTGAATACGCCCAAAGCCCCCTCTTCGTCCTGAAGGGACGATTTCTACCAGCCCAGGGTAAAACCCTGGGATTCGGTTCGAGAGGGTATCCCCGCCCTGTAGGGGCGGATTCACCATCGTTCCGCTCGTTAAAGATTGGGGCTTGGTGGATTCTCGCGGTGAACGACCCCTATAGGGTCGGTGGAGAGGGTGATTGTGTTTTGGCAACCCAGGATTTCATCCTGGGCTGGTAGAAATCGTCCCTTCAGGACGGAGAAGTCAGACAGATTCTGTGCCGAACGGGATTGGGTTAACAACCCCCGCTGGCCTACGAGGGTCAGGCCAGCGCGTCGAGGACGAATTGGCCCATTTCGGTTGTCGAGACACTTGGACCGCCTGCGGCGATGTCTTTCGTGCGGTGTCCGTTGGCGAGAACGCCATCGACAGCGGCTTCAATCGCGGCTGCTTCCGTTTCCAGGCTGAGCGAGTGACGCAGAAGCATGGCAGATGCCAGAATGGTCGCCAGTGGGTTGGCGATCCCTTTGCCCGCGATATCGGGAGCGGAACCGTGAATTGGTTCGTAGAGGCCTGGGCCGCTGGAAGACAGGGCCGCTGAGGGGAGCAGACCCATGGAACCTGGCAGCATTGAGCCTTCGTCGGTGAGGATGTCGCCGAAGAGGTTTTCGGTGACAACGACGTCGAATGTGCCAGGGCGAGAAATCAGGTGCATGGCCATCGCATCGACGAGGATGTGTTCCAGCTTGATTTCGGGATATTCTTTCTCGATCACGCGAGTCGCGGTTTTGCGCCACAGACGAGAAACTTCCAGGACGTTGGCTTTATCGACGGAGACGAGTCGCTTGTTGCGTTTCATCGCGGCATCGGCGGCGACGCGGACGACACGTTCGACTTCGTGGGTCGAATAAATCATCTCGTTGATCGCGGTTTCGCTGCCATCGTCGTTGGTCAGTTTGGTGGCTTTGCCGAAGTAGAGGCCGCCGGTCAGTTCCCGGATGAAGAGGATGTCGACGTTTTCGACGATCTGACGCTTGAGTGGAGACGCGTCAACGAGAGCGGCGTTGGCTTTGATCGGACGCAGGTTCGCGAACAGTCCCAGTTCTTTGCGGATCTTGAGCAGACCGACTTCCGGGCGAGTGGATGCGTTAGGGTCATCCCACTTCGGACCGCCGACGGCACCCAGAAGAATCGCATCGGCTGCACGGCAGGCGGCGAGGGTTTCGTCCGGCAGGGGATTGCCGGTTTTGTCGATGGCGATGCCGCCGATATCGTGAGAGGTGAAGGAGAAGGAGTGGCCAAATTTTTCCGCGATGCGTTTGAGAACAAGTTCAGCCTGGGCAACAACTTCCGGTCCAATTCCATCGCCCGGGAGGAGCACGATCGTGGCGTTCATGGAGCTCTTTCGAATCAGGTGACTGGCGTACTCGTCTTCGAGTCTGCACAGCAAATTCAGGGGAAAAATGTCAAGAGGGTCAACTTAACAGGACGGGCACACCCGTTCCAGTCACCGTATTAAAGTTTCTTGTTGCGATCTATGAGAGAAAACCAAACCACGGATAAACACGGATGAACACAGATGAGAGATAGTTCTGACTCAAAGCCTCACGACTTGATTTATCCGTGCAAATCCGTGTTCATCCGTGGTTAGTTCATACTGCTTTGCCTGTTCGATTTGATTTGCAAGTGAGTTTTGCACTGACACCCTCAGGTGCTTGAAAGATTGCTGCGTTCCAAGCGTCACAAATTACCTCGTTTTGCCAACGCTTACGACCTTGCTTGTCAACGTGAAATGACCAGGTGTCGCGATTCAATTGCGTGACATGGTGCTCGTGGAAATTCTGGCCTTCGACTTTTCTGAGATCAACTTCTCAAACAGCATCGCCGAAATGACTAGGGAACGACGCAGACACCAACGTCTGCTCAACGCTCAGGACGAGCGCACGAATGATCGCCAACTGTTCGCGAACGCGTGACGCTGCTTTCCTGTGCCGAATTTTGGACCAAAAGGACAGAGTCGGTATGCTGCGCAGTAGCTTCTTCTCCGCCGGTGTTTTTGTTGCTCTCTGGGGCATGACGTTTCTGGCTGTGGATGAAATCGTCCTGAATGTTCAGGAGACGCAGGAAGACCTCAATCGCCCGAATTTTCGTGGCCTGTTCACGACTCTCAACGAAGACAATAAGCGGGTCATCAACCCGCCAGACTGGGCTGCTTTCAGCCTGATGTCGATTGGTTCTGTAACGATGCTGTATGCTGTTGCGTTGCCGAAAAAAGGGCATTGAACCTTATTGGGTGGCTGACAACTTCTGGGGTGGCCCAGCCGTTCATGGCTGGGTGAGCGAAGCTCACAAGATGCGTCACCATCCGCGCCCATATAGACTCAACTTATGCTTTACAATTCATGCCGCATGGCGCTGGTTTCTTGTCGCTGCGCGATCCAGCCATGAACGGCTGGACCACCCTGAGTGCTTATTGCTACTGAGCGATTGATAACTGTTCGATGAGATTGCTGATCTGTTCGCCATCGCCGCGGAACGTAAATCGTCGTGATGTTTCGCTGGTGGCTTCAATGGTGATGTAGAGCGTGTCGGCGGGGAGCATTTCTGCGACGCGTTCGCCCCATTCCAGCAGGCAGATCCCGTTCCCGGACAGCATTTCTTCGGCACCGAGTTCGCAGAATTCGTCGAGGTCTTTCAGGCGGTAGGTATCGAAGTGGTAAATCGTCAGTGGGCGGCTGCCATGCTTTTCAGGCCAGCGTCCGAGGTATTCTTGGATTAAGACGAACGTCGGGCTGTTGACCTCTTCTTTAGAGACGCCGAGGGCGGTGCAGTAGGCTTTTGAGAAGCGGGTTTTTCCTGCACCCAGGTTGCCCGTGAGGCAGATAACGAGCCCTGGAAACGACGAGGTTGCTACTCGTCGGGCGAGGTCGTCTGTTTCTTGAAGATTTTGTGTCAAAATTTCCAGCTTGGTCACCCGTCAACCCCAATTTTAGAGCTCAAACGCCGTATAGACACCATATATGGTAGCTAAAGGCCGACTTTAATCTAGTTTCCACAAAATCACAGATTCGCTTGACCGTGGTTTTTCGCTGGTTATAGTTCCTCTTGACGTGAATGGATCACGTCATTCCAACATCCAATGTTCGCTCATTTTCGAGGAACCGGCAGAAAGGATTCTGCGACAGATGGATTGGCAAGTCTCTGGTCATATGGCTTTTAACGTGATGTTCAAAGCCGTTATTTTCAATGACCAACTTCTTGTTGACGCTGCTCGTCTAATTGCTCAGCCTGCTTCTCCTGATTGCTCTCGAACACTTTGATTTCGGAAACCATTCGCTTGTCCCGTCTTCTAATCGTCGCGTTTTAAACTAAGACACGCTCGGGTCTTACCGCGACACGTCAAGTATTACCAGGGAAGGGTATGCTATGAAACCAGTCGTCATGATGAATTCTGACTTTCGTCCAGAACGCAAAGACGGAGGAGCTCTCAACTGGATCAATGCGGGGTATTACGAATCGGTTCTCAACTGCGGCGGTATTCCCGTCGTTCTGCCACAACTCCCCAGCGATGACGATCTCCGTCAGGTTCTCCGAACAGCAGACGGATTGTTGATGATCGGCTGCAAACTTGACCTCGACCCGGTCCGTATGGGGCTCGACCCGCACCCAGCGACACGCACGATGCCAGTTGCCCGCGAAGACTTCGATCGACGCCTGGCCAAAATCGCCTATGAACTGAAAATTCCGACCCTCTGCATTGGCTCTGGGATGCAAACCATGAATGTCGTCTGCGGCGGGACTCTCTATCAACACGTTTTGGAAGAAGTGCCCAAAGCGCTTCACCACCGCGATCTGGTCGAAACCAACCTGCGACACATCATCGATATCGTTCCTGGCAGCCGCCTTGATCAGATCTATGGTCCTGGTGAAATCCGCGTCAACAGCGATCACCATATGGCTGTGGAACACCTTGCTCCGTGCTTCCGCGTGAGTGCGACGACTCCAGACAGCGTGATCGAAGCCTACGAATCGATTGACGAAAACTGGTTCTGTATGGGGGTTCAGTGGCACCCGGAGAGTGAAACGGCTTCTGCTCTGGATATGCAAGTGGTGGAAGCATTCATGGATGCCTGCAAAGAATCTGCTGTTCCGAATGTCATTCAAATGCCAAAACGCAAGGTGGCTTGAGAACAGGGCTTAGGGCTTAGGGCCTCAAGCTTGGTCAGACAAGAAACGGGTACGCCATCTCATTGTTGGCGTGCCCGTTTTCGTTTGAATGGCTGCGTGAGGTGAATTTCGGGGGCGAATATGCTTAAATGACAGCGTCCTGCTGCCCCAAGTCCTACTCACTCAACGCTAAGCTCTCGCCCCATGTCTATTATCGTGCAGAAATTCGGTGGTACCAGTGTTGCCACTGCTGACAAGATTCTCCGTGCCGCTCGTCGAGCCGTTGACGCGAAAAAGGCCGGAAACCAGGTTGTCATGGTGGTGTCCGCTCGTGGTCAGAAAACGGATGAACTGATTGAACTGGCCAATGAAATCGCAGAGACGAACAGTACTCGCGAGATGGATGTTCTGCTGTCGACGGGCGAGCAGGAAACGATCGCGTTGACCGCGATGGCGATTCATTCGCTGGGTGAGAAAGCGATCTCGCTGACTGGTATGCAGATGGGGATGTTGACGGATGCCTCCCACTCGAAGGCCCGGATTACGCGCATCAATACGGACCGACTTCGTAAACTGCTCGCAGAAGGCAACATCATCGTCGCGGCTGGCTTTCAGGGCTACGACGAGCATGGCGATATCACGACGCTCGGACGAGGCGGTTCTGATACGACGGCGACCGCTCTTGCGGCTGCTCTCGGTGCCCAGATGTGTGAGATCTACACCGACGTTGATGGCATTTATACGACCGACCCTCGTCTGGTTCCGCAGGCACAAAAGCTCGAAGCGATCGCCTATGATGAAATGCTCGAACTGACGAGCATGGGGGGCGGGAAGATGCACTCGCGCTCCATCGAGTTCGCCAAGAAATTTCGCGTGCCGCTGTGTGTTCGCAGTGCGACTCACGATGAGCCGGGGACGCTGATCAGCGATGAGACGCCCTACGATATCCCGGTCGTCAGCGTGGCGCTCGTTAAAACGGAAGTTCGCGTGACGCTCAGCAGTGTGCCCGATGTCCCGGGCGTGATGAGTACGATCTTCGCGGCGATGGCGGCTCGGCGTATTCCGCTGGATCTGGTTGTGCAGGATGTCGGACAGGATGGTCGCGCGGAAATTTCCTTTACTGTGCCACAAGATGAGCTGGCTGATACGCTAACAGCGGCTGATGAAGCGATTGAGAAGATCGGTGCGGGTAAAGTCACTCACGGCACCAATGTTTCGAAAGTCTCAGCGGTCGGCACGGGGATGCAGTCTCATGCAGGCGTTGCAGCGGAGATGTTCGGGCAGCTCGCGGAACGCGGCATCAACATCAAGATGATTTCGACAGGCGATATCAAGATCTCTGTGCTGGTCGATCGCGATCAGAATGCAGATGCGGTTCGCGCTGTCCACGAAGGGTTCAAGCTGCATCAGCTGTCGAATCATATTCGACGCGATAAAGCCAAGGGGCCCTCCCACCTGGATGATCTTTCACAGGCAGAGCGCGAGCGGGAAGTCGTCAAGAAGCTGGCCGGGATGGAAGACATTGTTGTCAGTGATGTTCATGTCGATAAAGGACAGGCTCGCGTCAGCTTGCACAACATTCCGGATTCGCCGGGCATCGCAGCGAAGATTTTCTCGGAGATCGCCAAGGCCGGGATCATGGTCGACCTGATTGTTCAGAATGTCAGTCAGGAAAACAAAACGAGTATTACGTTGACCGTTCTGACCTCCGATGCAGAACGCTGCGTCCAGGCCGTTGAGAAGCTAAAGCATACCTGGCCGCAACTGGAAATCTGGACCGATGACGACATCGTCAAGATCTCCGTCAAGGGGATTGGATTACGCAGTCACACGGGTGTCGGCGAGAAGATGTTCCGTGCTCTGGCGGAAGTCGGGGTCAACATTCAGATGGTCGCGACTAGTGAGATTCGCATGAGCGTGGTCATTGCGAAGAAGGATGCTGAGAAGGCTCAGATGGCGTTGCTCAAGACGTTTGAGCTCAGTTAACGCGATGTCGAGTCACCTTAAGACACCGTCTTCTCTCGTTCAAACATGTCTCGTCGGACAGCCGAAGATAATGTGAAGGGGGAGAGTCGAAGAGTTTGCAGGCGCTTTACATGAATCGCGATCAGTGCCTACACTTTCTCCAGTTCAACCTGTTTGAACTTGACCTGCCGAAATTTGCTACCGAACCTTTGAATCGAAAGACTGCCCATGTCTGACGTCACGGTGACACTGCGAGAAAATGGTCCCATTCTGATCACAGGCCCGATTACGTTGTTGGACACGAAAGGCAACAAGTACGACCTGGCGGGCAAAACCAGTGTGGCACTTTGTCGTTGTACAGAATCGACGCGACGACCGTTCTGCGACGGAGCTCACAAAGCGTGTGGATTCATCGGCCAGGAAACTGTTCCGACTCCTGTTTGAGATCATCGTTTTTGACGACGGTTTTTTGCCATATCCTTTGAGAAGACGCTGCACGACGAACTGTCGTGATTCGCGACGTTCAATCACCTCGCTTGCTCAGCGACGTGCTGTTCGCTGATTGAACAGCCATGATTGCCGCATTACGGGCCGACTTTTTGCTTTTTGACCGTTGTGTCGAGTTGTGACACCACTTGGTCTGGTTTCTGCAGAAAACTCGACTCTACGTCTCAAGCGGCGATGTCGCCGCGTTGATCATCGATGGAGTAGATTTTCTGTGAAAAAAGGAGGACATCCATGAATCGTCTCACAGGCCTGACGGCAGTATTGGCGGTTGGAACATGTAGTTTGCTGACACAAACTTTAAGGGCAGGCGGACTGGAAGAGAGACAGATCCCCGCTGATGCCAAGTGGGTTGTTCACTTCGATCTGGACGCCATGAGCGACGGAGCGATGATCGAAGTCATGAAGGAGAAAAAGCCCGATCTGATCGAAAAGATCAAAGCCAAAGCCTCGGAACGCTACGGCATTGATATTAACGAAGATCTCCGCAGTGCAACGTTTTATGGCACCAGCTTCGAGCCCCATACCGGGGTCATGGTGTTGAATTCGAAATACGATCGAACAAAACTGGAGTCTCGCCTGACAGAGAAAGGCGCCACTCAGTCGAAGTTTCACGACTACACCATCTACACGATGGAGGACAAGAACTCTGGTCGTCAGGAACAAGTTGCTTTAAAGCCCGTTGAAGGTCAGGACATTGCCAAGCAGCAGGATGAAGCAGCCCACAGAAACGCGAAGTCCGCTCATCAACATGCCAAAGAGATGAATCACGAAAAGGTTTTCGTCCTGAAGGATGAAACGCATTTGATCGCAGCATCATCGGAAGAGCTTGCCAAGTCTGCCATCTCACTCCTGGATGGAGAGGAAAGTGATACGCTTCGTAAACGGTCAGACCTGCTGGCCGGTTATAAGAAAGGTGCAACGATTTACGGATCCGCCGTCGATCTGAACACCATTGAACGTCCGGGTGGCCTGTTTGAAATTCTCAAGCAACATAAGCAGATCTCCTACGTCGCAGGTCAGGAGAACGGAGAATTTTTCGAACACATGATTCTTGAGGCGGACTCTCCTGCTGTTTCTCGAAAAATGGAAGAGGTCGTCGAGGGAATGGTCGCAGCCGGGAAGCTGTGGGCGGGGGAAAGCAGAGAGTTGAAGAAGGTAATGCGGGATGTCAAAGTCGACCGCAAAGGCAAGACGCTGGAAGTCCACTTCGACGCAGATGCGAAAGACGTCGTCAATGCCCTGGATGTTGTCTGGGAGCGACGCGAAGAGCTGATGAACTTTGACGACAAGCAGTAATTGTTCTTTGTTGATCAGACCAGCAGACATGAACACGAAAAAAAGGGTTGAGAGGCGAACCTCTCAACCCTTTTTCTATTTACTACTGACACTCTGAGGTGAATCAACGATGTCGATCAAGATCAGTGTTGTCAGACCATTTGCGGTTTTAGACCGCAGCTGGAATTACTTGCAGCAAGCTGGAGCAGCACAAGTTGGGCCGCAAGCTTCGGCTGGAGCAGCACAAGAAGCTTCGACTGGTGCACAGCAGGTTGGTTCTGGTGCACAGCAAGAAGACTTGTGACCGCAACCACGGCTCTTGAACAGTTTGCAGCCCTTCATTTTCTTGAACCAAGATTTGTGACCGCAGCCTGAAGAGCAGCAAGTGTCGACTGGTGCACAGCAGGTTGGAGCAACTGGAGCACAGCAAGTTGGTTCGACTGGTGCACAGCAGCTTGGATCAGCTGGAGCAGCACAAGAAGCATCAACTGGAGCACAACAGCTTGGCTCTGGAGCACAGCAGTCTGAACCGTGGTGACGGAACAGACCGGCTTGGGCTGCGCTGACAGAAGCGAACATGACAGCAGCAGCGGCGAATTGGAACAGTTTCATCTGACCTTCTCCTGAACGTAACTGAGGGGGTAAAACGGGGAGCGTGAATCCTTCCGATGCCACCTGGCATCGTGGGGTATGACGGAATCACAACTCTGTCACACGACGAACTCGATCACAGTGCTTTACTTCGACGCTTTTTCAGACTTGGCAAGCTTTTTTTCTGTCCAAAGGGGGCAGAAGAGACTGTGGCAGGCCGAAAATTCACGTTGTAAGGGTTGTGAGGGACTCGCGTGTCGAGCGCGATCCGGGGGGTACCAGTTTCAGAAATCGTGTGGCCACGAAAAACCAAAGCATATTCCCTTGCGTAGCTGGCCCGTTCTCCGAACGAACACTCTTTCAAGCGTCGCGAACTTGTGGCTCGCGTTGCTTCAACCACTCGTCATCCTTGAGTGGTTGTGACCTCGTGTCTACAATGAGTTTTCGGCTCGCATTTGGCGGTTGATCCCCGATTTTTCTGGGACGACTCAAAGCAGTCACGATCCGAGTCCGTTCGCCAGTTCGCCACTCTCACCTGATCGTTAAACTTTGACAGCCAGGCTCGGTTGTATTCCAGGCTGTTCGCCTGCCTCCTGATGACGTTTTTCAGGCTTTAAGAGAGTTCAGTCTGACGCTCTTGTTCCTGATGGTGTCCCTCGGGTTTTTCCGGGCTCAAGACGCCTCCCCCCTCTCCCCGTAGTTTTGAAATCGTTTGCACCATGAATCCGGAACTCCTTCGTAACTCCCTTGAACAAATCAAAGATCCTCAACTCGATCAGTCGCTCAAGGCTGCTCGCATGTTCAAAGGCCTGCAACTGGACGGCGACAAGCTGACCATCCAGATCACCCTGCCGACGCCGGCCTATCCGGATCGTTCAGGGCTGGAGAACAAAATTGTTCAGCAGGCGAAGACGCTGGCTCCCAATCTGACGGATGTGAAGGTTGAATTTGACTGGGTCGTCAAAGGGAAACAATCCGGCGGTGCGATTGGCTTGAGTGTCAAGAACGTGATTGCGGTTGGTTCTGGCAAAGGGGGAGTGGGGAAAAGTACGGTGGCCGCTTGTCTGGCGTACGGGCTCAAACACTTCGGAGCCAAAGTCGGCCTGATGGATGCTGACATCTATGGGCCGAGTATTCCGCACATGGTCGGTGCGCAAGGGCAGCCGCTGGTGGCACAGCGGACCAACAAAGATGGCAGCACGATTGATCGCATTCAACCGGTCGTCGCGCAGGGCATGCCGTTGATGTCGATCGGCTTCATGGTGCCGGAAGACCAGGCTGTGATCTGGCGTGGGCCGATGCTGACCAAGCTGTTGCAACAGTTTCTCAAGGACACCGACTGGGGTGATCTCGATTATCTCGTCATTGATTTGCCACCGGGGACTGGCGATGTGGCATTGACGCTGTCGCAGATGCTGGGGCTGGCTGGTGCGGTTGTTGTGTGTACGCCTCAGAAGGTTGCGCTGCTGGATGCGATCAAGGCGATCAACATGTTCAAGAAGCTCGAGAGTCCCGTTCTTGGCATGGTCGAGAACATGGCGGGGGAAGCGTTCGGTCAGGGTGGTGCGACTCAGAAGGCCAAGGACATGGGCGTCACCAGTCTTGCTACCCTGGAGATGACACCTGCGATTCGTGAACTGGCCGATGAAGGGAACATCGCGGAACTGTTCGCGGAGAATCATCCTGCACGTGAGCCGCTGCTGAGGATGACCGAGCAGATTGCGATTCAAATCGCGAAAAACCTCAAGGGGGCATCGACTCTGCCCACGCTTGAAATCCTGTAATTGGGGAGCAATCGTCGCTTCACCTCTACGTCTTCCTTCGCAATGTGCCTACAATATCAACGTGAATACGCCGATTACTTACGACCAGCTGCTTGACGAACTTGCGCATCTGGAAGACGCCGACGAAAAGTGCGACTTCCTGATCGATCTTGGCATGGAGCTACAAAAGCTCCCGGATGCTGAGAAAACCGAACAAAACCGTGTTCAGGGGTGTCAGAGTAATGTGTGGATGACGAACGAATTGAGTGGCCAGACGCCGCCTCATGTCGTCATTCATGCCGAGAGTGATGCGATGATCGTCAACGGGCTGATTGCTGCTCTGCTGGCGATTTACAACGAGAAGACGCCTCAGCAGATTCTGGAGACAGATATCCGCGGTACGTTCGAGCAACTGGGCCTGTTTGGGTTCATCAGTCCGCAACGACGAAATGGACTGTTTGGTATGGTGGAGCGAATTCGCCAATTCGCTCATGCGTCATTGTAGGTTCCGCTGTGCGGACCGTTGATCGATCACGTTCGAACATTAAGTGTTGTTCCCCGGAAACGCATTGTCGGTTTGTTTTAATTCGATGGCTCACTTACAAACCCTGTCCATTAACGGTCCGCCAGCGGACCCTACGAGTGATCATGTTCGATCCCCATGAAGTTCGGTCGCGGTTTCCGATCTTTCGCCAGACGCTGTCGAAAGGGCGTCCGGTGGTTTTTCTGGACAGCGGGGCGTCGGCTCAAAAACCCGATGTCGTCATTGATGCGGAGTCGGAGGTTTATCGTCGCTATTATGCCAATGCTTACCGCGGAGTGTATGAATTCGGGGCGAAGGTTGACGAAGCGTTAGAGGCTTCGCGCGAAGCGGTTCGTTCGTTGATCAATGCTGACAGCGTCGATGAAATTGTCTTCACCTCCGGCACGACGATGTCGATCAACCTGGTCGCACACTGTTTTTCGAAAGCGTTCGTCAACTCGGGAGATGTCATTCTCATCAGCGAGATGGAGCATCATGCGAAC
>SXPC01000083.1 GCA_005778225.1 Planctomyces sp. | reverse complement strand
GTTTCACATCGCTGTCACTGCTGCTGAGGTCGCTGGCGAGTTTGATATCGCTGTCAGCTTTGGCGCCCGATTTACGCAGCTTCGAAGAGTCGCCGATAATGCGAACGTCGCTGTCGGAATCGTTGAGCTTCGAGATCGCACTTCCCTGGACCAGCTTCACATCGCTGTCCGCGTCTGGATCGTTCTTCAGCGTGATATCGCTGGCACCTGGACGCTTGGTTGCAGCAGGATCCATGACCTTCCATGCCGGGCTCGACTCAGCAAGCTGAATATCGCTGTCTGGAGAGATCTCGTTCTTACCGCTCGATTTGCCACTTTGAATGATGCGGACATCGCTGTCACTGACTTTCGCCCAGGCGGCGCCTGAGTCATTGACCTTCAGCTTGTCATCGCTTTCAACGGGTGGCTTGCCGGTATTCTTCAGGTCCATACTGCTGTCGACCAGCTGGACGTCACTGTCAGAATCTTCGTCGGTGATCTTATAAGACGTCGGGCCAGAATCTGAGACCAGGCGGACATCGCTGTCAGAGCCCATATCGCCAGAGACAGTGTTAAAGAAATCGTCATCCGACATCGCGGGGAAGTCAGGATCCGAATCGCCTTGAACCTTGCGGGCATACTCATCAATGTCGGTATCGCGGAATTTCCACGTGCCGCGATCGGCAAACCCGCGGATCTCACCGTCGGCGCGGAGCTTTTTAAGCTGATCAACGCCGATTTTCAAACGGGCAGCGGCTTCTTCCAGCGTGATGTACTTCGTCGCCATCGGGGACAACTCCTGAGGTGATCGGGCCGTTCAAGGCGTCAAACGTCTATCGAGATGAGGAATCCGTCATTTCTGATAGGAATGAGAAATGTCGGAAAATTACAAGTTTTGGCAGATCACCTATCTTAACTCACAGTGACGCCGTTGCAATTTGATTCCGTCATGAAGGGAGAGGTGATTGGCAATGCAGATGGGTTGCTTCGCACAACCGGACCAGATTTATCGGCCGATTTGGTGAAATCGGCATAACTGGAACAGGTTGACCGTCAGCTCCCCATCATTCTTCGCGGACATCAGACCTTGATCAAGGCGAAAATCACGTCCGGCGACGTTACAATGCCTTTGATCACGAACCTGATGACGGACATTGATCCCCACGCCTTTTTGACAGATGTGAGGAATCTTCCCTCTTCCGCAGTCGTTATCGGAGAATCGTTGCAGCATCCTCACATGGGTGCCCGATAACGCACACCCTGCACAGAAAATGTGTCTGTCACATGAATCGTACCAGACAGGAAGGCCATGACGGTCATGACGGTTAGGGATTCACGTGACGACGGCCGCAAACATGTTAAATGGAATCGTTTGACATGGGCAGTTGTAGCTAATCAATTGCTTTGGACAGCTGGCTACAGCCTGATGGCTGGCGGGGCGATTTCCTATTTTTTCAAAGACCTGGGAGCAAGTCAGTTTCAGGTCACACTGATTCTCGCCTGCCCGGAACTTGTCGGGCTAGTTTCGCTTTCGACATCACGCTGGTCGTCGGTACTCGGATCACGACGAAACAGCTGGCTGGTTTCGCTGATCTTTTCCCGTGCGTTGTTGCTCGCCCTGCCGGCGATGGCCTTCTTCGGCGACGCAAAAAGCCCGTGGCAGTTGTGGGCCGTGATGGGTGCTTACGGCATTTCATCAATGCTGCAAGCTATTTCATTTACTGCCCTGCTCTCCTGGCTGGCGGATCTTTCGCCACGAGATCGCTACGGGCGATTCTTCGCCGCCCAGGAACTGGCGGCGCTGGCAACGAAAGTCGTTTTCCTCGCGCTGGCAGGCTGGATCACGCAGTTATTCCATGGCGGTACGACCAGGAACCTGACGGGATATGCGATCGTCTTCTCGCTGGGAATCGGCCTAACGGTCCTGTCTTTGATTCCGCTTCTCGGTTACCGGGATGCTCTCTACGAACGAAAGAACGCCCCTGTCTTGCAGCCCCTCTGGCGTCGCCTGAAGACGAGCGTCACATCGACATGGCCGCTGTTACTGTGCAATCTTCATCTGGCATTCTTCCAGGGTCTGACGCAGTCGATTTTCTTCCAATACAATACGAAGGTTCTGGGAATCTCGCTGCTGACCTATAACCTGCTCCTCTCTTGGCTGTACGTGCTGCAATTCGCGGGGGGATGCGTTCTTGGTCGACAGTTGGATTCACGACAGGCCAAGCCCGTTCTGATCGCTTCGCTGGTCCTGGTGTCATTCAGCCTGCCGTGCTATATGGCGGCCTCTTCACAAGGGTGGCAGTGGCTGATCGTCGTCTTCTCGCTGTGGGGTGGGTTCGTTGGTGTGAATCTGGCGTACAAAACAATCCTCTTACGACTTCTGCCCGATGACCGTCAAACGGGAGTCGCTGTCTTCTACAACGCCGGCGGCTTCCTCGCTGGTGTAAGCGGAATCCTGGGCGGTCTCTGGCTGGAACAGCTTCTCCGCGCACAGTCTGTTACGAACCTGTTTGGCTGGAATCTGGGGCCGTTTCATCTCCTGATGGCGATCTCCTGGATCGGACGGCTCACATCCATCGTCTGGCTGATTCCTCTCAAGGAGCCGGCGGTGTCTTCGCGAGTTCCTCAAGATTAAGAGGCGTTTTGCCCGCACTGGTCGCGACTGGTTTGGTCGTGATGATCAGCTGATTGGCAGCCTCACCCTTGATCATGCACATCGCGTCGTACTGCGAGAAAATGCTTTGCAGACCTTTAATCGCGGGAACCTTGCCCAGCGTAAAGTTCTGCGGCATGTTCTTGGTGTAGCCCGAGAGCTTGAGTGCATCGCCGTCGATATCGAACGTCAGCTTGGTCTCATCAGCAATGTAACTGACGGCATCCTGAAGCGGGCTGCGTTTGAAGTCGATTTCGACTTCCGTGACGAGTCGCTGCTGCCAGGTTTTCTCAACTTTTTGCGTAGTTGCAGTCGTACTGCCAGCCACCTGGATCTGATCGGGACGGTAAATCATCGCATCACTTTCCCAGCAGCTGTACCCAGCCAGCAACAGGTTCGGCCAAGCCTTTGCGGGGAGCTTCGTCTCGATCGTCGCGACATTTTTCTTGACGTCGATCTCTGTCGACATAACCGTCGCCTGGATCATGGCGGGGAAGCGTCCCGCCAGTTTCTGCTCACCCAGAGTCATGGCAGACCGTTGCTTCAAGTAGTCGACCAGTTTCGACGGAGCGGCTTTGAACTGTTGTTGAAACTGCCTCTGGATATTCATTGCGTTCGTGTTGGGGTGGGGAATCAGTTGTGCATTGACCTCGAAGAGTTCCTGCACGTCGGCTTCGACAAGGAACAGGTCTGCGCTCTTCTCTGCAGTGCGTCCCAGCCATTCGAGCACCTGTGCCCGCGATGCTCCCACGAGCTGTTTGGCGTGTGTCAGAAGATCTTCGAACTTGCCACAGAAGGTGATCGCCTTCGAGGCGTCCGTCATCTTGAGAATCGTTTCCAGGTTGGAATCCGTGAAAGCCGGTTCGGTCTGGAAACTGACCATCTCGGCGCCGTATCGCTCCGGAGCGATGCTGTAACTTTTGGCATCGCGGATGAGAATCGCATTCCCATTGAGAGTGTAAAGGCCTCGCTCACCCGTCGTCGTTGGCGTTGCTTTCAGCTCACTGACAGGTTCGAGGGCGTTGGCACCTTCTGCCAGCGTCACGCGGTAAGCAAAATCCGGTTTGGAACCGACCGGCCCCAGCAGAACACCCACGAGAAGTGAATCGACTTGCTCAAGCGGACGGTGAATGGCTTCTTCCAATGATTTGCCAAATGGCGACGTCAGAATGAATTTAACGGCTTGCACGGAGGCGTCGTTCGAATCCGATCTCAGCAGTTCTTTGACATTCAGGTGAGCAAACAGCCGCATCCCGGCGGGAACAGCAAACAGGTTAATCGGCGTGCGCGGCTTCTCGTCTGGCTGACGATCCGCGAGCGCCGTCGCTGCAGGAGACGCAGAGGCGGCGACATTCTTCTGCATATCGCCCGGAACATCAATCGGAGGGGCAGACTCTTGAGAGAAGAATGTGATCAGCCCGCCCAGTAAGGCCACAACTGCGATGCCGCCCATGATGAGGTTTGGAGCAGAGGTCGCTTTTGATTTCTCGATGTTTTTGACGGTCGACGAACTTGGTTTGCCTAACGACCTGCCCTTGGTGACCTTGCTCAAGACATCCGCTGCGATCGAGTCATCCTGAATGACAAACGGAACCTCCGGCGGCGGGATCACTTGAGACGGCGAGGTGAAATCGAGCTCCGGAAAGTGCGGCGTCTCTTTGCTCGGAGCAACCGTGGGCGGCATTTCGATTTTGACCGCCGCTGCCGGAGCGGCTGATTGGGATCCTGTTGTCCCGACGGGTGGCGGCGGCGCGGCCTCGACGAGGTTGTCCGCCGGACGGAAGACCGCTTGACACTTCTGGCAGGTCAGCTTGAGATCCGCGGCAGGAGTTTGCTTGGCTTTGTACTTGGCGTGGCATTTTGGACAGACGAACGCGACGGGTGTCATCGGGGAGTCCTTTGAAGGGAATGCTTTTGCCTGGTGTTTACGTTCGGGTAGCCCGGGTTGTCCCAACCCGGGCGTGCCGCTTCGGAACGAGAGAAACCGGGGATTGGACGTCCAAGGCGCAGTTGCTCGTGATTCTTGCGTCTGCGTCGTCGGGGTTGAGACAACCCCGACGACCCGGACCTGGAGAAAACTACCGCCACATCTTCGGATCCTCATCCGCGAAGGGATGCAGGGCGTTGAGTTTCTTCTCGGCAGGGAGGATCGCGAGGAGAGCTTCCGCCATTTTGAAGTCGTCGAAGGTGGTGATTTTGAGGTTGAGAGGTGAACCCTCGACGATCGAGACCGGAATGCCCGCGTTCTCGGCGAGTTGGGCCTCATCGGTCGGTTCGAGAGTTCCACGCATGGCATAGGCTTTCATCAGCAGATCCTTACGAAAGACCTGAGGTGTCTGAGCCTGCCACAACGACTCCCGCGGGATCGTCTTATCGATGACCGCAGCCGCCTTCGAATTCGCTCGAGCCAGCTTGACCGTGCTGGTGATCGGAGTTCCCAGGATGGCTGCTCCATGACCAACCGCTTCCGAAAAGACTCTGTCGATCCACGCTCCCACGATCAGCGGTCGAGCGGCATCGTGAACGGCCACGTACTCCGCATCATCGCGCACCGCCTTGAGGGCATTGAAGACCGAATCCGCTCGGGACGCGCCCCCTTCGACGATATCGACATTCATGAACGCCAGATTCGGACGGAACTTCTCCTTGAAGAACTCCATATCTTCCGGGCTGACCGCAATAATTGTCTGAATCACATCAGCGCGATTGCAGAACTGTTCGGCGGTACGAACCCAGACCGGGCGCCCCTTCAACTCAATGAATGGCTTTTTCTTCTGCTGATGTGTCTTGAAGCGTTCGCTCTTCCCTGCAGCCGGCAGGATGACCGCAAACTTGGCCATTGTGTCGCCTCCTCATCGTGTTGTGTTTGTCCTTGACCAAACCATCTTAACAACTTGCGTTGATCTGATCAAAAGGGTCAGACGGTGAGAAAAAATGTTCCCCGAAGACAACAGTCGTTGTTTTTTCGCAACGTCATTCGAAGTTGAGAAATTCGCACATCAACAATTCGGCTCGGGAAAACAGGCGACTTACCGGTCTCAGCCGACTGTTCAGACTTTTTGGCATCCCGTTTGTATCCAAGTGTTGGCGTTGTTGAGCGCAGCACGTCGACCCAGCGTGCTGAAACAAATTTTGTTGGACGACGATTCGCTGTCGCGGGCCTATCGCAACTGGCAGCAATCGTGAAAGGCTTTCCATGACTGAACCGAAAATCGGAATTTTGACCCGCGAGCTCGAGACAGCGAATCGACTCACAGCAGCTTTCGATGGGGCGATGCAGGTCGTTCGGTATGACAAGCCCGAACTGGTTGTCTCGTACGTTCTGAAGGATCAGCCACAGGCATTGATTCTCGATTTTCGAGTCCCTTCCCGCGGCGGTCACCTGGAAGACCGGATCATCGAATCAATCCTCGCCGGGCTGCCGAGTTGCCAACTCGCGATCCTGACGGCCGAACCCTGTCCCGAAACGATCGAGCGTCGCATCGCCTGTCATGCGCTGGACCGATTCAAAGAACCTGTCGATTGGGATCGTCTGTTAACCTTTTTGCACACGGCAACCGGGGCTTCAGTCGCTCCTCCCCAGGCGCCCGCGGTGACTCGCGTCTTTGAGCATTCACCGCTCCGGGAGAGTGCCGAACTTTCTGTCCTGGAAGGGATGACGCGTCGCTTCGAAACCAACACGCCTCGTATGCGTCAGATGCTCTCCGAACTGGAAATTGCCGCGTCTCACGACGTCACAATCCTTCTGATCGGGGAAACGGGCTCAGGAAAAACATTCCTTTCCCGCCTGATTCACGAGATCTCACCACGACGCAATCATCCATTCTTGCCCGTCGCCTGCGGTGCCCTGCCATCGGAGTTGATTGAAAGCGAAATGTTCGGCCACGTCAAAGGGGCGTTCACCTCGGCACATGCAGACAAAGACGGCAAGTTCCTGGCTGCCGGTCAGGGTTCGATTCTGCTCGATGAAATCGACGTCCTCGAACTTGAACAGCAAGTCAAACTGCTCCGGGTGATTGAAACGGGAGATTTCGAGCCCGTCGGTTCCAATCACACGATGCGCTCGCAAGCCAGACTCGTCGTCGCATCGAACCTGGAACTCGAGCCGCTGGTCGAAGAAGGTCGATTTCGTCCCGACCTTTATTATCGCTTGAACATGCTGAAGTTTGAGGTCCTGCCGCTCCGGAAGCGACAGCCCGATATTATTCCTCTGGCAGACAAATTCCTGCGTCAGTTGTGTGACAAGCACAAGATCCAGATTCAACGTGTCGATGAGAGCTTCTACGAAGCATTACTCAACTACCCTTGGCCAGGTAATGTCCGGGAACTCGAAAACGTCATTCAGCGATCGGTGATTTACTGTCGCGATGGTGAACTGACGCCGAAGCATCTGCCTCAGCACATCGTCTTAGGACAAGCAGGACCTGCCAACGATGCGGGTGTGAATCTCAACTCGGGTCGTCTCACACGAACTCAGGCCCTCTCACCGAGACTGGGAATGCAGATCGCCCTCACCGAGCAGGAGATCATCCAACAGGCCCTTTCAAAGAACAACCAGAGCCGCACCCATGCCGCCCGTCAGCTCGGGATCAGCCGGGTGACTCTGTATAATAAGATGAAGAAGTACGGGATCAAAAAGGGGAAGTAGAGCAACTCGACACAGTAGACTCTGAGATCCTGCGTCGCGAAGACCGTCCGGCTGCCCGTTTTTGGACGATTCGCTCCCAGGAATTGAAAAATGGTCGATGAACTATCCGTTGTCTTGTACGATTGAAAACATCAATCCATCAACGCTGACGAATTGGTTCACCATCAATGATGAGTATCGACACGGCATTCTGGACGATCTCGCCAGTTTCTATTTCCATCGCTAATAATTCTGCGATTCTCCTTTCGTCCCGCTGCGCCACGAAAGGAGTCCGAGCATGACCAGCCTACGCATCGCTTTATGCTGCCTGCTTGTCAGCATGTCGACGTTCAGTCAGGCATCAGAGCCGACTCCCGACGAAGCCAAGTTCTTCGAGTTGAAGGTCCGCCCGCTGCTGGCCGAACACTGCTGGAAATGCCACGGCGAGGAAGCTTCCAAAGGGGGACTGCGTCTCGACTCGCTGGCTCACGTCATGAACGGGGGAGAATCGGGCGGCGCGGTCACGGTGGGCAATGTCGATGAGAGCCTGCTGATCCAGGCCGTCCGCTACGAATCGTACGAGATGCCACCCTCGAAGAAGCTGAGCGATGATCAGATTCAGATTCTCGAAACCTGGGTGAAGATGGGCGCGCCGTGGCCGGGAGCAGATGCTTCGAAGATGCAGTCACGTAAGCCCGGTGAGTTCTCGGACGAAGATAAGAAATGGTGGGCGATTCAGCCGCTGAAGCCAGTCGAGCCTCCTCAAAACGCCGACATCAACTGGGGTCGCAATCCGATTGACCAGTTCGTCCTTGCCTCCATGACACCAAAGAGCCTCACCCCTGCCCCTGATGCAGACCGCCCCGCCCTGATTCGACGTGTTTACTTCGACCTGATTGGACTTCCCCCCTCGCCGGAAGAGGTCGATGCATTCGTCTTCGATCAGTCCGCCGATGCCTATGAGAAGGTGGTCGATCGACTGCTGGCGAGCCCCGAATACGGCAAACGCTGGGCCAGACACTGGCTGGATCTCGTTCGCTATGCAGACTCTGATGGTTACCGCATCGATCACTATCGCCCCAACGCCTGGCGATACCGTGACTATGTCATCAAGTCTCTCAATGAAGACAAACCCTATGACCGCTTCGTGCAGGAACAACTCGCAGGCGACGAACTCTTCCCCGATACCCCTGAAGCGATGATCGCGACCGGGTTTCTGACCCACGGCATCTACGAATACAACAGCCGTGATGCAGAGGGGCAATGGGACATCATGCTCAACGAGATCACCGATGCCACTGGCGATGTCTTCCTCGGCATGGGCATGCAGTGCGCACGGTGTCACGATCACAAGTTCGACCCGATCTTGCAGAAGGACTACTACCGCCTGAGGTCCTTCTTCGCGCCGATCAATATCCGCACCGCTGAAGTCGTCGCGACGAAATCAGAGATCGCCGCTCACAAAGAGGCTTTGAAGTCATGGGAAGAGAAGACCCAGGCGATTCGCGATGAACTCGATGCGATTGAACAACCCTTCAAAGACCGCGCAATCAACAAAGCCATCAGCATCTTCCCGGAATACATCCAGAAGGTCGTCCGCAAACCGGAATCTGAGAAATCAACCTACGACAAACAGATCACCGCGTTGGTCTGGCGTCAGGTCGAATTCGAATTCACTCGCCTGCCGTTTAAAGGGGAAGAGAAAGAGAAAGTCTTCGCTCTGCGTAAAAAGCTAACGGAGTTTGACAAAGAGAAACCCGCCGACCTGCCGATCGCGCAGGTCTGTTGCGACATGGATGGCGGTGCACCAACAACACTCGTCCCCAAAAAGAAGCTGGAAGTTCAACCTGGTTTCCCCTCGTTGATTGATCCCAGTGATGTCGCGATCCCAGCGATCAGCGCAGATCACCCCACGACTGGCCGTCGTGCGGTCCTCGCCAAATGGATCACCAGCCCAGACAATGCCCTGACGACCCGCGTCATCGTCAACCGCATCTGGCAGTATCACTTCGGACGCGGGTTGGCTCCGAACGCCAGCGACCTCGGCATGCTCGGCGGCCCTCCGTCTCACCCCGAACTGCTCGACTGGCTGACCCAGCAGTTCATTGATGGTGGTTGGAAAATGAAGCCGTTGCATCGCATGATTGTCCTCTCTTCGACATACCGTCAGTCGACCGAACACCCGAAGCTGGACGAATACCAGACCATCGATCCTCGCAACACCTGGTACTGGCGTGCTGATACCCGCCGACTCGATGCCGAGCAGATTCGCGATGCCATCCTCGCAGTCATTGGGGAACTGGAAACATCAAACGGCGGTCCCGGTGTCGAACCCGATCGTCCTCGTCGTTCCATTTATACTCGCATGATGCGCAACGCCCCGGATCAACTTCTGGATGCCTTCGACCTGCCGCTGTTCTTTGCGAGCAATTCCTCGCGTCTGAACACAACCTCGCCGATTCAATCGCTGCTCTTAATCAACAGTCAGTCGATGCTGCGGTATTCCAGTCAACTGGCAAGTCGACTGAAGAAACAGCAGAGTTCGAACCAGAAAGACGACATTGAAACCGTTCGTCAACTCTGGCGTGTCGTCTATGGACGCGAACCATCGAATGTCGAAGGAACAGCAGCACTCGACTTCCTCGCCCATCAACGAAAAGTCCTCAGCGAGAAGACCGAGCAGGCAATCTCAACCGGGTTAAAAACCGGCAAGCTCCCTTACCGTGACGGAACCTCCATCGTCATCACGCCCGGCGATAAAAGTCGACTCTCCGTCGTACCCTCGCCACGCATGGATACGAAGGACATGACGCTGGAAGCCTTCTTCCAGATTCGTAGCGTTTATCCCTCCGGAGATGTGCGGACGATTGCAGGGCGCTGGAACAGCGATTCAAAATCCCCCGGTTGGATGGTCGGCATCACGGGCCAGGGTTCTCGTCGCAAGCCTCAGACGATCGTGTTGATCATGGTCGGCAAAGACTACGCCGGGAACCTCGTCGAGCAGGTGATCTTCTCCGATCATCATATCGATCTGAACAAGCCGTATTACCTCGCCATGAGCGTCAAAATGGCAACCGCTGCCCCAGGCACGGTCACCTTCTCACTCAAGGACATCTCCAACGACGATGAACAGATGCAGTCGGTCACCATGGAACACAAGATCGCCAGCGGCTATGAAAACTCGCTGCCATTCGTCGTTGGCGGACGGGCAAACAAAGGGGCAGCTCATCAGTTCGATGGTCTCATTGACGATGTCCGCCTTTCCGATCGAGCGCTCTCGATGGGCGAACTCTTCTACACTCAGGAAACCGAACTGCCCAGCACCGTCGGACATTGGCGTTTCGAAGCCGAGCCCGGCTTACTCAAAGACAGCTCGCGCTACGGACAGGATATCTCTGCCGAAATGAGCAGTCAGGACGCGGTTCTCGCCAAGCAGACCGCACTCGCGGACTTGTGTCACGTCCTGCTCAACTCAAGCGAATTCCTTTACGTTCATTAAGCACACCATTACGTCCCATGCCTTCCGGGAGATTTCCCATGCATCGTGAATATGTCACCAATCGTCGCGACTTCCTCGAAAAGGTTGGCTGCGGTTTCGGCTCGGTCGCGCTCTCAAGCATGCTGACCAAGTCGCTCTCCGCTGCAATGACATCCCAATCGGGACTGCCGCAGCCACATCACAAACCGACCGCCAAGTCCGTCATCTTCCTGTTTATGGAAGGTGGCCCCAGCCACATCGATACCTTCGATCCCAAGCCGTTGCTCAATCAACTGGCCGGCCAAAAACTCCCCGAGAGCTTCGGCGAAGTCATCACCGCGATGGGGGAATCGCGCTCTCCGTTGCTGGAATCAAAACGAACCTGGAAGCAACACGGTCAATCAGGGCTGTGGGTGTCTGACTGGCTGCCACACATCGCCGAGTGTGCCGATGATCTGGCCGTCATTCGCAGCTGCTGGGCGGATGGGATCAACCACTCCTCCGGCGTCTGCCAGATGAATACCTGTTCGATTCTGGGCGGTCGCCCATCCCTTGGAAGCTGGGTCAGTTATGGCCTGGGATCTGAGAACGAGAATCTCCCTTCGTTTGTCGTGATGCAAGACAATAAGTCCTCGGTCGTGAACGGCCCTCGTAACTGGGGCGCAGGGTTCATGCCAGCGGTCTATCAGGGAATTCGATTATCGGAAGGCAACCAGCCCATCCCGAATCTGAATACCCCCGAAGGCATCAGCGACATGCAGCAGATGAGTAAGCTGAACCTGCTCCACACGCTCAACGAAAACTACGCCTCCAAGCACCCCGAACAGTCCGAACTCGATGCCCGCATCGCCAGTTACGAACTCGCCTTCCGCATGCAGGCCGAGGCTCCCGAGATCGTCGACCTCAGCAAAGAGACCGACGACACCAAAGCCCTCTACGGCATGGACGACAAAGAAACCGAAACGTTCGGACGCATGTGCCTACTTTCCCGTCGCATGGTGGAAAGCGGCGTGCGCTTCGTCCAGCTCTACAGTGGTGCAGGCTCGAAATGGGATGCCCACGCCAACATCGAAACCAACCACTCGCGCTTGTGCAAGTCGACTGACAAGCCGATCGCAGGCCTGCTCAAAGACCTCAAACAACGCGGCTTGCTCGACGAGACACTCGTCATCTGGGGCGGCGAGTTTGGCCGCACGCCGATGTCCGAACAAGGCGACGGACGCGATCACAACCCGACCGGCTTCACAATGTGGATGGCCGGCGGCGGCGTCAAAGGCGGTCAAACGATCGGTACCACGGATGAACTCGGCCTGCGCGCCATCGAAGACCGCATGCACGTCCACGACCTCCACGCCAGCATCCTGCACCTGCTCGGCCTGGACAACATGGCTTTAACATACAAATTCAAAGGACGCCCAGAACGCCCAACGGTCAACGAAGGAGCATTCCAGCCCAAACTGGTCACAGGTTGACCGTAGGGTCCGCTGTGCGGACCGTTAAACAACCACAATGCCGATTGTGCCGTGGTGTTTGAGCTAACGACATCACGAATTGACGGTCCGCACAGCGGACCCTACACGGAAAAACGCGACACAGCTATTCGGCTACGTCGCGTTTCTTTTTTCGATCTGATTCTCAACTACTTCTTACCCGCCAGCTTCTCTTTCATTCGCTCTTCCTGCTCACGCAGTTCTGGCGTGAACTCCTCGCCGAAGTCTTCTGCACCAAAGATCGGACGGATGTCGATATCGCTGTCTTCGTACATCGGGTTGGGACATTTCTTGACCCATTCAATCGCTTCGTCCATCGATTTGACATTCCAGATCCAATAGCCCGCAACGAGTTCTTTGGTCTCCGCAAATGGCCCATCAGTGACCGTGCGGTTCTTGCCAGAGAAGCGGACACGAACAGCGTCCTTCGTAGGCTTGAGCCCTTCCCCCGCTTCCATTATGCCCGCGTTGACCAGTTCTTCGTTATATTTGCCCATCGCTTCCAGGAGTTCGGTCGTCGGCATTTGACCTTCCTCGGACCCCTTGGTGGCTTTGACCATAACCATGACTCGCATGATGTCGACTCCTTCAATGAAATGAATTGTGTGCCACGGCTGTGTCAGCCGTGCAAATGGACGTCCCCTGCGCAATCACACGGCTGACACAGCCGTGGCACACAGGGCGTACGTCGCTAGTAGGTGTTGATCAGTTGATTGTCACTTCGGTTGGGGTTTCCGTCGGAGCAGGCCCGGGGGTTTCTGCTATCTCTTTCAGCTTGACCAGGCCCTTTTCAAATTCTGGTCCGACCATCGCATCGCAGTCCATGATGAGCCCGATCGCCTTCCCCATGAAGCCGTTCTTGCCAGACATAACCCAGGAGACTTTCGTCTTCTCGCCGGCTGGTTCAAACGTGAAGTCAGTGATGCTCTTGCCTGCAAACGGGCGGATGAACTCCATGTCGTATTTGACCAGCGCTGGCTCCTTGACTTCCTTGATCGTCATGCGCCCCTCGCCCACCTCATCATTGCCATTCCAGTAGTAAGCAGCGCCGACACCCGTGTCTGGCCCGGAGAACTCAACCTGACACTTCGGGTCAATCGTCGCAAACGGATTCCAGCGCTGAAATTCCTTCGGGTTATTGGCCAATGGATAAAGCTCTTCAGCGGGAGCAGAGATGTCAATCGAACGGGCGACACGGAAGTCCGAAGGCTGCATGACAATGACAATCACAAGGATCGCGACAACGGCAACAACGCCGATCAGAACTCGTTGGAAGATTTTCACGGATTTGCTCCTGGGTAATAAAGATAAAGGTGGGATTGATGAAACGGGAGGGCGAACCTCCGCGTGAGCCGCTACTTTGCGTTGCGAGATGGGAACGATGATAAGGACTTTGATGGCCTCGAACTTTTCGAGATTGAATGCCACCTTCGTCTTTGAGACGCTGCAACGCGGGACAGCGGCTCGGACGGAGCCTCGCCCTCCCGTCAGAGTGATCAACCATACGTCGGCTTCTGCGGCCAGCCCGATGGCGAATCCTCGAAATCCTCCTGCCGGCCGTAGGGAGTGATATCAAGCAGTCGGTAAGAATCCGTCAGTGATTCACAACCGCGGGCAAATGCGGAATACGTGTGATAGACCTGGCCGTCGAGGTTGAAGAAGACGCTGATGCCGTGGTTTTCGCCGTTCTGGAAGTAAGGTTCATCCGCAGCATGTTGATCCATTTCTTCCTGCTTGACGTAATTGTATTCCAGGTGAACGATGTTGCGGTCCTGAGTGACATGGAAATCGTAGTTAAAGTCGCTGCCAAAAGAGGAGACCCAGCGTTTATCCCAGCCCTTCTCGGCTTTGTATTTCAGTAGCTTGGGAAGCTCGGCTCGTGAGATGAGGACGTACGTCGTCTGCCGATCATTGAGCATTGAGAGATCGCCAAGGGCATTGACGAGGCCCGTGCAACCTGGGCAGCCTTTTTCCCACGAGGGATCAAACATGAAGTGATAGACAATAAGCTGTCGTCGGCCTTGAAACAGATCGACAAGCGAGGCTTTTCCTTCCTCTGTACTGAACTCATAGTCCTTGTCGATCTTGACCATCGGCAGACGTCGACGACGGGCATTGACGCGGTCCTGCAATCGCGTGACAAGTTTCTCATCTTCGAGAAGTTGCTTGCGTTCGCGCAGCCAGCTTTCGCGATCAACGATGGGAGGATGTGGGATGGTGGACATGATGATTCTTTCGTTGGGTGGTGCGGAACAGTCCTGCGATCGGCAGCGAGAACAGCCGACAAGCGATAAGAAACGCCAGACTCGCGGCACAGAAGACAATCAGCCCTGTTCGCAGCCACACCGCCTGGGTATACGGGATGGAAACGCCCGTCAGGACAGCCATGTAACCAGCCAGACAGAGTGGACATTTCGGCATGAAAAGGAGTCCAGCCGAGGTCGCGATCCAGCCCGTATACTCAACGAGGGACGAGACTCGACTTCGGCTGGGCTCATCTCGTCGAGGGCCTTCGACTGGGCGACCCTCGCCACAGCAACAGCGCTCGACGTGATCGGTCATGACTTCACCTGAGCCTGTTCGATGAGATCACTGATGCGGGCTGTCTCAAAGATCGGGCGAATCTCGACAGTCCCCTTCTTCGCAGGAGGAATACGACTGGCGATCGCCATCGCTTCGTCGAGGTTCTCGACGTCAATGATGTAGTAGCCACCAAGTTGCTCGACCGTTTCAGCAAACGGTCCATCAGTGACGAATCGCTTGCCATTACGAATACGAATGCTGGTCGCCGTTGTGACAGAATGAAGAGGAGAAGAGGCGACGTACTGGCCTTTCGCCAGGAGTTCCTCGCAGAGGTCGGTCGATTCCTCAATACACTCCATACGCTCAGCTTCGGTCCAGGCGTCTTCTTGACCGTAGATCAGGAGCATGTATTTCATGTTAGGCCTTTCCTTTGGATAAATGTTTTCGTTGGCTACTCTCAAATCGGGAGGGCGAGGCTCCGTCCGAGCCGCTGTCCCGCGTTGCAACGATTCAACGACGGCTTGAGGTCAATGGTCATGTTTTTTGATTGAGGCCTGAAGGACGTTTTCTGCCAGCGTAAGGTTTCACCCTGGGCTGACGGAGTTCGTCCCTACAGGACGGGAAACCGAATACCATCAAACTCGCTTATTCGTCGCTTTCATAAAGTCGACCCACTCACCGTTATCTTGTTGCATGCGGGACGAGAGGGTCCACTCATCTTTGTTGATGATTTCGATGATGTCCTGATAGTTGGTCATCCCTTCGCCGCCGAACTTGGGGCCGACGGCGTCGAGAACGAGGCGGCCCTTGTCATCCATCTTGCCGTTGTAAATCCACAGGTGAGTCATCATCGAGCCGATGAACGTGCCAACATAGCGTTCCTGTTTCGGGTCATAGCCAAGGGTGATGATCGACGTCCATCCATCCCCTTCGGGAGACGTAGAAGTGTGTTCCAAGGCCACCCACATTCCATGAAGTGACGTGGCGCGAACCGTGGATTTGTGAACGGTGGCAGGCTGATCAGGGCCAGTATCGCAACTCCCTTCCTGCTCCCAGTCTCCCAGGAGCGCTTCCAGCCATTTGTGTTCTGCTTGTGGTTTCTCAAACATGAGTCAGCCTTTCACTGGACGAACTGTCGGACATTTTCTTCTCTTGCATCTGACGGAAAAACGCATGGCCACGGGCGGCCATCATCTCCATGAACTCCTCGTTCGCAGGGCGAATCTCAAACGGCCCCATCGAGACGCCCGGGTGTTTCGACATCAGCGCGATCGCATGGTTGAGGTCACGGGCTTCGAGGATGAGGATGCCGCCGAGGAGTTCTTTGGTCTCAGCGTAGGGACCATCGACGACTTGAACTTCGCCATTTTTCATTCGCAGCGTGACGGCCTGACTGACATCTTTTAATGCTTCCCCACCGACAAAGTGACCGCCCGCGAGAAGTTCATCGTCGTACGCCATACAGGCCTCAACGCGTTTGTTTTGTTCTTCGCTGGAAAGTGCGTTCCACGCTTCAACGTCCAGGCATCCTAAGCAAACGAATCTCATTGTCGTCTCTCCTTGTCAATTCAGAAACGGGCCCTTTGGAATTGGTCGTTTGCCCGTCGCGAGATTCGACATTTTGAATTCAGAATTTCTGGAAATCGTGAAAGCTTAGCTGACTTCCTGCAGACGTCGTTTCAGAAAACGTTTCTCCGGTTCGAGTTGCGCCAATTCGAGAGCCTGAAGATAAGACGTCTTCGCTTCCCGCTTTTGCCCAAGACGACGTAGCAAATCCGCTTTGGCAGCATGAGCCAAGTGATAGTCTTTGAGATGGCCATCTGCGAGAATGGTGTTGATGACCGTCAGTCCGACCTCCGGGCCGTCTCGCATGGCGAGCGCAACGGCACGATTCAGTTCAATGACAGGATTCTCCCCAGCTGTCAGAAGCAAATCGTAAAGTGAAACGATCCGCTCCCAATTGGTCGATGACGAATTCTCGGCTTCCGCATGAGCCAATGAAATCGCCGCCTGAATGGTGTAGAGGCCGACGCTGCCGCTCGCCATGGCTTTGGCGACAAGCTGACGCCCTTCTTGGATCGCGTCCCGATGCCACAGACTGCGGTCCTGATCTTCGAGGAGGATCAGTTCGCCATCCATGTCGACGCGCGCAGCCTTGCGTGAATCATGAAGCAACATGAGCGCCGTCAGGCCAGCAACTTCCGAATCATCGAGGAGTTCCATCAGGACTCGTCCCAGTCGAATCGCTTCCCCGGTCAAATCAGATCGGGTGACCGCATCACCGCTGGAAGCCGAGTAGCCTTCATTGAAGACCAGGTAAATGACCGAGAGGACCGCTTCAATACGCTCGGGAAGTTCATCGACGGAGGGAATCTCATAAGGAATGTTCGCGCTACGGATCTTGGATTTTCCGCGGACAATCCGCTGCGCGATCGTCGGAGGCGTCGTCAGGAAAGCGCGGGCGACTTCCTCAGTGGTCAGGCCGCAAACTTCTCGCAAGGTGAGGGCGACCTGCGTGCTTTCATTCAATGAGGGGTGACAGCACGTGAAGATCAGACGCAGGGTATCGTCCTCCAGCCTGCCAACATCCAACTCCTTCTCGTCAGGCTGGAGGCCATCCTGTCTTCGGAGGATGTCTGCCTTTGAAGAATCGAAACGAGCCGAGCGACGGATCGCGTCGATCCGTTTAAAACGCCCCGCTGAGACTAACCAGGCGCGAGGGTTGGCAGGGACCCCTTCCGTTTCCCATTTCTCAACCGCAGCAGCGAAGGCTTCGTGCATTGCCTCTTCAGCGGAATCAAAGTCGCCGAGCAGACGGACCAGGGATGCGAACACGCGGCGTGATTCGCGGACATAAAGGGTTTCCACCAGTTGACGCACTTCCGACATTCAATTCGCCTGTCTGCTCGACGGTCTCTTGTTTGCCCGCTTGATGATCCTGTTTTTCCGCTTTATCCGATATTTGAAACCCGAAGAGAAGTCCCCCGCGCGACTCTCTCAAGGATCGACTTCGTAAACACTCGTCAACGTAACGATTGTAACTTTCCGAAACGGCAGATGAAAGCAGGGAACACCTTCTTCGGATTTCTCGGAACTTGTCAGCAGGTGGACGCATCACAAAGTTTTCAGAAGTTCCATTTACTAGGAAGTCGCGAATCGCACGTTGCGGCTGGAAATGTTCACGCATATACTCAAGAAGATTTCTGTGGGCGAAAACACAGTTTGGTCATAACACCGTTCGATCAAAACACAGTTCGGTTCTCGCCCAGCCCTTCGAGACAGTCAGGCAGCAGTCCTATGGTTCGAGCGATAACGATGGCGGCATTGCTGATGGCCGTTCAACTCAGCAGCGGCATGACGACCGCGAATGCTCAGATTGCCAATCCCTTCAAAGCGATTCAAAAACTTGTTGAAGAAGTTGCTGCCCCGAGAGCAGCCATTCGTGTGATCGCACAACCGGTGCAGGATCCGTTTGGACCAAAAGAAAAAGAAGCCCGGGAGAATCGCCTGAAAGAACTGGGCGCCACTTATCTCGTCTGGGTGGACGGCATTTGCGAGCTGAACGATGAGCAGGAAAAAAAGCTGACAGAACTCATCACGAAACTCGCAACGGCTGCACCGCAGGAACTCAACGCGCAACAACAACAGCAGGCACAGATCTTTCGTTATCTGCCGGAGTCGTCACCAGTCCTGTTCAATGCCGCGACGGGTCCAGCCGGAAAGTTTCTGACTGACCTGAAAAAGGAAATCAGCCAGGAAAAGATTCTGACGGATGACCAGAAGATCGTGCTCGAAGACGCTGTTCAGAATCGGGCGCAATGGCGTCACCGCTGTTACAGCGATGAGTTGATCAATCTCGTCGATGACCAGCTCTATTTCACACCTGCGCAAAGAGAGCAGATCAGTGCTGATTTTGCCCAGCAGAAGCCCCTGCGAACGCATGCCTTATATGCATTTCACAACTACAATTACTACATCCCCTACGAACCAGCCACCCAGCAGCTTAAGCACTTCGAGAAGCACCTGACTGCTTCACAGGAAAAACGTCTGGATGATCTCGAGCAGTCCAATCCCTCCAGCCACATCACGTTCAACGGGGCAGATGGTGTCGATCAATGGTATGTGACTCTTGATGAGGAGACGAATCGTCAGCAGGAGAAGTTTATTGCAGCCATTGATGTTCGGGTCTCGTTTTACCAGTCTCAAAATGAGATCCCGCAGCCAGACCAGCGGACCTTGCAGGTCGCAGGAAAAGGGACGACTCAGAAGATCCTCTCACAGTGGCGTGAAAACACTCTTCAGACGCTTCGACAATACGAAGACATGCAGCGTCAGAACAATCAGAACTTTTCCTTCGGACTGCAGTACCCTGAGGTGCAAAACCTGGAAGCGGACCCTCTGTGGACACATACAATCGAGAAACTCAAGCTGAAGGATGTCGGACAGCAGCGGGCGAAAATGATCGAGGATGCTGATCTCGAGTATCTGCTCGCGATGCTCGATGATGAACTCTGGCTGTCCAAAGATCAGCTTGATCCGATTCGCGAATTACTTCGTAACAAGAAGGCCGCCGATGATCCGTCTGGATACGCGCGATCCTATTATTACTCGAAAGAGTTGCTGAGATTTGCGCGAATCGTGCATCTGTTGACCGAGGAGGAAGTTCGCCCGATTCTCAATCCACAACAGATGGCTGTCTGGGATCGCATCAAAGGTTATTTCCGTGTTCAGGGAAATTACGTCACGATGCATAGCCGTCACGGCGACTTGCAGATCGGATCGATCAAATAATCTCAGATTTCCTGCAAATGATTTGAACTTCACGTACGTATCGATCATCGTAGTGCGACTCATTCGCTGCACTCACTATTTCGGATGAACTCTCGGTTATTCAGGAGCACCATGTCGACATCTCTACAACCGCATTCGGAATTACAACAGGATGACGTCGCCGCGATCGATGAGCTGCGTGGTATTTATGCAAAGCTGAAGTCTGAACTTGCCAAAGTCATCGTGGGGCAGGAACAGGTCGTCGAACAACTGGCAATCTGCCTGTTCGCCCGAGGTCACTCCCTGCTGATGGGGGTTCCGGGACTGGCTAAGACGCTGCTGGTTTCGCGTCTGGCAGAAACGATGTCCCTCAACTTTTCGCGGATCCAGTTCACGCCGGACTTGATGCCAATGGACATCACCGGGACTGACATTCTACAGGAAACAGCAGAAGGACGTCGTCAGTTCGAATTCGTCAAAGGCCCCGTCTTCGCCAACATCGTGCTGGCCGATGAAATCAACCGGGCACCTGCCAAAACGCAGGCGGCGATGCTCGAAGCGATGCAAGAACATAAAGTGACCGTCGTCGGACGGACTTATACGCTGCAGCAGCCGTTCTTCGTGCTCGCGACTCAAAACCCGGTCGAGCAGGAAGG
>SXPC01000082.1 GCA_005778225.1 Planctomyces sp. | reverse complement strand
GTAATCGGACCCTTGGGGGACAGCCTCCCCGCAGTGGTAACAGGGCTGGCCGACTGCGGTTGCGGGCATGCGTCTCCTTGTAAACGGCGCGATTCTAACAGGGAGCGCTAGTTTAAAATCGAGATGCCGGCGTTGTTGATGAGGATGTCGAGTTGGGATTCGAGTTCGCCGAAGCGTTCTGCTGCGGCACGAATACTGTCGGAGTTGCTGGTATCGATGGCGAGCCAGTGGGCGATGCCTTCGATGTCGTCGACGAGTTCAGTGTCGACGGCGAGATCGCGGGTACCGAAGTAGACGTTATGGCCTTGGTTAACGAGTTCGCGGGCGACTTCGCGCCCGATGCCTCGGGTGGCTCCTGTGACGAGAATCGTGCTCATGGAAGTACTCCTTGGATGTGGTGGGAGGTCATTGCTATTGTCGCAGAGGGGAGCGGGGGAAGGAAGGAGGAAATTGGAGGGGGGAGTGTGTTGTCAATTCGCAGAGGTCCCTCATCCGTCGGCGAAGCGCCGCCACCTTCTCCCCGAGGGAGAAGGATCGAAAGCAGCTCCCCGAGGGAGAAGAGACAGGATTAGGAGAAGAGGCGAGACGCGTGGAGCGTGATTTCTTTAGCGATTTGCAGGGAGGCGGTGGCAGCGGGGGAGGGGGCGTTGAGGACGTGGACCATGCGGGGGGTTTCGGCCCAGAGGAAGTCGTCGACGAGTTGGCCGGAGGAGCTGAGAGCCTGAGCGCGGATGCCGGGGATGGCGGGGGTGAGGTGGTGAGAGCGGATTTCGGGGATCAGTTTCTGGAGGGCTTTGACGAAGGCGGGTTTGCTGAAGGAGCGGTGGATTTCGCCGAGGCCCATGCGCCAGTACGTCGATGCGAGATGGAGAAAGCTGGGGGAAGCGAGGGTGCTCAAGGTGTCTTGCAAGTTGAAGTCGAATTTGCCGTAGCCTTCCCGCGCGAGGGCGAGGACGGCGTTGGGGCCGCTTTCGATGCCGCCGTGGATCATGCGGGTGAAGTGGACGCCGAGGAAGGGGAAGCGTGGGTCGGGGACGGGGTAGATGAGGTTGTTGCAGAGGTGATGGGCGTCGGGGGTGAGTTCGAAGTATTCGCCTTTGAAGGGGACGATGCGGCACACGGGAGAAAGACCAGCGGCTTGGGCGATGCGGTCGGACTGGAGACCCGCGCAGGCGATGAGCGTGGGGGCGGAATGGTCGCCCTGGGGGGTGCGGACGATGACGCGGTCGCGGGTTTCCTGGATGGAGATGACCTTCGTGTTCCAGAGGAACCGGGTGTGACGTGACGAGAGGATCTCGACGAGTTTCTGGCAGACCGCGACGTAATCGACGATGCCGGTCTCGGGGACATGTATCGCGGCGAGGCCGGCGGCGTGGGGCTCGAGCTGTTTGAGCTCTTGGGTGTCGATGAGTCGGCAGTCGACGCCGTTCTGCTGGCCACGTTCGTAGAGAGACTGAAGGCGCGGGAGTTCGTCGTTGGTGGTCGCGACGATGACTTTGCCACAGCGGTCGAAGGGGATCGAATGGGACGTGCAGAAGGATTCGAGTTCTGCTTTTCCCGCCCGGCAGGTGAGGGCTTTTTTCGAGCCGGGAGTGTAGTAGATGCCCGAGTGGATGACGCCGGAGTTGTGGCCGGTCTGGTGGCGGGCGGGGCCGGGTTCTTTATCGATGACAAGGAGGCGTGCCTCGGGAAACTGGTTGGAAAGCTGATAAGCGGTCGCGAGGCCGACGATACCGGCTCCGATGATGAGGGCGTCTGGGGTTTGCATGGGGGGATTTTGGATGATTTCAAGACGGAAGAGAAGAGAGACTGGAACGCAGAGCACGCGGAGTGGAGCAGAGGACGCAGAGTTTCTGTCAGAGCCGCGACCGAAAGGGAGTGAAGTGGGCATGCTTCCTGAGGGGTGGTTAGCGGAGTATGATAACGGGATGGAAGGTTCTTTGTTTGATGCGGAGGAATTTGCGAGGCCGACGCCGAAGTGGGAAGTGGCGGAGCGGACTGATTTTTCGCTCGCGCAGATTGTTTTCAATCGACCGATTGAAGAGCCGTATGATTATGTGATCCCGGAGGCATTTCAGGGGACGCTGCAGCCCGGGATGCGGGTGAAGGTGCCGCTGGGGCGTGGGGATAAATTGACGCCCGGGTATTGTGTCGGGGTGCGCGTTGCGGGGGAGGACGATGCGTCTCGTCTGCATAAGTTCAAGCAGGTGGAAGAGGTTCTCGATGTCGAGCCGCTGATCGATGCGAAGATGCTGGGGCTGACACAGTGGATTGCGTGGCGATATCTGGCGAGTTGGGGGCAGGTGCTGGAAGCCGTTGTGCCAGCGGGGGTGAAGAATAAAGCAGGGACGCGCGAGACGACGTATTACCGGTTGACGTCGGTTTCGATGCGGATGAATGATGAGCAGCTCTCGAAGCTGCCGGGCAAGCAGGCGGAAGTGATCCGGGTGGCGCGAACGAAGCCGGATGGGATCACGGGGTCACAGTTGGCGGAGCTGGCGCATTGTGGGCCGGGGCCGATCAAGACGCTGGTGAAGAAAGGGTGGTTGGAGTCGTTTCGTGAGCGGGCGCTGAAAGAACGAGAGGCTGGGGCTGCGTCGGCGAAACAGGAGAATCTGAAGCTGAATGTCGAGCAGGCCGTGTCGCTGAAAGCGATTGTGGATGCCTCGCACGAGGGGCGGCATGAAACGTTTTTACTCCACGGCGTGACGGGGAGCGGGAAGACGGAGGTTTACATCCAGGCGATTCAGGATGCCGTCGCGCGGGGCAAGCAGGCGATTGTGCTTGTGCCAGAAATCAGCTTGACGCCGCAGACGATTCGTCGGTTTCGTAGTCGGTTTGACGAAGTCGCGGTATTGCATTCGCATTTGAGTGATGCGGATCGGCATTACGAGTGGCAGCGGATTGCCTCGGGTGAGGTGAAGGTGGTGGTTGGTGCGCGGAGTGCGATCTTTGCACCGCTGGCGAGGTTGGGGCTGATCATCATTGATGAAGAGCATGAGACGACGTTCAAGCAGGATACGACGCCTCGTTATCATGCGCGAGAGGTCGCGCAGGAGCGTGCCAGACGAGAAGGGATCCCTCTGGTGCTGGGGTCCGCAACGCCGACGCTGGAGTCGTGTTATCGGGTCAAGCAGGGGGAGTATAAGCTGCTGCGGATGACGAAGCGGATCGATGGGCTGACAGTGCCTCGCGTTGATCTGATCGATACGCTGCATGACCCGCTGATCAAGCAGCGTCATTCGATTGGTCGGGCGATGCAGGTGGGTGTTGATCAGGCCTTGAAGGATGGTGGGCAGGTCATTTTGTTTTTCAACCTGCGTGGCTTTTCGCCGGTGCTGTGGTGTCCGAGTTGCAGCGAGAAGTTGAAGTGCCCGGACTGCGATCTCTCGTTGACGTGGCATAAAGACAAAGGGAAGGTGATTTGCCACACGTGTGAGTTTTCCGCTGTCCCGCCGCAGCGTTGTCCGAAGTGCAATGAGGGGACGTTGAAGTATCTGGGGGCAGGAACGCAGAAGCTCGAAGAGGAAGTGCGGACGAAGTTTGCAAATTACAAGACGATCCGCATGGACTCGGATTCAATGCGCAAGCCCGGGAGTCACGATGAGGCCCTCGAGCGGTTTCGACATGGCGAGGTGCAGATCCTGCTCGGGACGCAGATGATCTCGAAGGGTCTGGACTTTCCGAACGTCACGTTTGTCGGAGTGATCGATACTGACAGCATGTTGTTCCAGCCGGATTTTCGGGCGTCGGAGCGGACGTTTCAATTGATCTCACAGGTCTCGGGACGAACGGGGCGCGGGAGCAAAGGTGGGCGTGTCTTCGTGCAGACCTCGTCACGCGATGAACCTGCCATTGCGCTGGCGGCTCAGCATGATTTCAATGCCTTTGTCCGTCTGGAACTGGGGCATCGACAGGAGCAGGGGATGCCGCCGTTTAAGACGTTGACACGCATCATCTGTCGCGGTCCGGATGAGGGGGAGACGCTGGAGTATGCGACACTGTTGAGCGAAGTGCTCAGAGAAGCTGCCAGAAAAGTCGCGGCGGGGACGGGCGAAGGGCCCTTGCCAATTCGGATCCTGGGACCCTGTCCGCCGCATGTCGCGAGAATCAAGCAGATGTTCCGGTTTCATCTCCAGATCACAGCGGAATCGTTTGAGCAGATTCGTGCGTTGTGGGATGAAGTGAAGGGAAAGCTGCCGAAGGGTTTTGCGCGGGTGGAGCAGCAGGTCGATGTGGACGCGATGAATTTGCGGTGAGTGTGACCCGTCTGGCGTGTCCTCAAGGATCCGTAATCGCTATTGACCGTCTGTTTTCGTACCGCTACTATGCAATACGATATAGCAGGTTTTCAAGGATTTCTTCATGTGGTTGACGCAGCTTCGAAAAGGACTCGTGCAGTTTGCGGTGTTGCTTCTGCTGCGCAATCGGGAAGCTTATGGCTACCAGATCCTCGAAGAGTTATCTCAATCCGAGGCTCTACAGGTGACCGAAAGTACGCTGTATCCAGTTCTCGCCCGGTTAGCTCGCGATGGCGCGCTCGCTGTCCGTGTTGAACCATCTGCCAAAGGCCCTCCACGACGTTACTATCGCCTGACGACCGTTGGTCGTCGACAACTCTCTGACATGCAGACGCAATGGGTTGCGATGTCGGAATCCCTTCAGTCCCTGTTGCAAGGAGTCAGTCATGATGAAAACGTATGAACTCTCGTTGTCGCCTGAACTGCAGACTCTGGTGGAAATGCGACTCGATCTGGTGGAACGTGTCTTGATCGATGCGCGTCTCTCCCGCAGCGAACGGAGCAGTATCCTGCAGGAACTTGAAGGGCAGATTCTTCAACTGATTGAGCGTCGCACGGAGCATCCGACACGAGAGGATGTTCTGGCTGTCCTCGCTGACCTGGACCCACCGGAAGCGTTCCTCACAGAAACCGACGAATGGATGCAAGATTCTTCGCGCGGACGAACGGCATCATCTCGACCGCTGCCTCAAAAGGCTTCCAATTCAACTCCACCTGCTCAACCACCGCTATTGGCGATCTGGTCTGGTGTTCTTGTCGGTGGAACAGCCCTGATGACTGGATTTCTCATGTGCACCGCGGTCTGGATGCTACCGGAGCTGGTTCTTGGGCTGGTTGCCATCATACAGATCGTTGCGTTGATCGGAGCTGGTCTGGGGATGGCCTGTCTGCTGCGATCAAAACCTCAACCTGCTTCCGGCCTTGAGAGAGCACTCGCATCAGCATCGGCTGCAACGGCACCGCTGACCCTCTTATTTCTGCTGGCGATGGCAAGTCTGTTCGTTCTAGAAAACGAGATTAGCATCTTTGTGCTGTCAGGCTTCGTGGGAGGTGCCTGCATCCATGGTGCATGGCTTGCTGTCACAACATACATGCTCTGGGTGCGTCGTCTTCAACGAACTCCTGAAACCTCTACCAGCTGAAGCGGGTTACAGGATCGCAGAAGAATCCGCTAGCCTATAGGCCTGCCCAAGGATTTGCTGGCGGTCCTTCTAAGCCGTCTGAAGTTCGGTCAGCTTCGCCTTTTCCAGTTGCCTGGTAATTGTTGTCCACCCTGCTTCCGTAAAGGTGACGGTCAGAGTCTCAGGCAAAACGCGATGCTTGGTTGTCTTACGCAGGTTCTTCTTGAGCGTCGATTCCCCGGCTGCTTCAAGCTGATCGAGAGATGCTTTCAGTTCACGCTGAAACTTGGATTTACTACCCATTTGCTCGGGATCGATAGCGAGAAAGAAATGCTGAGTCTGTTCGAGTGACTGGCCTTTGGTCTTGTTGAGGCTGAACTTACCGGCCTGGAGTGGACCAGCGAGTGTCGACATCATGAGGGCTGCGTAAGCCTGCTGCAGATCCGTTGTTTCAAGTTTGAGGAAATGCTCAGCGGATCGATCTTCTGCGTGCACACCCTGCGAATAAAGCAGGATGTCTTCGTCGCTGACGGGATAAGCCCAGCTCATCAGGTTGGTGCCGAAGAAGTTGACCGTACTGTTGGCAAATGGCTTCGTTGCCGAATCACCGGCGTTTGTTGCACAACAGCCAATGTAACCAGCATCTGCCAGCATCGCGGCGAAGACGGCAGGGCTGCCGAGGGGCTGAGAGTTCTTGATGCCGACAGCGACCACGCCTGCTTCTGGAATTTTCTTGAGGATGGATTCGACGGCGCGGGTTGCTGCGAGGCGTCCTGCGGCCTGGTGACCGTGCATCATGACGAGCGCCGAGGTTTCGTTCAGAATCTGGAGCTGAGCACGGACATCCATGTCCCCCGAGACGCCAGCGACGATGGAGTACGGCAAATTCATTAAGCCATCGAGTTCGAGCTTCCACAGATCGGCATCCAGCATGCGATCGACACTGATTTCAGCTTCTGCAGCGAACATTCCCACACTGACCAGCAGATCCATGCTGAATCGTTTCCACTCTTCGACCGTCGCCGATTTCGTTACGCTGCTCATCAGTCGTCTTTTCCCCAAGACTTGTCAAATCGTTGATTTCAAAGAGTTTACCAGCAAATTCTCCAGATCGCCAATCTTCC
>SXPC01000009.1 GCA_005778225.1 Planctomyces sp. | reverse complement strand
TTTGGAATATCTAAATTGTAGTTGTAACAAAATCGCATAAAAGCACTATTTGAAGCAATTTCTTGAATTTTGTTACCGACAAAAATTTCAAAATCTCTTATTTTTAATAAAGCATTAACCCTACGGGAGTTGTGGAGACGTCGCCGGAGAGGAAGGTCTGGTAGGAATGAACGGGGATCGGACCGGCGTGGTCTTCTGTCAGAATGTCAGTCAGGACCACGAACGTCAAAGACGGAAGATGGTCGAGGTGATCCTGGAGGTCGCCCCAGCGTTTCTTCGTTGTGATGAGGCCAGTGACGGTGCAGTCGGAGCAGATGTGTGTGACTTGATCGGGTTTGAGACTGTGGTGAATGGGGACGTAGGCGCCCTGGGCTGCGCTCGCGGCGAAGATCGAGGTGGATTGTTCGATGGATGGTTCGAGGAGGATCGCCAGACGCTGTCCGCGCTGGAAGCCGGAGGCTTTCAACGCCGAGGCGAAGGATGAGACGTCCTGCCAGAGTTGTGCGTAGGACAAGCGGCGAGAACCGCAGACGATGGCCTGTTTGTCAGGTGAGGTGGCTGCGGAACGGCGCAGCATGTGATGCACAAGAAAATCCATAATGGCCCCGATTGGAAAGCGATGTGCAGGTCAAAGCGGATTAGATGGCGTTACGAGTTCAGCTTGCCTTCGACGAAGTTTGATAAGCGCGAGATCGACTCGAAGTTATCGGAAAGGAGGTCATCGTCTTCGAGGACGAGGCCGAAGCGTTCTTCGATGAACATGACGACGTCGAGTGTGCCCAGAGAATCGATGATGCCGTCCTGCAGCAATGAGTCGTCGTCGCTGACCTGTTTCTGGCGGGCGAGCGGAAACTGCTTCATGATAAATTCACGAATGACGGGGAGAGTGGCGGAGGCGTGGTCGACGGTACTCATGGGTGGTTACTTCCTCTTGAAGTCCTGATCACTCGACAGAGCATCAGACAAAGAAGGTGTGACATGAACCTCAGGCTGCATGATGACGGCAGAGGTAAATCGTTGTTTCGATAATGAAACATGGCATTTGCAGCGTGGGCTGCCCGCAGGTTTGTGTCTAATTCGCATCAGGCAAAAGAAGAATCAGTTGACCTAATCGTTACAGGCTGCAAATTCTGCGTGACTGCACTGGTAAGACAATTCGAATCCGGTGAGTCAAAACGAAAATAACGACGTCGGGCTTGCTCAAAGGTGCGTTGCGATTCAGAATGATGCCTTGTACACCCGCTCACTCTGATGCCACCGACGACTCCAGACAGATCTTCATGCTTGCCAAACTCTGCTCGTTCTCGCTGTATGGAATTGACGCCAAAACGGTCGACGTGGAAGTCGACATCAGCCCGGCGAGCTTGCCCAAAACGACTTTAGTCGGGCTTGCTGAGGCTGCTACCAAAGAGTCGGTCTATCGCATTGAACGAGCACTGGTGAATTCCGGTTATTCGCGTCCGATTGATCGCATTGTGATTAATCTTTCGCCCGCGGATTTGCCGAAGGATGCGGCCTCTCTGGACCTGCCGATTGCGGTGGGGATATTGGCGGCCTCGGATCAACTGGCTCAGGATAACTTCGCGCGGTATGGGCTTGTCGGTGAGTTGGCGCTGGATGGATCCCTTCGTCCGGCCAAGGGGACGCTGTCGATGGCGCTGCAGGCGCGGGAGATGAACCTCAAAGGGATTCTGGTGCCGCTGGCAAATGCGGCTGAGGCGGCGGTCGTCGAGGGAGTTGATGTTATTCCGGTGGAGACACTTTCCGAAGCGGTTGGCTTTCTGACGGGGCGGCTGGAGATTGAGCCATCGCCGTTTTCGTGGGAGAGGGCAGTTCGGGCACATGGGAACTATGACATCGACTATGCGGACGTGAAGGGGCAGGAGTTTGCTAAGCGCGCGGTCACGATTGCGGCGGGTGGATTTCACCATTTACTTCTACTTGGGCCACCCGGTAGTGGAAAAACATTGTTGTCGTCGCGTTTGCCGACGATTATGCCGGACTTGTCGCAGGAGGAAAGTCTGGAGACGACGCGGGTCCACTCGGCGCTCGGGCGCCTGCCAGCGGGGCAGTCGTTGATTTTGAAACGACCGTTTCGTGAGCCGCATCATACGATTTCGGAAGCGGGACTTGTGGGTGGTGGAAGTGTGCCGCAGCCAGGGGAAATTTCCATGGCCCACAACGGGGTTTTGTTTTTGGATGAGCTTCCCGAATTTAATCGCAAGACGCTCGAAGTCTTAAGGCAGCCATTGGAAGAGCAGCGAGTGACGATTTCGCGGGCGATTGGAAGTACGACCTTTCCTGCGAACTTCATGATGGTAGCGGCGATGAATCCGAGCCCGGCGGGGTATGGGCCGGATTCTGCGCGCGGGGTGAATCCGCAGGCAATGCAGAAATACCTCAGCAAGATTTCTGGTCCCCTGCTCGATCGCATCGATATTCATATCGAAGTCCCGGCTGTCCCGTTTCGGGATCTGGCGAACAAGCAGGAAGGGACGAACTCCGCGACCATGCGTGAGAAGGTCATGCAGGCGCGGGAGATTCAGAAGAAGCGGTTTGCCGATGAGCCTCGGGTGCGTCTGAACGGGCGGATGTCGACGCGGCAGATACGCAAGTTCTGCGCGCTGGATGAACAGGCGGAGGGATTGCTCAAGGCGGCGATGGAGGAGATGGACCTTTCCGCCCGTGCGCATGACCGGATTCTGCGCGTGGCGAGAACGATTGCGGATCTGGAAGCAAGTAATGACATCACGGTGATGCATATCAGCGAGGCAATTAATTATCGATCGCTGGATCGGAAGTATTGGACGTAAGAGTGGTACAACCGAGGATTCGCACAGACAAGAATGTCTGTGCCACCATTCGGATTGAAATTTCGACGGGAGCAGAGTATCTTGTATTTCACAAGGCCACTTAGCTCAGTTGGTTAGAGCACACCGTTCACATCGGTGGGGTCACAGGTTCGAGTCCTGTAGCGGCCACTGAATTCCTTTGCCAGCCTTTTCTCTCGTTGTCACTGATGCTCTTTTGTTGCGATTTCCCGGCGTTTTCTTAGCCTCCTGAAATGGCTGATTTCCGCTGACCATGCCTGACTGCACAACTTGTGCACAACTATTTTGTGCCGCTGCTTCGAAGTGCTGATTCTTGACATGCAGGTAATGCTCTCTCTCAACCTTCTCGCTGTTACCGATCCATTCGCAGACAACGTGCCCGGGAAAGCGATCTGTGAGATCTGTTTCCGCTGACGATCTGAGATTCTGAAATAGCTTTGGCCATCGCTTGATGCCTGCTCGCTTCATGATCTTCGAAACCGGCGTCCAGATGTTGATGCTGCCGTTAGTGTCGACTCTGTAATGCTGGAGGAACGGCAGCACAAATTTTTCGCCTCTCGGCAGAGCGTCGCAGCACGCTTTCAGGTACGGCCTGACTTCAGCGAAAATCGGGATCTCGCGAGTTTCCTTGCCTTCGAAGTGCTCTGTCTTCGGCGAGATGATCGTCATTCGTGATCGATCCCAGTCGACGTTGGCTTTGAGCAGTGACTTCACTTCGCTTGGGCATCGCAGGCCTGCGAATCGATTTAGCGCGATGATCAGCTTCCAGTCATTGTTTGGGCACGCATCGATCAACTCGCGAACCAGCTCAACGTCGACATAGACCTTTCTCGATTTGTTGGAGCGGATATTCGTTGGCAGGTCTTTATCGTCGAATGGGTTTTTGCCCTTTTCGATCCACTCGTGATCAATCGCGAAGTCCCACATCTGTCGGGCAAGGCTGATCGTTTTTCGGACCGTCGCATCAGCCAACGGCCGTTTGGCACCCCTTGGCAACCAGTCGCGAAACTCTTTCGCTCGGCCCAGCGTGACTGGCTTGATGTGAGACTCCGGACCAAAAAATTGATGTAGGTGATTCTTGGCCCTGCCCCAGATGACTTTCGTGCTCTGCTTTTGCTTTCCATGAGCGATGAAAGCTGTGGTCAACTCCTCCAGAGTTTTCCCGGCTCCACATCGTCGCTTGAGATCGCCGGTGAGCAGATTCCATGCGACAAACTTCTCGAGTATCGACTCGTCAACTTCTTTCAGCCAGGTTAGCAGGTCCGCATCTGGACTGACGCCCGAACGTCGCGACGCAATCAAGTCATCAAGATACCGGCCGAACCTTATCGCGTAACGTTCTTTCACGACGCCGAGGCTGAGAGATCGCCTTGTTCCAGTAGGATCCAAAAATTGAAACCTGTAGCGTCCGAGTTTGTCTTTTTGAGGCTGTGGCATTACGCAGCCTCCTTTTTCGTTCGCCCATTTTTGAGCAGTTCGACAGCAAGGATGGATTGAGGCAGCATTTTTGCCATCGCCTTGCTGATCACCGTTGTCTTATAAACTACCCGATCATTCTTGATCACAAAGTAAAGCAGCCGTGCTGGGGAATCTCCTTTTGAGGTTGAGACAGGTCGCATGCGTGCAACCTTTCGAATCATATCAGGCCCGATACTTCGGCCAGCCAAGGTCATCTGTCCTTCACCCAGATGAACGGTGTGAACAATCGTAAAACTTCGCCCAGACTACCCGTCTCAAAATAGCGATGATAGTGTACAAAAAACGCAAAATGTAGTACCGAATGATCAGCATCGGCACTACAAAAAATGTCAAGAGGTCACGTTGGAGGCTGATTACGCAGCCGGCCGCGTGATGTCGGCGTCAATCTTCATTCGACCTAACTCCAACGTCTCAATGTCGTTGCTCTCGGCAAGAGTTGCTTCAAGGTCATAGCTCCACCAGTCTTCAGTGCGATTGGCAACTTCTGTTTGGGAATTCACAAGCTGGACCCAGACGACCTGCGTTGAATCGTCCATCTCCAACGCTGGTGTCCCGGTGATCTCGTAGCCGTCGGTGTACTTGGCCGTGAATCGAAGCGTTGCATCGGTGAGGTCCGACCATTTCCCTTTGTCGCGGAACGGTATGCGACGTTGATTCTTGTAGTCGTCGCCCCGAACGATGCGAATGACGCCGTCTTTGTCGATCAGAGAGCGGTACGACAGAGGCTGATCTGCGAGTGAGCCAATGGCATTATTGACGTCAGCGGCGATAACATCCACGTCGGCCGGTGTGGCTCGGCTGCTGATGGTCTGATCGAGGTTGTCGAGCTCCGGCAGGTCAGACCGAGTGATGTAATCCCGGTAGTTGATCGCCGCGGCTTTGATCGAGATGTTTGGAATAGTCGTGGTGGCCAGAACAGAGGCCTGAACGGCATCCGCCTCGGCGTTGGTCAGCGTCAGTGACAAGATGCCCTCGGTGGTCGTCACTTTGGATGCATTGGTCGATGCGACGGCTCCCGCTCCGTCTTTGTTGAGAGTCACGCTGACCGTTGAGGGATCGAGGGCAATGAGCTGTCCGGTGATCGTAGAGTAGCAAGACAACTGGATCGTGTGACCGACTCCGCGAACTCGCAATGCGTTGTCGATAGGGGAGAGACTTGGAATCGAGTATCTGTGAGGATTCCAACGGCGCCCACGTGCTGAGTTGTAGAGCAAGGCCACATCTGCCTGAGACAGAACAACTCCAGGGAACGACGCGATGTTGTCGTAGATAACTGTCTGCGTATTTGCCGATCGGCCAACCTGCAGAGTTGCCATCGTCAGCGTCGGCAAAGATGAGTAGGTTTGAGTCGAGACAAGCGTACCATTGAGGTACAGCTTGATCTCTTGCTTAACCTTATCGATCGTTGCAGCAGCGTGATACCAACCAGTCGTGCTGACGGAGTTGGTGGCCGATGCGCAGGTAACCGCACCTAAGCCGAATTCCAACCGTCTGGTGAGAGCTGTGGCTGCATCAGAGATGCGAAAGTTGACCTTATCACCACTCCCGCTTGTCCCATCGATCATCAACAGTCGTGTGTAGTTTGATACTCCAGAAACCGGGGCCTCATAGTAAAACCAGAAGCTATAAGACTGCCGCTGAGAATCCCACCACACGGCATTGTCGCGCGTCAGCGTCATCGTACCATTCACCAGCTGAATTCCGTTGCCGTACTTGCCCGAAGTTGTCGTCGTCGTTCCGTTGAGGCTGAATGCTGTCCCCTTGATTCGCTCAGCCGCAACCCCAAAGGTGGGGTGGTCGCCATCCCAGAAAAATCCCGCTGCGGATCGCAGTT
>SXPC01000081.1 GCA_005778225.1 Planctomyces sp. | reverse complement strand
CCAACCCGCAACAAGACCGCTCCCTGTTCGATGAAATTCTCTCTGAAATCACGGCTTACAAGAGCGAGTTGCTCGGCAGCTGGACAAGCGATCTCTCTACGACGACTATGTCCGGCGGAATCGCGATCCTGCGTTGCTCGAATGGGTCGGCCATGGGCTTTATAAAACGAGTGTCTTTCCCATTCCAGCAGGCGCCAAACGGACTGTCACGCTGAAATACGACCTGCTGATCAAGCAGCTGACACCGATTCGCGATGAGCAGGCCTTCGAAATGATGCTGCCGCTCAAAGGGGCGAAGTTTTCTTCTCACCCGCTCAAGGAATTCGCCATCAATGTCGACATTCAAACGACGCAGCCGATCGGCAATATCTATGTCAATGGCTATCAGGTGGAAGAAAAGCAGATCAATGCACATCATTCGACTGTGAGCTACAAAGCAGAGAACACCATTCCCTCCACTGATTTCCGGATGTTGTATGACGTCAGTGACAAGCTGCTTTTGACGCAGGGAATCTCGTACAAAAACAAAGCTGATGTCGACGGGTATTTCCTGCTTCTGGCCCGTCCGAAATTTGACGTTCAACCCGAACAAATCACCAGAAAGTCGATCGTCTTTGTGATCGATCGCTCGGGAAGCATGAGCGGAAAAAAGATCGAGCAGGCAAAATCAGCCTTGAGCTTCTGCCTGAGCCATCTCAACAAGGACGACCTGTTTAACATCATTGCCTATGACACTCAGATCGAGCAGTTCAAGCCGGAGCTGCAGAAATTCAACTCGGAGAATCTTGGTCTGGCCCTGGCGTTTGTCGAACGCATTACTGATGGGGGCAGCACGAACATCAATGATGCGCTGACCGAGGCGGTCAAGATGTTTCAGAATCACGAGATGCCGTCTTATGTCGTCTTCCTGACCGACGGCCTGCCGACTGCTGGGGAGCAGAATGAGATGAAGATTGCCAGGAACGTCCAGATCGCCAACGAACACCGGGCACGGATCTTCTCGTTTGGGGTTGGGTATGATGTGAATAGTCGACTGCTGGATCGACTCAGTAATGACAACAACGGACTGTCTGAATATGTTCTGCCTGACGGCGATCTCGAAGGGGCCGTCAGCAGGTTTTATGCAGGAATCGCCAGCCCTGTCGTGACGGGAGTCAAACTGGCGTTCCGCGGACTGGATGATCCGAACTCTGATCCGGTTGTCACACGAGTCTATCCTCAGACGCCGTTTGATATCTTCTCGGGCCAGCAGGTGGTTCTGGCTGGTCGTTATAAGAAGGAAATGAAAGGGGAAGTCGTCATCACAGGTCAGCTGGCAGGTCAGGAGAAGACGTTTACCTTTCCGATCCGTTTTGTCAGTCATGAAGAGTCTGCCAGCGAAAACCGCTTTATTGGCCAGCTTTGGGCGACTCGACGCGTTGCCTCGCTGATCGACCAGATTGATCTGAATGGCAAGAACCAGGAGTTGATCGACGAACTGGTCAAATTGGCGACCGAATTTGGAATTATCACCCCTTACACCTCGTTTCTGGCCCAGGATGATGTGAAGTTGAGCGAGGTGGTGGAGAATCGCAAGCTGGCGACCGTCCAACTGGAGTCTCTCCAGGACGCAGAAGGTGCCTCGGGCGTTCAACAGCGGGCGGAAAAGCAACGCATGTATAAGGCAGACGCAAGTCCTGCCGCCGCCGCCAGTGGTAACGTGACTTATTTTAGTCTTACAGAGAACAAGCAGGTCGAACTGGCGGGTTGCAAGCAGATCGGCGGACAGACCTTCTTCCAGAAGCAAGGAGTCTGGATGGAATCGAAGCTGACCGAAGAACAACTGAAAAACGCGATCAAAATCACTCCCTTCTCGGAGGCCTATTTCCAACTTGCCGACACGAATGACGAGGTTCGTTCATTCCTGGCGCTGGGAGAGAAGGTTTCCTTTGAAACTGGCGGGAAAACATACATTATTGAAGCCGTTTCTGCTCAATCAAAGTAGCATCTGCATGCCTATTCATGATCGCATCAGGACAGCAGCATCAATGCTGTCCTGATGCGATCTCTTTGCGCCAGCGAAAATTTGCCAGATTCATGCAAAATTTGTAACAACGCTGAATCCTCAACGCTGTGAGAGGTGTATCTGAGTGAGAACCGTTCTCGGGACGTGCCGCTTCCGGTACGTTTTCGATTGAGAACGTCAAAAAATCTCACCATCCGGGGGATTGCACGACCCCGGCTCAATTTGCGATGATCCCTAGGTGCTCTGTCTACGTTGCAGGAGAATGTGTACCTCTTGTTTGAAACACGTTGCAGAGTCCTGTGATGGATGCACCTGCTGAAAGGATGGACCATGTTTTTCCGACGCGTTAGCGTAATTGTCATGAGCGGCTGTCTCATGCTGGCGGCTCATGTTGTTAAAGCGGCTGATGCGCCGTTGTCAATTTTCCCCAGCGACACAAGCATTGTTGTGAAGCTGTCTTCTCCCAAGAAGGTCATCAAGAATCTGGCTGACGCTGTCAACCTGGTTCAACCGGGCTTTGGTGGCATGGTGGAAGGCCAGGCGACGAGCATTGGTGTCGGTATCTCGAATCCGACGCTCCAGGGTGTCGACATGGAGAAGAACTGGTGGATGGCTGTCTTCATGATTGAAGACTCGGAACCACAAGTTGTCTTTGCGATCCCAGCGACCGATGTCGATGACATGGAAGATGCCATTGATGAATCGTTCACCTTCGTGAAGAAGGATAACTGGGGGATTTACTCCGAAGACGAAGACGCTGTCAAACGCATTCAGAGCGTGATCAGCGGCAGCGGAAAATCAATCGAAGCGGCTCTGAGCGGAAAGCTGCTATCGAACTTTGATGCGGGTGATCTGTCGATCTATGTCAACACCCCGACACTGGTCGCACTTTACAGCGAACAGCTTGATCAGGCTGTGGAAGAAGCCAAGGGTGAGATCGCCAACATGGAAAAGGAAGACAACCCTGCTCTGGCGAGTGTCGACCTCGGCTTCCTCAAGGAAAATCTTCCTAAGCTGTTCGACAAAGGTGTCGAGGCGTTGAAAGACAATGTCGGCATGGTTCTGACCCTCAATGCCAACACGAAGGGTCTCCAGATCAACAAGGTCCTGGTTCAAAAGCCATCCTCTGATTCTGCCAAGTTCCTGAGCGGAATCACCTCAGCCAATATCGATCCCCTGCTGGTCAGCCTGCCTGCCAACCAGCCTGTTTATCTCGCCAGTTCTGTCGATTTCACCAAGGCGGCTGTTCACATTTACGATCTGATGGGAACTGCAACGACCGATGAAGAGATCAAAACTGCGATTGCCAACATGAAGTCAGCTCTT
>SXPC01000080.1 GCA_005778225.1 Planctomyces sp. | reverse complement strand
TTCGCGAGGTGTTTTTTTATTGTATTTCGACCGGGAGGGCGAGGCTCCGTCCGAGCCGCTGTCCCGCGTTGCACTGCCTCAAAAGTGAATCGAGGACCGATCTTTAATCCGTGCTTTTCAGGCTCTCGATGACCTCTTCAATCGAAACCGTGGTAGCCGATCCTTCACGAAGTTCGCCGAGGCGCGTTCGGGCCACATCCAACCATGCGTCTTGGATTTCTTCATCATCTAACGCAAGCAGAATGTCGAGTTCATCTCGCAGATCTTGCTTCTGCTCAGTCGTCAGGGATTTGACTTGTTCCAAAAGACTTTGAGGGACGGTCGACATGGTGAAGCCTCGACAAAATTTCTGTGCGCTCCGGAAGTCAGCTATTATACCAGTCTCGTCACATCCCACTCAATCTCATATCTCTCAATATGCCAAAGCTTTACAAGGCGTCGACATCGCGTCTCACCTGAACAATTCTCACAGAATTCTCCAACAATCTACCCGAGGATCGCGTAGTATGGAGTGAGAGACAGGAAAACACATGAAAACACCGCACGACGTTACTGAGTCCGGAATCAGTCTTGCCCCTGAGCAATCGACCGGCGTCAGTGATGCGCGCCTGTTGGAAGAATGTCGCCAAGGTCACAAAAATTCGTTTGGGCAGCTGGTCCAGCGATATGAAAAACGTCTCTGGAAAGTTGTTTATCGGTTCGTCCGTGATCGTGAACTAGCCGATGATCTCACTCAGGAAGCCTTCCTTAGAGCCTACGAACGTCTCGACCAGTTTGACCCGTCTCGACGTTTCGGCCCCTGGTTGTTCCGGATTGGGGTCAACCTCACCCTCGATTTCCTGCGCAAGCGGAAACGACGAGGCTGGATCTCGATGTTCAGTGAAATGAGCGTCGACCACCCGATCGAACCCGTCACAGCCGACGTCCGTGACGAAGAAGACATCAAACAGGAAGTCCGTCAGGTTCTCGACGAAATTCCTGAAAAATACCGAACAGTGTTGATTCTCCGTGATCTGGAGAATTTCTCCACCACAGAGATTTCAGCGATTCTCGACCGCAAGGAAGCAACAGTCCGCTGGCGATTGGCCGAAGCCCGCCAGCAATTTCAGAAATTGTGGATCAAGCGTCACACTCAACCCTCTTCTTAATCACCACTTTTCATTGTGGGTACCGTTTCCATGTCGTGTCATTGTCGTGAGTTACGAATTCAGCTAGCCCAGCACGTGGGTCAGGACGAAGTTTCTTTGCCAGAAGAACTTCGACGTCGCGTGTCTGTGTGTCCTGAATGCCGTCACTATTTCAAACAGCTCAAATCAAGCGTTCGTCTGCTTCGTGATTACGAAGGGGATGACCAAACTCAGCTGGAAAAAAGCCTCTGGCCGGAGCTTGTCCGCCGCATGCCGGCCAAACGCCCTTCGCGTCGCTGGAGCGATCGTGCCAGCCTCGCGTTTTCCGCCAGTGCCATCACCGTCGCCACGCTGGCGCTGTTCGTTGTCCCCTTGACCGGTCCAGGCTCGCCAGCCTATATGACCAGTCCTGCCTCTTTCCCCGCTCAGACCATTTCGGCTCCAGCGCAGTCTGCCGACCTTCAGCTTCGTTCAGCGACTCCGATGAACGGTACCCCGCTGAAGCTCTTTGAACGCCTGCTGGAAAAAGAAACCAAGAAGCAGGAGAAACGCGATTCGGGCAAGATGTTGTTTGGCCCCGCTTACGAACAGTAAAGAACTTGTGTCAGAACTTCGGTTCGCAAAGAAGCCCGGTCATGCTCCACCGGGCTTTTTTGTTGCGCGCTTCACTTTGATGATCGCAGTTGTCGATTGTTATTTGATGAATCGTTCAGATAATGAAGCGATAACGGTGACGTCGACCCTGACACACTTTAACGCTGACAGGGGCCAATGTTCTTAGCTCGGAGCGTCCAGAAATGCCAATCTACGAATTTCGCTGCGAAAAATGCGATCAGCAGTTTGAAGTCCTGGTCCGTGGGCAGGAAAAGGTCAACTGCCCGGAATGCCAGGACCACCGCGTCGAACGCCTGCTGAGCGTTCACGCAACCAGCAACCGCAGCCTGCAACAGCTGCCCATGAGTTGCCCCCCTCCCTCCCATGGACCATGTGGAACAGGCTGCTGCCGCCTGCCTTAAAGGAAAAAAGGAAAAGAGGTAAGACGCAGAGCACGCCGAGGGAGAAATATTCAACGCAAAGCCGCAAGGGCACAAAGCAGAGAAAACCGATTCACCTCGTCAACCATTTTCTATTTAGCGTCTCTGCGCCTTTGCGTTGTAAACTCATTTCCCCTCTGCGATCTCTGCACCCCTCTGCTCTGCACCCCTCAGCGGTCTCTGCGTTCCAACCCTCTTGCATCCTGCGTAAACAGCACAGTTCAGTGAAGACAGAAAGTTTGAAGACGTGGCGATCGACATACGGACGGCGGGGACACCACAGGAGCGCGAAGCTGCGCTGAGATTGTTAAGTCACCGGCTCGACCCGACGGCTCAGGAAGAGTCAGTGTCTCAGACACTGCAATCCGCGGAACAGGGTGCCCTCAGTTTTGACTTCTTAGTGGTGGCAGTCGAGGCAGACAAAGTCCTTGGGGCAAGCTGGCTAGTCGTCTCCGAAGACTTCACAGGACACATCTTCCCGCCTGAAGTGATCGAACATGAACACCAGCAACTGATTTGGGACGATTTGGCGCAACACATCGCCAGCCTCCTGGATGACTCTGGCTGCTGGATCGGCCAGATCCTGCTTCATCCCGACGAAGTCACCCAGCGCCAACGTCTCGATGATTCTCCGTTTGCCTATCTGGCCGATCTTCAGTTTATGTCGATGTCATTTGATGACGAAACGACAGCCATATCTCCACCTACAAAATCTGTCCGATTGGAAGCCACTTCTTACCAGGAAGGACGCAATGAAACCCTCTTCGTAGACGTCATGGAGCAGACCTACGAAGGCAGCCTGGACTTCCCTGAAGTCAATGAGTTTCGAACCGCCGAAGAAGCCTTCCACAGCCATCGCACACACAGCCAGATCCAGCCCCATTGCTGGCAGGTTTTCTACCACAAAAGACGCCCCGCAGGCATGCTCCTTTTATCACCCGGACAGGATGATCATTGGGAGATTACGTACATGGGTGTGTGCGGCAGTGTGCGAGGTCAGGGGATTGGCCACGCTATGCTCTCGCAAGCGATCGCGACCGCAAAAAAACAGGGCGCCCAAGGCCTTTCTCTAGGCGTCGACAGCCGTAACCATTATGCAATCAAGCTTTACGAAGCTTATGGATTTCGCGTCCGAACGGCATGTCATTTTTATGCCTGGTTTCCACACGATGAGCCAGAAGTTTAGTAACGAGTTTTGCACACCGCAAAAAACAAAAAAGAAAAGTCTTTTGCATCGCAACTCCCTGCAAATCAAGATCATCAGAGCGACAGTTCAACTCGAAGATTGTGAAGGTCCACTTCACGTGATTTTTACATTTGACTAACGCGACTTGGGCGGTAGTATCTGACCCACTGAGTGAGTGACTTCCACGTTTCCGAACGACACTTCTTTCTCCTCGGAAACGTATCCTTCCATCCTATTCCCACAGCGCAAATCTAAACCGTACCGGGCTGTCTGAGACTTCATTTCGACCAGCAAATTCAGGGTGCTGGAAGACTTCTTTCGATGGCTTTCTATCGAACGAAGTTGAAGACTCAGATCACTGCTTCCAGGGCGGCAACGGAGTGCTTACCCGACAAATTCCTTTCAGGTTCTTGCGGGTATGTTGCGCGCAGAGAGGGTTGCACGATGCTTCCCGGTGATGTCGACCGACGTCAGTTTAATTCAGTCCGACCTACAACCTCGAAACTGATTCATGACCAAAAACAATTCGCGACATCGACTCTTCCAACCAGACATAGCCGAGGCGCAAATGGCAACATGCCTGATCAATCTCTCCCCGGCGGTTCTCTCCCTAATGAGTCTCTACCGATTGAGTCTCTCACCGCGCTGATCCAGGCGCAGCTTTCCGAGCACATCGGTGTTCACCGTTACCAGCAGTGGTTCGATAAGACTGTCTGGAAACTCGATGGTGATCAGCTGACTGTTTGCGTGGCACACCAGATCCTTCTGGGCTGGGTCTCTAAGCAGTACCGCAAAGTCATCGAGCAACTCGCGCAGCCGATCCTCGGCCGTCGAGTCACGGTGGAGTTCGCCATCGATGCGAATCTGGCTGGCCTTCAAACGAAGGTTGAGAACGTGACGGCTGTCACTCCCGTGACACCACCGAAATCGACTTCCATCAAGAAGCTCGAGGCACGCCCTCAAACTTCACGTGACATCAGCACGGATCTCAGTCGTAATCTGACCAGTCCTACACGCACGACCCGAGCGAACGGCTCGCTGAACAGCTCTCGTCCACGTCGTCTGTTCCAGTTCGATGACTTCATCGTCGGACCGTGTAACAAGCTGGCGTATACGACCGCTCGTAACATCGCGTCCCAGCCACTCGAAGACTTCAGCACGCTGTACGTCGCGGGCACGATCGGAACCGGTAAGACCGCGCTCCTGCAATCGATTTATGCCGAGATCACGAAGCATCATCCTGAACTCAAGGTTCTCTACCTGACGGCTGAAGACTTCGGAAATCAGTATGCCATCGCGTTGCAGTCCAAGGCGCTGGCCTCCTTCCGCAGCAAGTTCCGTCAGATCGATATCCTCATCATTGATGACATTGATTTCCTGATCGGTAAAAACAACTTTCAACAGGAGTTGCTCAACACCCTTCGCACCTTGGAACAACGGGGTCTGAAGCTTATCGTCAGCGCGGATCGACATGCACGGATGCTGCCGGGGTTCTCGGAAGAACTATGCAATCGGCTGATATCTGGTGTCTTCACGAAGCTTCAGGCCCCTGATTTTGCAACGCTCAAGCAGATCGCGCAAGGCCTCTGTCTGAAGCTCAACTTCGACCTGTCTGAGCCTGTTATTGATTTCGTCAGCAAGCGTTTCCACCGCACCTTCCGCGAACTGCAGGGGGCGATCAACTCGCTTCATGCTCATTCGCTGATGCAAGGCTCACCACTGTCACTGTCGGCCGCCAAACAGGTTCTCTCGGAACTGTTGCGAGACAGCACACGTATCATTCGTCTGGCCGATATCGAACAGGCTGTCTCAGAAATGTTCGGCCTGGATGTCGCCACGATGAAGTCCGCCAGCCGGGCTCGTCAGGTCTGCCAGGCACGCATGATCGCGATGTACCTGTCACGCCATCTCCTGAAGGTCTCCTTCAACGAGATCGGCACCCACTTCGGCGGTCGCAACCACTCGACCGTCGTGACGGCAGAACGCAAGGTCCGCGAGTGGATCAAGCGGGACGAGCAGTTTCCAGTCGCTACTCAGATGTGGGCGATCAGTGACCTGCTCAGCAATATCGAGCAGCAGTTGATGGTGGTTTGAGAACCGCTACCAAACGTAACGTCTGGTAAAAACAAAAAGGAGAAGCGACCGGGGGGTGACGCTTCTCCTTTTTTGTTGTCAGGCGGTTGGGAAGACCGCCGTCACACGAAGTGATTTAGTAACGCTGCATGCTCCCGTTCGGCGAAATGACAGGCAGCTGCGTGTTCGAATTCTGCTGGTCGTTCTGATAGCCAGAGTTCGGCTGCGTCATCCTGGTGTTATTCGGGGCATAATTGCCAGTTCCGCTTTGCTGATTTCCCTGATTGGGATTCCATTGCGGCAGGTTGCCAGTCTGTTGCAGGGCACTTCCACCCTGTCGTTGTGGATTCCACTGAGGCAGGCTTTGCTGCATGTTACTGGTCTGCTGAGGTGTCATCCCCTGGCTGCGAATGTTCGGAGCCTGACTGGAGTTGTTTGTTTGCTCATCAGACTGTGACGGAGAACCAACGCCGCGTTGACGGTACATGTGATCCTGCCAAGACATCATCCCCTGTCCATCCTGTGAACCGGATTGACCATTGTAACCCGAGCTCGACATCGACGGAGTCACGACCTGCTGTGAACTTGGCTGATGATTGAACTGCGGCGAGAGGGCAGACTGCTGATACATCTGCTGATATTCACGCTGATGCTGGGCTGCCTGCTGCTGATAAGGATCATTCTGGAACGATTGCTGAGACGGCATCGTTCCGCCGAGTTGCTGAATACCGTTGTTGTTCTGCGACGGGACCAGATTTCCATCCGCTGACTTGTACTGCGTATGGACAGCCTGCTTCATCATGTCGTTCTGCTGAAACTGACTGTTCATATCCGGAGCCTGACGGTTCCAGTTATTCGGCATATTCCCGCCCAGGAACGAATCACTCCCCGGCAGCGAGCGACTTGTCGACTGTGGAGCTGCGGCGTTCATAGACGGATTCATCATCGCATTCGGATTGTTCGAAAACGAAGACGGTTGTCCCAGAAATCCTTGCGGCGGATTCTGCGTATTGGCAGAGCTGTCGACAGGGAACATCTGGCCGCCGCCGGCATTCATTCCCATCTGCATCGCTTTGGCTTGAGCAGTGTCAAAGGCATTCATGGAGGCTGAAGACTGGTTGGATGGCATTAGCTGCGACTGCACAGACGGTGATCCCATTGACGGCGGATACGGAGTCCGTTGACCATTCATCGAATTTTCAGATGGGGAGGACATCGAACGGTCTTGAAGTCGTTGTTGCTGCAACGGCATCATTGGCTGCGGCTGTTGTTGATTCATGGACGATGGATTGTTCTCGACGTTCCAGGGAGTCGAGAATGGATTCGATCGATTGTTCTGAGACGATTGATTCTGAGACGGCATATTCTGACCGGCGTAACCGTTGGTCTGTTCAACCCGGTTCTGCATCATACCGGCGGACTGCTGATAGTCCGCATTCTGAAAACCACCATTCTGCATGCCGCTATTCTGGAAGCCCCCATTATGCGGCTGGCTGAACTGCTGCTGCGAACCCGTATTGCCCGCATACTGTTGATCCAGTTGCTGATTGGGCTGATAAGGCTGCATCGGCTCAGGTCGTGGCAGACGCTGATCCTGTTGAAAATTCTGCGGATGATACTGCCCCTGCATCCCGCGAGGGTCCGGTGCGCTGATCGACGAATTTTGTGCGAGTTGCGTATTCATCGAATCATAGGAAGGATTCGATTCCATATTTCGCGATGGCACATTCGGCTGCATGTCATCTTGATCAATCGCCATCAACTGCTGCTTGAGCCGATTATCATCAATCGACTGCGCCACCATCTGAGCTTGATGAGTCTGGTTGTATCGCTGAGCATCCCGCTGATTGGTTTTTCCACGGGCGATATCCCGTTCACGGGCAGCAGCCATGTCGTCGAGAATTTGTTGGGTCTGCTTGTTCGGGCTCTTGCCCCCTTTGGAGGCCAACTGGAACGGGCTGGCATTCTTACCACCCAGGACTTTGTTCAACTGAGCGCGAGCATCCGCTTCACTGGAGACGTTCCGATACATCGCGATCGCGCGATCTTCGTCACCCACCTGGGCGTACATGTCACCAAGATTGATCGATGCTTTGCGGTGCTGAGGATCTTTCTCGAGGGCAGTACGAAGATAGTCTTCGCACTGCGCGTATTTCTTCTGCAGCAGATAGCTATAGCCAAGGTTGGCCAGAAGATCGACATTGTTCGGGTCGTAGCGCAACGCCGTCTTGTAATACTGTTCGGCGAGCTGATATTGCCCCTGCTGATCCGCAATGATCGCCAGGCCATGATTGGCATCAGCATGATCAGGACGATAGCTGAGAACGACTTCGTAGTCCTGCTGAGCGGCACCAAAGTCTCCCTTGGCGAGGTGAGCCTCAGCAGAGGTGAGCTTTTCCTGAACGATCTGAACGGCTGAGACAGTTTTGTCTTTCGCAGCCGGTGCAGAACCCGGCGTCCCGCTGCCAGCCATTTTCTGCTGATACTCAGCGCGTTGCTGCATCTGCTTTTGATTAAAAGCAGACTGCATCCCTGAGGTCTGGCATCCTGCCGAACCTGCCAGGGCGACCGCGACGGCTAAACGAATCAGCCGTGAATGGGCCAACGTGCGTCGATTGGAATTGAGCATTGAGGAGGCTCGCTTGTCGGAGAGAAGACAGGAACGCACCACGAGCGTGACTCGTGGAACGTTAAAATGAAGAGCGGGAGTTGTGTGACGAAAAGATGGGCCCGCCACAACGCGCAAGGTAGGAAACGCGTCTCCGCTTTTCAGAAAGGTGGGCGGGGTTATAAAACCGAGCCAGCCGAAGGTCGATAGCTCTTAAGCGCTGAGGCTGACAACAGCCCGAATCGTTGTAACTTTGATAATGGGAGTTGCCATACTGGCACCTTTTACAAGTAAGATTTGCAAAGCCATACTCTCTCCCGAACTCGCATCTCCCCCAATATGATGCCATGACATTCAAAACAGGTCATCTTTGCGGTTTTTAAGGCTTTGGCACCACGTTCGCTATGAAATACTCTCGGTGAATGAGAGAGATGGGATTCGTGACGCTAGAGGTGGCGAAGCGTTTCCCCAAGTGACTGCGGGACACTCCCAGGGAGCTGTCCAACTCTGTCTAAAGACGCCGAGTGACTTTGCTCACTCGGCGTCTTTTTTTGCGCACTGCAGACGCATCCAGAAAAGAGAGAGACTGGAACGCAGAGCACGCGGAGGAGAGCAGAGGACGCCGAGAAGAGACCATGAATCAAAACGTGCCATCCTTGCAGCTTTGAGCAAGCATGCTACTGGCTATTAACCTTAACTACTTTCCATCCTTGCGCCGTCGCGCCTTTGCGTTGAGTCTGGAATCCCCTCTGCGACTCAAACAGGATTCAACCCGTGCAGTTCCTTCGGCAGGAACAGACCATCTTTGCGAATCAGCACATCGTCAAAGTAAACTTCCCCACCACCAAACGCCGGCGTCTGACTGAGCACCAGATCCCAGTGGACCGTACTGACATTGCCATTGTCGGCCGCCTTATAAGCATTCCCCGGCGTGAAATGCAAAGATCCCCCCATCTTTTCATCGAACAGCGTATCGAGAATCGGAGACTTGATCGCGTGATTGCAGCCCAGCGAAAACTCCCCGATGTAACGGGCACCTTCATCGGAATCGAGAATCTCATTGAGCCGAGTTGTGTTCCCCTGACAGGTCGCTTCAACGATCTTGCCGTTTTCAAAGACGAAGCGAATGTTGTCGAACACAAGCCCCTGATAGCGCGAGGGAATGTTGTACTGAATCACCCCGTTGACGCTGTCTCGAACAGGAGCCGTGTAAATTTCCCCGTCTGGAATGTTGCGTCGACCATTGCACGGCACAACAGGAATCCCCTCAATCGAAAACGACAGGTCGGTACCCGGAGAGACGATGCGAACTTTCGACGTCTTCTCCATCAAAGCAATCAGCGGCTTCTGAGCTTCCGCCATCGCCACGTAGTCTGCCGTGCAGACATCGAAATAAAAGTCCTCAAACGCCCGCGTACTCATCCTCGCCGACTGCGCCATCGAGGGCGTCGGATAGCGCAGCACGACCCACTTGGTTTTGTTGACCCGAATATCCGAATGCACCGGCGACCACACCACCGACTGGTAAGTCTTGAAATTCTGCCCGGGAACATCCGCAAATTCTTCGGAGTTCTCTGACCCGCGGATCCCAATATAAGCCTGCACCTGCGACATCACCGCCAGTTCCATGTCCGCAATGAACTGATACGTCGGCTCGGAACCAGACAGGAGAATACTGCGATGGATGAGATTACTTTTCAGGCTGACAAACGGAATCCCGCCCGCCTGAACGGCGAAATGAATCAGCGATTCGATAATCGCAGGGTCCGGAATATCGAACGCCTCAATCAGAACCTTCTCACCCGGCTGAAGTCGAACACTGTGTTGAATCAGCAACTCAGCAAGGCGAGCAATACGAGGATCAGACATGGTGCAGGATTTCGTGATGGAGGGAAGCAAACTGCGATGGCAGCAATTACTCGTCAAACATAACAAAAAAACGGCCCCCATCAAAAGATGTGGGCCGTGTCAAATCTCGTCGTTATTTCAAACACAACCAGATCAGTTCTTGAGCATCGTATCGCCAGTGTCATTCGGAATGATCGGCGGCTTCTCGAGCAGATGAACTGCAGCACGGTCTTTCAGTTCGCAAAGCTCTTCATGTCCACGCGTCACACTCGCTTCTCCAAGCTTCCAGCAATGGAAGGCAGCCTTGGTATGAGCTGCGAAAGTATCCTCCGCGACTGGAAAGTGGACGATCCCTGCAGATTCGTCAAAGAGTTCCAAGCCAAGGCTTTCGAGTTCTCCGACGCAATCCTCGAAGCGGTCAACTTCGATTTTCAACATCCGCTGCACGGCTTGCAGCTCTTCCGAGTATTCCTCGATTTCGCGCGCCGAGCGACGAGTGTGGTGTGCCTGAACTTCCGCAAGAAGTTCTGTCCGCTGCTCGATCTCCGCAGACAGCCGCACGATGTCGGCGGTAATGCGTTTGACGAGCGGGAGCATGGCATTGGCCTGCTCGAGCGTAAAGCGACGGGTTCTGATATTGGATGACACAGAGTTCATGTTCGTAACTCCGCAATTCTATTTGCTTATAGCGCTGTCAAATCAGTATATCGTCCTGAGATTTCGTCTGAAGTCAGTAGGAAATGGAAAAATCGTTTTCCCAAACATCAATTGTGGCTGATCAACGTGACCAACCGCAAAAATAAACGGGAGAATAACCTGCCTCTTGTATTTATTACGTTTCCCAGACCGCTGACGACTGTTGAATCGCGGGGGTTTAATGAAAAGACGAAAAAAAAGCCAGAGCGGTTCACTTTTAACCGCCCCGGCTCATTCATTTTCATTCAGATAGATCGCTGACTTCGGCAAGTACGCCATTGTGTACTAAGAAATCAGGCTTTTTGCCTTCAGGTAAGCGACGACTTCGTTGGCCAGTTCGTCGATTCCCTTGGTATTCGAATCGAGAACGAGTTCTGGCTTCTCTGGGGCTTCGTAAGGATCGCTGATCCCCGTAAAGTTCTTGATCTCGCCAGCGCGGGCTTTCTTGTACAGACCTTTTGGATCGCGTTTTTCGCAGGTCTCGATGGAAGCATCGACGAGAACTTCGACGAACTCGCCCTCTTTCATCAACGCACGGCAGGCATCGCGGTCAGCGCGATACGGAGAAATGAAAGCCGTCAGAACGAAGACGCCCGCTTCTGTGAACAGCTTGGAAACTTCGCCAATACGACGAATGTTCTCGGCTCGATCATCAGCAGAAAATCCGAGGTTCTTGTTCAGACCCATGCGGATGTTGTCGCCATCGAGAATGTACGAGTGGATGCCCATCTGGTTGAGCTTGTAGTCAACAGCGTTGGCGATCGTGCTCTTGCCGCAGGCAGACAGACCGGTGAACCAGATGACGGCTGACTTGTGACCCATCAGTTTCTGACGGTCTTCTCGGCTGACTTTGTGATCGTGCCAGGTGACGTTGGTGGCTTTTTGATCGGCCATAATTACCTCTAAACCTCTTAAATATCGGCGGATGTGCGAAGGCTGCAGCACGTTGGCTCCAGCCTGCAAACAATCGGCTGGTCTTTCTGGCAGCGGAAACTTGGGCAATCCTAGAGAGTCACTGACATGCTGAGAAGCGAAATTGCGAAAATTCTTCGAAGCAACCTTCCTAAATCCTTGACGACCTCAATTTTAATCGAGCAAGTGATTGTCGCAGCTGGGGTGGTCCAGCCGTTCATGGCTGGATCGCGGAGCGACAAGATACGCCGCCATCCGCGATGAACTTCAACTCACCGCTCCAACTCGAATCGAACGCGGATGGCGCTGGCTTCTTGTGAGCAAGCTCACCCAGCCATAAACGGCTGGGCCACCCTGGAAAATCACTCTACCCAACAGACGCCCCCGTCTCCCCCTGGATCGTCGCGATCAACCGTCGTCGCCCACCCTGATCCCGATGCTCACACAACGTAATCCCCTGCCACGTCCCCAGCGCCAGCACCCCATTGCGAATCGGAATCGTCAGCGAATTCCCGATCAGAATCGCCTTCACATGCGCCGGCATATCATCCGCCCCCTCCAGGGTATGCACATAAGGAAACTCCTCCGGCACAATCGCATTCATCGACGATTCCAGATCCACACGCACATCAGGATCCGCATTCTCGTTGATAGCCAGTGACGCCGACGTATGCTGAATAAACAAATGCAGCAACCCGACCTTATACTTCGCCAACTCCGGCAACTGCTCCACCACCTCCCGCGTCACCAGATGAAACCCGCGAGGCTTGGCGTTCAATGCAATTTCGCGTTGTGTCCACGACATAGTCGACTTATTTCTTTTGATTTTCGTCTTCGATGGCTTCCGATTCTTCGGGAATCAGAATTGTTGGCCGAATCAGAAAGAATGTTCTGACTCGATTCGGATCGGGCTCGAAACCAATCTCGGTTTCATCAAATCTACCAACATTGTGAAAGCGATGTTTTTCCGTCAGATCAATCAACCAGCCACCATAATCCTCCACAGATGATGAATAGATCTGACTTAACCCAGTGTCAGTTACTTGCTCTTGTGCAAATTTCAGTATAACCCCAGTTCGATCCTGCAGAATTGTTGTTGAGATTTGACACCGGGGGATGTTGGTTTCGGCCCCCGCAATACCTTGTCCATATTTCGCGAAATCAAAAGTTTGCTGGTTCAGTAGAGTAAATGTCGTCTGCTGTGCCTTGATCGTGATGCCAGCATCTTGAACCGCCAGCAGCAGATTTTCTGCTTGGTGATATTCGAGCGGTACATGTGATTCTGCTCGCTCAGTAAAAAGCTTGACAATCTCCGCAGCCTGAGACTCCTTAACCTCGAAAACCGCAAATCTTAAGCAGACTTGCAGCGACAATAAATTTCGGAGTCTCTGAACTAAAGTTGCTACTTTCTCATGAACAAGTCGTGAACTCGTAATCCTAAACGCATTCTGCTCTGAGATGAATGAGATATTTCCAAGACCTCGAGGTTCCCACGAACTGGGAGAAATCGTTGTCGTAATCAACTTGGAAAGAGCTTGGCTTTCACGCTCAATCATCGCATTGATTTCTTCACGCGATGCCCCAGGGGGCTTAGCCATGGGAACAACTAAATCACCTATGGCGTAGACTCTTGTCTCAAGTTCGTCAGCGAACAAATACTGCGATCTCATTACGTCGGCAGCGAACACGAGAAAAACGCTGAGTATTATCACCCTGGTATGCAGCTGAGCCTCATTCATGCTGATCTTCCCCCTGATTGACGCGCGTAGTCACTCTCGACGAGAATTCTGTTAGCAACGTCATGTTGCGTCAATATGAAGGCGCAATCAGCAGAGTGGATGAGTTAATACAGCAGCAACACCTAATGCACCGTCGTCTTCGACACCACGTTAATCACCGCCACTCCCACAATAATCAACGCCATCCCTGCCCCGGTCCACAAATCAATCTTCTGCCCATGCAGCCACCAGTCGACACC
>SXPC01000079.1 GCA_005778225.1 Planctomyces sp. | reverse complement strand
GACGCGGAACAGCTTCTGCGACAGGAGGTTGCTGGGCCAGGACTGGCGAGATGATTGTCGTCGTTGAGGCAGCCAGCACGATCGCCAGGCTGAGAGATTTTAGAGACATCTTCCACTTGAGCATTGGAGTTTCCTTCCGTCGAGTCGGCAAGCCAGCCGTATGTTGATGCGCATGAGGACATCGCGCTGTGAAGTCGTGTGACACGGTGATGATAGTTTACCGGGCGCGTCGAATGCTACAGGAGATCGCGAGGAAGCGGAGGGGGAGTCGACAGCAAATGTTTGAGAGCGTAAGGGACGGTACGGAGGCTCTATTGAATCTGCAGAGTTCCCTCATCCGTCGGCGAAGCGCCGCCACCTTCTCCCCGGGGGAGAAGGAATAGAATATCGCTCCCCGGGGGAGAAGCAACGGAATATCGCTCCCCGAGAGAGTAGAAACGGACTGGGGAGCAGGAGCGAAAGAATTACTTCTTGGCTTTTTTGACCGGCTTTTTCGCAGCGGCGGCTGGTGGCGTCGCTGGCTTCTTGGGGGCGGCGACTTTTTTATCGACAGGAGCCGCAGTCGCTGCTGGCTTTTTTGCAGCAGATTTGGCGACAGGCTTTTCTTCCTCGACGACTTTCTTGGAAGCTGCTGCTTTGGGTTTCTTGCGACGGAACGAGGCAGGATCAGAAAAGAGCTCTGCAAGACGCTTGTGAGCCGAGAAGAGATCGGCTTCTTCGGCACCTTCGTCTCGGACCTGGGCAAAGATGTCGACGTACAGAACGTCAGTCGACAACTCGTGGAGAAGGTGGAAGATCTGCGCGGTTTCCGACTTGCGGACAGCAGCTTTGATCTGGCCTTCTGCATCGGCGAGGTTGGAACCCATTTCGACCAGGCCGAGCCACTGCAGAGCGTTGTGCAGAGAATCATCGAGCGGGAACAGGTGAGCGCCGAAGCTGTACATCAAGCCGTAGTGCTTGACGAATGGCGAGAGTGAGGAAACCTGCTGGAGGATCTTCTCTGACTGCTCAAGGGTTTTCTTGAGCATGAAGTCCATGTCGAAGGTATACTGCTTCTCGAAAATATAATGCAGAAGTTCACGCACGCGGACGGCACGCCATTCGGGTTGTTCAATGCCTTCGAAGACAGCCTGAATCTCGGAAATCGAGCTGACACGGATCTCGTTCAGATCGTGAAACGACTGATGCAGCGATTCATAGACTTCAACGGCGCGTTCCTGAGAGTTGTTTTCCAGGCAGATGGAGAACAGGAGAGCTTCGAGCACGCCGAGATCGTCTTTGGGTTGCGTGCTGCCGTATTTCTTCTTCAGTGGTGGAATCAGCTTCGTGATGATGCCTTGACGATCTGCTGCTTTCACCTTTTGGACAACCATAGTCGTTGCTCGTACCTTAGTTTCTGAAGATCATCCTGTTCGGGCCGGGCGAGAGGCGGATCCGAAATGCTATCGTCAGGTCGCGGGGGGAATCGTATCAAAACGTGGGGGAGATAACCGTCGGAAGCCCTCGGTCAGCGGGCTTTCCCGAACATCGAGGATTTTACGTAAGGTTATATGGGTCAAGTGGAATTGTCATCCTCAACACGATGATTTTCATGCTCATCGGTCAGATCAGATGAGTCTTCGGTATCGACATCTTCGTCGTCGCCTTCCGAATAATCAGTGATCTTTCCTTCAGCAGTCATTTGCCGGAGAATTCGAGAGGCTTCTGCACTCATCCGAATCGAGTCATCGAGTTCAAAGCTGAGAATGGGAGTATTTTTGGTCTGAATCCGGTCTGCGACCTTCTTTTGAAGGAAGCCACGAGCCGAGCGCAGGCCGTGCAGGCAAAGACTCTGTTTCTTCTCATCTCCCATAATGGAGACGTAGACTTTGGCCACCAGCAGATCAGGAGCAACAGTAATGCGAAGAATCGTCACGCCTGAGACGCGAGGATCGCGCAGTTCGAAGAGAACAGCAGTGCTGATCGCTTCGCGGATGGCGCGTTCGACTTTGGCGAGGCGACGGGTTGTCATGGGGATTGGGGCTTAGGTATTGGGGCTTAGGGCTTAGCCGGATGGAATGGGAGGAGACGCTGTCAATTCGAGCAACAGGCGGGGAGACGGGCTTCGTCTTTATTCTGACCAAGCCCTAATCCCCAAGCCCTAAGCCCTTGTCTTACAACGTGCGTTTGATTTCGTCGATACGGTAGGCTTCAAGCAGGTCGCCTTCCTTGATGTCGTTGAAACCATCCAGGCGAATACCGCATTCGAAACCTTCTCGGACTTCCTTGGCGTCGTCTTTCTCGCGTTTTAGTGAGGCGATGCCATAGTTGTTAAGAATCTTCTGATCCCGAATAACGTGAATACGGCTGTTACGTTCAATCGTTCCCGAGAGAACACGACAACCGGCAATCCGTCCGATGCGGCTGATGTCGAAGGTACGCAGGATGATCGCACGGCCGGTCGAAACTTCAACGCGATCCGGCGTCAACATGCCTTCAAGGGCCTGACGGATGTGATCAGTGACTTCATAAATGATGTCGTAACGTCGGATCTCAACTTCTTCGTGATCAGCCAGTCCCATCGCGCGATCGTCTGCAATGACGTGGAAGGCAATGATGATCGCAGAAGACGCTGAGGCCAGGTAAATGTCGGACTCGTTGACTCCGCCGACCCCTTCGTGAAGGATCTTCACGCGGACTTCGGCATGATCGATCTTGCCGATTTCGTACTTGAGAGCCTCGAGTGATCCAGGAGCATCTGCCTTGAGGATCAAAGGCAGGTCTTTGACACCCTGATGGCTGCTGAGAATATCTTCCAGCTTCCGAGGCCCGCCGAATCGAGCCAGTTTCTGAGAACGGCCTCGCTGCTGTCGGGCTTCGGCGATCTGGCGTGCCTGATCGATATCGTCCATGACGTAGAAGTGATCACCCGCATTGGGGACCGCATTCAAACCAGCGATTCGAATCGGTGTCGAAGGCGTCGCGACGGAGATTTCCTGGCCCTTGGTGTCAAACATCGAACGAATACGACCATAGGTCGAACCACAGAGGACAACATCGCCGACTTCGAGGGCACCCTGACGAACGATCGACCAGGCAATTGGACCTAGACCTTCGTCGCGGAAGGCTTCGAGGCAGACACCATCGGAAGGACCTTCGGAAAGGGCTTTGTAATCGTGGAGTTCTGCCGTGAGGAGAATCGTTTCAAGCAGGTTCTCGATCCCTATTTTCGCCAGACCAGAGGTCCGCACAACTTCGACGTCTCCCCCCCACTCGGCTGGGAGGATATTGTGAGAAGCCAGCTGCTGGAGGACTTTCTGCTCGTTGATACCAGGCAGATCGACTTTATTCAACGCGACGATGATAGGAACACCGGCGGCCTTGGCGTGGCTGATACATTCCTCGGTCTGAGGCATGACGCCATCGTTGGCAGCAACAACCAGAACGACGATGTCGGTCAGGTTCGCACCGCGGGCACGCATTTCGCCGAACGCCGCGTGACCGGGCGTATCGACGAAGGTGATTCTCTTGCCGTGGTGATCAACCTGGTAAGCAGCGATGTGCTGGGTAATTCCCCCGGCTTCGCCACCGGCCACGTTGGCAGAACGAATCGTATCGACAAGGGTCGTTTTTCCGTGGTCGACGTGACCAAGAATCGTCACGATCGGCGGACGAGGAATCTTGAAGTGATCCTCAATGACCAGATTGATACGCTCTTCGAGCTCGTCTTCGGCGTTGTATGGCTGCTTGATCTTCAGATCGACGCCGAGTTCCATGGCGATTTCGATGGCTTCCTCTTCTTCGAGGGAGTCATTCATCGTCGCCATCTGTCCCCTGCTCATCAGGGCACGGATAATATCTTTCGCAGGACGACCAAGCGCTTCCGAGAAGGCACGGATCGAAACCGGAACTTCGACTTCTGCTGTCGACTTGAGTTCGACCTGGACACTCCCCCGACGCTGTTTCGGGCGTCGGTAATTGCGAGAGATACGCTCTTCATCATCATCGCTGCGTCCTGTACCGACTCGTCTAGTACGAGACAGTTTACGGGCTTCGCGTGGATCGGAGACCGCATGACCTCGCTTGATCGGCGAATCTGAAGTATCGATATCGCCATCGCGAGTGATCTTGATCTTCTTCTGCTCAGAACTCTTCTTCAGGTGAGCAGCCAGAGGGCTCTTCGATTCAAGAACTTCTGCACTCAGCTTAATTTCTGGACGCTGAGCAGGGGCTGTCATGTCCTTCTTGGGAACGCCTGGCTTATACTTCGGCGGAAGCGCCAGAGTTGGCAGCGACGGTTTCGGCTTTTGCTTGGGAGATTTACGATCAGCGATATCGGTGATCGCACCGCGGGGACGCATTTCCCGAATCCGTGACATTGCCGATGCCGCTGCCGCTTCACGACTCATCAGACCAGGAGACTTGGCAGGGCCACCTTTGGGTTGATCAGGGACCTGAGATGCAGCAGCTTCTGCTTCAGGAGCATCCCCTTCTCCTTCGTCTTCTGGCTCTTCCTCGGCTTCTTCAGCAACTTCAACGCCTGCTGGAGCCCGAGGAGCTGCGACAACAGGAGCTTCCTTGCGAGCCACCGGTTCAGGAACAGCTTCGACTGGTTCCTCAACCTCTTCTGCAACGATTTCTTCTTCGATGAAATCGTCAGCTGGCTCGTCTTCCTCGATAGCGACTGGTTCGTCTTCGAGTTCTGGCTCTTCTGTGATCGTGCCACCACGGTCGTCGTCTTCATCATCAAATGATTCGGCACGTTGCGGCTTACCGCGTCCCTGAGCGCTGATCGCGCGGACCTTACCAATCTGCTGCTCAGTGACTGATTCACGCACTGGAGCCAGAGTCGCCTTTGATGGCGCGGCCGATGACTGATTGACACCTAGCTTGTTGATGTAATCCAAGACCAGGTCTCGCTCTTCTGGCGAAATGCTGGACAGCGGCGATGACTTGACCGGAACACCTGCATCATTGCAGTGCTTGATCAAATCCTTGCTGTCCAGATTCCATTCTTTCGCCAGGGCGAAGATTCGAATTTTCAAGGGAACACGGTCCTTTCGCGGGTCGTTGTGTCGGTCAGGCATCAAGAGGATGTCTGGCCATTTTGTTCTCTACTAACGGAAGATTGCCAGAGCCCCAAAGACGTCTTGGAAGAGACGACAGGGATCTGGCTGAATCTTTTCAGGAACACCAACTTTCTCGCCCACCCGGATACCGACCAGATGATAAGAAAGGAAACCCGCAGGACTGTTACATCATGGGCGTTTCATCCTGTTGACCAGCCGTTGAGGCGCTAGTTGACTCGGAGGGGGTTCCTGCTTCCGATGCGACCGCCTGATCCTGGCTGGTGACATCGGCGGGAGCTTCAACATTGTTTTTCGACGGCATTCGGGGTGAAGCCGACGAGCTCCCGGAAGTTGAGGCCGATCGGGTTGCTGTCGCGGAAGATCCTCCACGATGCCCTTCCCGAATACCTTCGGCACGCTGTTGTTGTCGTTGCTGTTCTTCGATGGCACATTGATCGTCGGCGTAGGCGATGATTTCATCGACCTGCTCCTCTGTCAACCCTCCCAGTTCGGCAAGCTGATCCGGCTCGATGACCGAAAGGTCATCGAAGGTGAAAAAGCCTTGAGAAACGAGAGTTTCAGCCAACTCGTCCGCCAAGTGAGGGACACCGGCAAACGCCTGAATTGAGCGATCGAGCTGATTGTCCAGTTCGTCGCGAGTCATGACTTCGATGTCCCAACCAACCAGCTTCGAGCCCAGACGAACATTCTGACCACGCTTGCCGATGGCCAGCGACAGTTGATCGTCGCGGACAAGAACAATGACGCGTCCGAGCATCGGGCACAAAATGACGTCTTCGATTTCCGCTGGCTGCAGGGCGTTTGGGATCAGCACCTGCAGAGAGTCGTTCCAGCGAACGATATCAATCCGCTCGCCGTGAAGTTCGTCGATGATGTTTTTAATCCGTGCACCACGCACACCAACACAGGCCCCGACTGCATCAATATTATTATCAATGCACGAAACGGCGACTTTGGAACGGTGACCGGGTTCGCGAGCCAGAGAACGGACTTCGATGATCCGTTCTGAGACTTCGGGAATTTCGACCTCGAAGAGGCGTCGCACGAATTCTGGGTGGGCGCGAGAAAGAACCAGCTTCAGACGGCTGCCTGACTTGCGGACATCCAGAATCACCGCACGGATACGTTCGTTGACACGGTGAGATTCGCCGGGAATTTGTTCACTGCGTGGGAGCAGGCACTCAATTTTACCCAGATTGACAATGGCGACTCCGCCTTCGAAGCGGGTAATCGTGCCAGAAACGAGCTGACCACGTTGATCGGTGTATTCGTCATACAAGGCATCGCGTTCAGCTTCGCGAATCTTCTGAATCATGACCTGCTTGGCAGTCTGAGCGGCGATACGGCCCAGATCATCCGGCGACATGACTTCGCCGTTGTGAGTGACGTGAGGAAGTCCAGTCGTGCGATCAATATGAACGGTAATATCTTCTTCGTCGCCGTAATATTTGCGTAGCGCCGATAGAATCGCCTGTTCGACGCCACCAATGACAATTTCTTTGTCGATGGCTTTATCGCGGTGGATTGAGTCGACGATTCTCAGAATTTCGTTTGCGTTCATGCACGTCCTCAATTCATGACTCCGACCGAAAATGATGGGATCAACAGACTGTGATATGGCTCACTCTTCCGTTGCTTCACCGGTCGCGCCTGAATCTGACTCCTCATTATTAACAAAAAAAGCGGGTTCAAGACCCACTTTGACAAGACGCCCGAAAGCGTCAATCAGTGCCGCCCGCGTGATCCGCCCGACAGTTCGTCCGAGCCTATGATCTGACGCCAAGGCCTGATCCAGCCCGTTATCTGCTCCTTACGAAGCAGTAGCAGCTGATTCAGGCGGGAAGCCTAATCGATCCGTTCAACATTCACATCGTAAACACTCCGTGATGCCAACAGGAGAATCTCCTGGAAACAGGCGAACGAGACATCACTGATTTCTTGAGTCGCATTTCGTAACTCAACGGAAATAGAAATGCTCGTTCGGTATTTTCCTTATCCCTAAGGATAAATGCGTGGAAATTGACTGTCAAGGACTGGATCGTGAGATCATTGTGAATCTATCACCTTCGAGGGTCCTGACATGGGTTCAACCGGAAGATGGGTTGGACAATTGGGAAAATGCTCTAGTCTCAAT
>SXPC01000078.1 GCA_005778225.1 Planctomyces sp. | reverse complement strand
CTTCGCAGAGAGCCCTCATCCGTCGGCGAAGCGCCGCCACCGTCTCCCCGGGGGAGAAGGGACATTGCCGGGCTACTTCTGTAGGTGGGGGTGGTCGCGGGGTTCGATGAGGCGCATTGCCAGGTAGCCGGCGAGGATGGCGGAGAGTGAGATGAGGAGGAAGACGGCTTCGAACCAGAGGTCGATGGCGTGGCCGACGAGGGGGGAGAAGAGGAAGGAGACGCCCATGGCGACGGACATCGCGGAGAGGTAGCGGGTGTGGTTGGTTCGGGGGGTGAGTTCGAGGACATAGTTCATGAAGAGCTTCATGATGACGGGGTTGAGGCCGAGGATGAAATAAGTCGTCCAGTACCATGTACGGGCGAAGTCGAGAGGGAGCATCGTCATGCCGATGGACCAGAGAGGTGTGATCGCGGAGGCGAAGCTGAAGAGGTAGAGGATGCGACGGTTGCCGTGGATATCGGCGACTCTGCCGCCCATGGAACTGAAGAAGCCGACGCCGGCGTTCTGGGCGATGACCCAGATCATGAGCTGGTAGTCGCTGCAGCCGATTTGTTCGCGGCCGATCCACTGGTAGTGGGGGAAGAGCAGGAGCGACATCATCCAGAGCATGCCGACGTAGCAGGCGGCACGGAGGTGTTTGTCGCTCGTGAAGGCTTGCCAGACGTTGCGGAATTTTTTGCGGATGCTGAAAGGGCTGGTGTGGGGGAGTTCGCCGGGGGCGAGTTCGTCTTTGGGTTCGCGGACCAGCATGAGGATCAGGCCTGCGAGGACAAAGCCGATGCCGCTGGCGGCGAAGATGTAGACGTAACCGGTGGCGCCGGGCATGGCGATCCAGCCGGGGAGGAGCCACCAGGCGAGCGCGACCGAGACCAGTGAACCGACGATGCCGGATTCGCGCAGGAGTTTGCCGCGGGAGGTCGCGCGGATCAGTTTTCCCTGGACGGTGTTAAAGGTGAGCTGATTGACGCCGGTCGCGATGAAGAAGAGCCCGTAGAGGACCAGGAAGGCGAATGGGAACCAGCGTGGCGGGGAGTCGACGACGAGGTACCAGCTGAAAGCGAGTCCCAGGAAAATCATCGCCATCGCCATGGTGGAGGCTATCAGGCTGCGTGATTTTTGAGGCATTTCCTTGAGGTGGTCGGCGTAGAGCAGGGGAGGGATGCTCTGGCCGAAGCGGTTCAGAATTGGGAGAAAGCCTCGAATCCAGCCGGGTCCTGCGATCGCGTCGAGAAACGCGGGCATGATGACGGTCTCGGTCTTGAAGATCCACGAAACCCGCATGCTGGAGTTGTAACCTGCTAACGACAGCATGTTCACACGTTCGGAGCGGGAATCGAACTGTGCGTCAATTTGGCTGGTTGCCAACGGCTCGGTGGGATCGTTAACATGAGTGTCGATGAGTTGATCGGTGACCGGAACCGGAAAGTTGTCGTCCTGGCTGACGCCTGTGGGATTCTGGGTAGTCTCGCTTTTCGCGGACGTGGGGGAGGGCATTTCGGTGAGGTTCTTACTGATTTGACAGGATGGCTGAGGTATGGTGTGTCACTTTACGCGAGTGGGTGACGATCGTAAATGTGAGGTTTGAGACAGGCCGTGAGATTCACGGCGGAATTTGACAGGCAAGTTGTGGCAAGTTCGATCCTTCGAGTCCTGATGTGTTGCTGGCTGTTGATCAGTCAGACGGGGATCGATACGTCTTGCTGTCAGGCTTCGGAACCGAGTTCGGTCGAAAAAGCTGCCTCTCCTCATGAGACAGTTGATGAACAGGTGAACGAAGACGAGGCTGCTCCGAGAGTTCGGGTTGTGAACGGGCTGGGGCAGGTGATTCGGGATGATGCGGTTTGTGCGTCTGGGGCGCGCGTTGCGGTGAAGACGAAGACACGTGTTGTCAGTAAGCCCGGGTGTCATTGCTCGCTGGCGAAGAAGCTGGCGGGGAAGTGTTGTTGCAGCGTCTCGGTCGTAACGTCTGCAGATGTGCCTGAATCGTCGTCGAACAATCCCTGTGGAGAAGTCATTGGGGGGGCATGTCAGTGCGCGGATGAAGTCGGCACGATGGTTGTTTTGCGAATGCCGACGGTCCTCGAAGAACCCTGTATCGTGGCGTTGAATGGTGGCCTGAATGATGTGCTAGTGATGGTGGATGATGTTGTGAGCGCGGCGTCTTTGGAGCCTGCGCTGGACCCGCCTGAGTTGGGGTGAGTGATTGCTTTGTGTGCTGTGGCATGGGCTATCTGTCTTAAACGTAGGGTGCTGGTGAGTCTTCGAACCGCACCAATTGCGTTCACTGTTGCTACTTAACTTCGTGGGTCCATTTGGTGCGGTTCGCGGAGCCTCACCAGCACCCTACGAAGGTATGCACGGACAGGATTGTCTGCACCCGGGGGCATCTTCCTTCTCTACTTACATCAATACATCATCAGGATATTTCTATGGCTATTTCACGTACTTCACGATCGGGATTTACCCTGATCGAACTGCTCGTGGTGATTGCGATCATCGCGACTCTTGTGGCGCTTTTGTTACCGGCCGTTCAGCAGGCGCGGGAGGCGGCTCGTCGGTCGTCTTGTAAGAATAATTTGAAGCAGCTGGGACTGGCGCTGCATAACTATGAAGCGACTTATTCAATGTTCCCGATGTTCGGGCGGACGGATATTGATTTCTCGGTGCAGTCACGTTTGCTGCCATTTCTCGAGCAGTCGAATCTGGCGGATGTCCTTGACTATTCGAAGCCGGCCTTTGCCGGGGGATTCAATTCGAAGACCCCTTACACCGATGCGGCGGTCGGGACGCGATTTGCAGATGCCTTCGCCAATCCACTGACGATCTTTTTGTGTCCGAGTGATCCTGCCCCCTCGCAGGTCGTTGCCAACGGCTACACCTATGGCAGCAACAATTACATGGTCAGCTATGGGAGCGGGAGGGATCGCAATACGGACTTCTCTCGCCGGACCGACGGGTTGGTTTATCTGAACTCGAATGTCGGGTTTCGAGATGTGACGGATGGGGTTTCGAATACGGTCTTCATGAGTGAAGCCGTCAGAAGCGTCGGCGATGACATCACGCTTCCAGCAGGGCAGACGCCGACGTTTCCGTACCAGTACACGTTCAATGGTTCGACGGGTGTCAACTCAGCAGCAGACCCTCATCAGGGATTCGTCGCGACCGGAGCGCCCTGGACAAATTATGTGCAAGGGGGAGTGATTCAGAATCCGGATCTCACAGCGGCGATGAATGGGGGCTTTACTGGATCGATCACCTGGCGTGGCGGAAACAGTGCTGCGTTGCGCGGGCGGGGCATGTCGTGGGCCTTCACCGGAGCGATGGCGACGATGACGAACGGGTACAACACGCCGAATAGCCGTACGCCGGATGTCGTGCATCACTGGTCGGGATATTTTGGTCCGCGTAGCTGGCATAAGGGAGGAGCGAATGTCCTGTTCGGGGATGGGTCGGTGCACTTTCTCTCTGACAGTGTGAACACGCAGACGCAGCGGGATCTGCATAGTCGGAATGATGGGAATGTGGTGGGGGCGTTTTGAGGCAGTAACGGGGTGGCTGGGGTCAGGATTGTTAGCTGACCCCAGTTTGGAGTGTGTGAGGTGGCGCGTGTGGCGTACTCACACTGGTCATTATTTTTGAAAGCACAGGAGCCAGGGGTGTTCACACCCCCCGCTCGCCTTAATACCAGGAGAGATATTTATGAAACGTATTGTTTTGACTATTGCTATGTTGGCGATGGTGACTTCTTCCGTCTTGGCTCATGATGCCTGGGTGGAGACGAATACGAATCTGTTGCGGTCGGGGGATTCGATCTATGTGGATTTGAAGCTCGGGAATCATGGGAATGATCATCGGGACTTCAAGCAGGCGGGGAAGGTTCAGATTGAGAAGGTCAAAGTGGAGGTCGTGGACCCTGATGGGAAGAAGTATGATCTGACTTCGAACATGGTCGATCAGGGTTACACGCCGAAGGAAGGATACTGGACGGGGAAGTTTTCCGCGTTCAAGCCAGGGGTTTATACCGCTGCTGCAACAAGTGATGCGATCGTCAACCATGGGCAGGCTCAGCGGTCGCTCAAGTCGGCCAAGACGTTCTTTCATATCACGGAGTCCCTGGATAAGCCAACGCCGGACGACCGGGTCGTGGGCAAAGTGCTGGGGCATGCGATGGAGCTTGTGCCGGTTGTGAATCCGGTCCTGCCGATGGCGGCGGGGAAGAAGTTTCAGGTGCAGCTGGTGATGAAGGGGAAGCCGGTGGCCAATGAGAAGATCTCCTGTATTCCGCAGGGCCACGAGCTCAAGGAGGGGTTTGATGCGGAGTATGAATTCATGACCAATGAAGAGGGGATCATCTCCTTCACGCCCAAAGAGGGGAATCGGTATTTGTTTGTGTCGCATGTTGTCTTGAATGAGAAGGGAGACGGGTACGACGCCACGAAGTACACCGCGACGTTGACGTTGTTCGTGCCGGATTTGTGTATGTGTTGCGAATAAGGCAGAATCGGTAAGAGGGTTTACCACAGAGGTCACGGAGGAGCACGGAGGCACACAGGGGAGAACGAGGGAAATGTTTTCCCTGTGAGTCTCTATGCGAGACGGTGTTCTCTGTGGTTGTTTTCCTCATACCTCTGCGTTCCACCGCGTCCTCTGCGGTTCAAGACTTTTTTCCCGGATGAAGAAAGTTTTGACACAGAGGTCACAGAGAGCACCGAGTTGAGACAAGAGTTGAACCGCTGCGTTCACCTGCGGTTCGATTCTTTCTCTATTCATCCGTGTTTCTTCGTGTTCATCCGTGGTGAAACTCTTCCGATTCGTTCTTTGAGCAAACAGCCGATAAGTTAGGCTATCGACATGACCTGGTCTCCTTCGCAGTACACGTTGTTTGAGCAGCAGCGGAATCGGCCGATTTTTGATTTGCTGGCGCGGGTACCTGGGGAGCCGAGGAGGATTGTCGATCTGGGTTGTGGGCCGGGGAATTCGACGGAGTTGCTGAGGCATCGGTTTCCGGACGCGGAGGTGATCGGGATTGACAGTTCCCCGGAAATGGTGGAAGCGGCTTGGAGGAGATTGCCGGGAGTTCGGTTTGAGGTGGGGGATATTGCGAACTGGGATGATGGGCGGCCTTATGACCTGATCTTTGCGAATGCGTCGTTTCAGTGGGTAAGTGGGCATGAGGTGTTGTTGCCCCGGCTGATGAAGAAGTTAAATCCTGGCGGATCGTTGGCGGTGCAAGTGCCGGATAATTTGGAAGAGCCGAGTCATGTACTGATGCGGGAAGTGGCTGCGGATCCACGGTGGGCGGGGAAGCTGTCGAAACAGCCACGGGACCTTGCGTTACGGCGGGAGGCGGGGTGGTATCTTCGGTTGCTGCAGCAGCAGGCAGAGCAGGTCGATGTCTGGCGGACGACGTATTATCACCCGTTGAAAAGGGGGCCGTCGGACGTCGTGGAGTGGTTCAAATCGACGGGGTTGAGACCATTTTTGCAGCCGTTGGATGAGAATGAACAGGCTGAGTTTCTGAGGCGGTATCTGGCTGCGGTGACATCGTCTTATCCGCCCGCAGAGGATGGTTCGTCGTTGCTGGCGTTTCCAAGGTTGTTCTTTGTCGCGACTTGTCGGTAAAGCGATTCTCGAAACGCGTCACGCCGGTTACAATGCACGCGAGGCTGCCCACTCTCGTCTCTCTAGAAAGTTGAATATCCATGCTTGAACTGTATTTCTGTGTGATGGCGTTGGCTGCGGATGCCAAATGGACCGGTTTCCTCGGGGCGGAGACGTCTCATGTCAGTCCGGATTCGATTCCGACGGAATGGTCTCCCGAGAAGAATATTGCCTGGAAAGCAGCGCTGCCGGGGCATGGACAGTCTTCGCCGGTGATCTGGGGAGACAAGGTTTTCGTGACGGCGATCGAAGGGCCGAACAAAGAGCAGAACCATGTCCTGTGCCTGTCGCTGAAGGATGGTTCCGAGCTGTGGCGAAAGACGACCGAGAGCAGCATGCCGGTCAAGAACAGTGTGTACGTCAGTCGGGCAGCACCGACGCCTTGTGTCGATGAGAACGGCGTATATGCGTTTTTCGAGTCGGGGGATGTCATTGCCTATGATCATCATGGAAAGCAACTCTGGGCTCAGTCGCTGGGGAAAGACTATGGGAAGATCGAAAGTGAGTTCGGGATCGCTGCGTCGCCGGTGCAGTTGAAGGATCGGATTATCATCGCGGTCGATTTTGCCGGGCCCTCTTATCTGGTGGCACTCGATAAGCAGGATGGTCAGGAAAAATGGAAGACGAGCCGAACCAGCCGAACGAGCTGGAGTTCGCCTTACCTGCTGCATACCCAACATGGGACGCAAGTCATTCTCAGTTCGGCGGGGTCAGTCGACGGGTACGACCCGATGCATGGCAAGCAGCTGTGGACGATCGATGGGCTGGGCGGAAATACGGCTGCGACGCCGGTTCCGAATCAGGATGGGATTTTCCTCGTGGCAGCTTCGGCTGGACGTGAAGGCAACAACGAGAATGCGAAGAACTCGAACTTTGCGATGCGGGTCTTCAGCAGTGCTGATGGAACCTGGAACCCTGAGGTGATGTGGCGGACGAAGGATGCCAGTCCGTCGTTTGCATCGTCGATCATCTATAAAGACTGTGCGTACTGGATTAATCGCAGTGGCGTGGTTTATTGCTATGACCTGGGACTTGGCAAGGAGCATTACACCAAGCGGGTGGCTCAATCGAGCTGGGCGACGCCGGTTGGATTGGGGAATCACATCTACTTCTTCGGAAAAGATGGCGTGACGACGGTCATTAAGGCCGGGGCTGAGTTTTCCGTTGTCTCGGAGAATCAGCTGTGGAATCCTGAGGAAGGGAAAGCAGACCCCGCGGCGGCCGCTGCGGAAGAATCGGAAGAGCGCAAGCGAAGTGCAGCGATGTTTGGCGGACGGACGCAGTATGGAGTTGCCGTCGTCGATGGTTCGTTGCTGATTCGGACGGGGGATATTTTGTATTGCGTACGTGGGCAGTAATTGAGAATTGATTTGGTAGGTTTTTGCAGAGTTCCCTCATCCGACCTCGAAGACTCGGCCACCTTCTCCCCGGGGGAGAAGGGGCAAGATTTTAAGATTGATATTTTATGATGCTGATGCAGGTGTGGGTTGTTGTACTGTGTCTGGTTGTTGCGCTATGTCAGACAGCCAGGGCGGGGGAGCAGATGAAAGTCTGTTTCTGGAATGTCGAGAATATGTTTGACGAGTTCGACGACCCGCGCCTGGATGCAGAAGACATTCTGACCCGCCAGCAGGTCGAGCAGAAGATGGCCAACGATGCGAAGGTCATTCTCGCGCTGGAGCCGGACATCATCGGGTTGATGGAGGTTGAGAATCATCAGATCCTGCGCGACTTCGTCAGCAAGCATCTGTTTTCGAAGGGGTATCACTACTTTCTCGTTCTGGAAGGGAAGGATACTCGGGGAATCGATGTCGGGATCATCAGCAAGAAGCCGTTTTTGGCGCGGAGTTATGCGATCCCCAACTTTCCGCGCGGGATCATGTCTGCCCGGTTTACACACCAGGGACAGCCGTTTTATGTGTTGATCAATCACTGGAAGAGTCAGCGGGATGGGGGCGACGATGTTCGACTGGCCTCTGCCAAGACGCTGCTGAATATCGTCTCGCAAGAGATCCCTGCGTATGAAGGGAAAGAAGTCCCGATCATCGTGGGGGGTGATCTGAATGATGATCATGGGAGCGATTCGATCAAAGCCCTGCAGGCGGGAGGGCTGGTCAACACACTGGAATCACTTGGACCGATGGGGCGATTCACACATGGTTACTACAACAATGATTCTGGCGAGATGGAACTGCTCGGTTACGACCATCTCTTCGTGAACAAGCTGGCGTCATCGAGCTCGGGGATGAAGTGGAAAGCCTCCCAGGTCGAGCGCCCCCGAATGATGCTCAATGAACGAGTGATCAAAGGAAAGCAGTTCTCGTTGCCGCTGGATGATTACAAGGACCGGATCGGGTACAGCGACCATTTCCCGGTGATGGCGACGTTTGAGCTGACACCGTAAAGGTGTTTGCATGCTGGACTGTTGGTTTTGTATTGGCTCTGGCTCGGCTTGCAGATTGTCTTCGGCAAGTACGCCATTTTTGCCCATGTCTCCTAAAGACGCTAATCTTCGCTGCTTCCCCAAGATTTTTTATCGTTAAAGCCTCTCCAGTTGGTTAACGACTTACGTTGACGGTCGTACGCTAAGGTGTCGTCGTAGGTGCTTTTCTACGGTCGATTTAGGGCTTTTCCTGTAAGTTGCGTAACAAGATCGCAGACTTACCGCTATGGACCTTTGCAAGGCTTACAAACCTCAAATTCGCCCCAAATCCTCTTGTCTAATTATTCGTGGTATCCAATACTCCCCGTCCCATTTATTCGTTGATACGAGCCTGCAACAGATTG
>SXPC01000077.1 GCA_005778225.1 Planctomyces sp. | reverse complement strand
TCCGCTGTATTACGAGAAGTTCTACTTCACGCCGGGCGATACGGGTTTCAAGGCCTTTGAAACGGCCGTTGGTAAAATCGGCGTCTGTGTCTGCTGGGATCAGTGGTTCCCGGAAGCGGCCCGTCTGACGGCTTTGCACGGCGCGAAGATGCTCTTCTATCCCACCGCGATTGGCTGGCATCCGTCTGAAAAAGAAAAGTGGGGCGAGGCTCAGTACAACGCCTGGCAGACAATGATGCGCAGCCACGCGATCGCCAACGGCGTTTATGTTGTGGCACCGAACCGTGTCGGCCTGGAAGGTGGCATTCAGTTCTGGGGTGGGTCGTTCATCAGCGATCCGTATGGCAATGTCGTCGCGAAGGCTCCTCATGATTCCGAAGCGATCCTGCATTATGAAGGCAGCTTTGAAACGGTGAATGAAGCCCGCACGCACTGGCCGTTTTTGCGCGATCGACGGATTGATGCGTATGAGGGGTTGATGAAGCGTTATCTGGATTAAGCCAATCCCCCAAGATCTCAGTCGTGCCATTGCTGGTTCAACCGGCAGTGGCTCTCTTTGTTCTAACACCGCTCACGATCCAGTATTGAAATCAGCCATGACGACCACACCAACACCCCGTTCCCTTGGTTATCGCCTGCCTGCCGAGTGGGAACCGCACGTCGCGACGTGGCTGTCGTGGCCGCATAACGTCAATTCCTGGCCGGGAAAGTTTGAGCCGGTCCCGCCGATCTGGGCGGAGCTGACGCGCGTGCTTACCGATGGCGAAGAGGTGCATATCGCTGCAGGCCCGGGGCCAGTGTTTGAGCAGGCCAGCACGATGGTGGGTGGTCTCAAGAATGTGACCATTCACCCCTTCAAGACCAACGATGCATGGATGCGGGATCATGGTCCGATGTTTCTGGCGGGGGGAGGGCTGGAGCCTGCAGTCGTCGACTGGGGCTACAATGCCTGGGGTGGGAAGTATCCTCCCTTCGAAGACGACAACAAGATGCCTGCGAACGTCGCAGACTTTTATGGCATGAAGCGGTTTGATCCGGGCATGATTCTCGAAGGGGGATCGATTGAGCCGAATGGCAAAGGCACGCTGCTGACGACCTCACAGTGCCTGTTGAACCCGAATCGCAACCCCGAGATGACCAAATCGCAGATCGAACAGAAGCTGCGAGATTACGCGTGCATTGATCAGGTCCTCTGGCTGGGTGAACCGGATGATGGCAGTATTCCGGGTGATGATACCGATGCTCACATCGACCAGCTCGCGCGTTTTGTTTCCGAGACGACGGTCCTGGCTGCCTACACCGAAGACACTGACGACGAAGCGTACTGGTTGCTCAACAAAAACTATGAGCAGCTGAAATCGTTCCGTCTCCCCGACGGGCGGCCACTCGATGTCGTCAAATTCCCGATGCCGGACCCACAGTTTTATGACGACCAGCGTCTTCCGATGAGCTATGCGAATTTTTACATCGGGAACAAAGTGGTCGTGGTCCCGACTTTTGGTGACCCAGCGGATCAGATCGCGCTCGGTATCCTCAAGGAACATTTCCCGACCCGCGAAATCATCGGCATCCACTCAGTTGATCTGGTGTGGGGGCTGGGAGCGTTTCACTGCATCACGATGCAGCAGGTGAAGGTTTGATCTTGCTGAGAAATGGTGTTGCCTGCGATCTTTTGCAATAGTAGGAGTCGATAAATGGCGATGCAGAAAATCTCAGTGAGCGAAGCCGCAGCTCTGTTGCCTGAAATGCTTAAGCAGCTTTCCGGACGAAAAGCTGTCGTGATTATGAAAGATGATGTCCCCGTCGCCCGGTTGGTGCTTGAGCCATTACAAAGCGATAAGCCAAAGCGCGAGCTTGGAACGATGCGAGGATCTGTCCTTTATATGGCACCGGACTTTGACGCTCCCCTGGAGGAGATGAAAGAGTATGAGCAATGAGATGCCTGCTCGATACTCATGTGCTGATCTGGGCTATTGAGTCACCCGATAAGCTGACTGTTGATGCCAGAAGTGTCATTGAGGATTCTGGAAATCAGCTGCTGATCAGCATCGTGTCATTCTGGGAAATCAGTATTAAAGTCGGACAGCAGAAGCTGAAACTGTCCACGGAATTTTATCCATGGGCAAGCCTTGCGTTGGAGATACTACCGGCGCAATACATCCTGTGACACTCGAGGCAACTGAAAAACAGCGACAGTTACCATCCTATCGTCGCGGTCCGTTTGATCGCATGATGATCGCTCAGGCGATTGTGAACGATCATCCTATCATCAGCGCCGATGAAAAAATTGACTTGTATGGAGATGTCCGGCTCTGGTAATCAGAGCCGGTTTCTCGCATTGGATGCCGTTACTTACCGAGCGCCAGTTCGGACCCGCGATAGCTTGAGAGTCGAACTTCGCCCGTTGCAAGGGCGTTGTTGAAGGCCTTCTGGGCACCGGCGGTGTCGCCTTTATTGCTCTTGCGCAGGCCGATGAAGTAGTTGGCGTCACACAGCAGGGACTGGCGGAATTCCTGTTGTTCCTTCTGGACTTGAGCCAGCAGGACGTCTTCGGGCACTCGGCCGCTGAGGTACAAAGTCAGGTAGTCGACCCATTTGCGATCGGCTTCCGGTTTGGCGACGACAGTAGCGATATCAGCTTCTGCTTCCTGACCTTTGTTAGACAGGATTTTTGAAGCATATCGCCAGGGCATCAGGTGAGTCAGTTGTGGCTCGAGTTTCAAAGCTTCATCGAAGACCACAGCCGCTTGTGCAAAGTTTTTCTTGAAGTAGTAAGCAAACGCGAGGTCGGTTTTGGCGACGCCGCTGTCTGGGGTGTATTTGATGACTTCTTCGTAGTCTTTGATCGCGTCATCAAATTTGCCCATGCGCAGGCGAGTCGTGCCACGCAGGCTGTAGACGCCGGGCTGTTGGGCCTGGATCTTCAGTGACGAAGTGAAATCTTTCTCTGCGTCTGCCAGCTTGCTCTGTTCCAGCTTGGAGAAGCCGGCGTTGGTGATGGCAACGAAGTAGTTCTTATCGAGGCTGACGGCTTTTTCGAAGTCTTTGATGGCTTCGTCGTGACGGTCAATGGACTGGCGGAACATGCCGCGATTGTTGTAACCCAGAGGGCTATTCGGCGTCGCGCGGATGGCGTCGGAATACAAATTGTCGGCGTCCTGGTACTTCTGCTGGGCTGCAAGTGCATCTGCCAGCGACATCATGGCGCCCAGGTGAGTGGGGACCTGAGTCAGGGCATTGCGGAAATCCTGCTCGGCGTCTGGCAGCTTGTCCAGATACAGGTGAGCCTGCCCGCGTTGGAACAGAAAGTTGGCTTTCTGATCAGGAGTCAGCGTCAATTGTTTGAACAAGGAGTCGATGACAGTCACTGACGTCGTTGCGTGTTCAGGCGAGTTTTCCAATAAGGTAAGGTGGTTCATGCCATAGAGATACGGCAAATAGTAGTTTGGCTGCGGCGTCTTCATCTTCTCGATGGCACCGTGGGCATCGGCAATGCCGGCACGGACGAGCTCGACGTCGGCGGCTCGGATCCCTTTCTCGATTTTTGCACTGGCTCGAAAGTACAGGGGTGTTTCGAGAGCAGGGTCTTTGGCCAGATAGCCATCGGACAGCTTGATTACCTGATCAAAATCACCTTGTTGATAGGCTTTCTCGATGTTGGCGTAAGGATTTTCACCTTGTGCGAAGGTGGTCGAGGTGAGGTTGCTGACAAAAATCAGGCAGGTTAACAGCAGGCAGGAAGTCTTACTTGAAAAACGATCGGACACCGAAACGCTCCTTCTGGTGTATGAAGCAAAACAAAGCAGCCGAGCAATTCGATCAGGGCTGCTTTATCCTTTAACAAAAGAAAATCTAACGCGTG
>SXPC01000076.1 GCA_005778225.1 Planctomyces sp. | reverse complement strand
GAAGGTGTGGGTGTAAGTGCCTTCGAAGTGGATGGTCCGACCCTTGTGCTGGTCGAATTCGTAGTCGTAGCGGGGGTTGTAGAATGAGTAATGATTGTGGGTGAGGAGTTTGACGGCTTTGGTCCAGGGGCCGACTTTGTCCTTCGATGTGGAGAGCCAGACTTCGCCGAGGGTGGAGGTTTCGCCGCCGAGTTCGGTGAAGATCATGATGTATTTGTTGAGGTACGGGTTGAAGTGACAGGAGCCGTTGTGGACTTGGATGGGTTTGCCGGTGGCTGCGTCGGTCATCTGGCGGAGAGCGGTTTCGGCGGTGAGCTTGCCCTCCTTGATGGCGGCTGATTCCTGTTTCTGTGACAACGGCGTGATGCCTTGTTTCCAGCCTTCGACGGGGCGGTAGGACTCGTATTGAGTCGGATCGCAGTAAGCGTCGAGCGTGGCGGGGACGCGGATGTGAGGGAAGGGGGTGGAGAGATAAAGGTAGTCTTTGCCAGTATCGGGATCGCGTTCGAGGAAGGTGTGGCAGGCGATGTCTTTGAAGTGGGCGGGCTGGGCATCGAATTCCTTGAGGCGTTCGAATTCTTCCTTTTCGTCATTCCAGATGACGATGCCCCAGCGGTAGGCCTGCATGTTGGGGCGGACTTTGATGTCGTAGGCGACCATTCGCTCCTTGCCGTCTTTGTCGGGGAGGACGGCGAGGGCGCCAATCCAGGTGGGGCCTTCGCCGGGCATTTTCGCCATGGGTTTGACGAAGCCTTCGGGGTCTTTGAAGAAGGTATACTGGATGCCTTGTTCGATGGATGTGGAGCCATCAAGGGGGGATGTGGCGCCGGTGATGTGGAAGTTGCCGAGGGGATAGGCTAAGCGGTTGGTGTCGCCCCAGAACCAGTAGTATTTGCCTTTGTATTGGACCGACATGATGCTGTCACAGCCGGTGAGGAGGCCTTGCTCCGGGGTGCGGTTGTCGACACGAGTCTGTCTGGTGAGCACGGAATCGGCATCGAGGCCCGTGCCGGTCGTGCGGTAGAGGCGTTCGGCGAGGTTCTTGCGTTTGATTTCGAGTTTGGTTTCGCCTCCGGGGGTGAGGGTGACTTTTTTGCCACGCATGCCGAAGCCATCGGCGGGGTACTCGTATCCATGGGATTTGATGTTGAAGTAGACGTCTTTGCCGAGGAGGTCGGGTTCGGTGATCGCGACGACGCCGTTGTTGTCTGAGATGTGCGTGATGCCGTTGGTCGTCGAGAGTTCGACGAGCGGGACGCGCTGGAGTGGGTTACTCTCGTCTGTAATGACGATTTTGTGGTATTCGGCGGCGGTGCACAGGGAAGTCAGGAGAAAGAAGACTGGGACGCAGAGGGCGCGGAGGGGAGCAGAGGTCGCGGGGAGGTTGGAGGACATGACTTGCCTTTGATGGATAACGGGGCCGGTCGTGGGGACAATCTCGGCGAGGCGAGGGAAATTCGTAGGGTTCTTTGCAATTCAGGGTGATCAGGATACAATAGCCGATTCGCTCCGGTCGGGCCAGATGTTGGTTCGGGAGCGGGGTTTGTGACGAGGGGGGGAGCTTCGCGTTACTGACTCGAATAGCAAGACTGGCAGTCGAATTCTGCCTATCGCCTACCCTCATCCGCCCTTCGGGCACCTTTTCCTGAGAAGACTACCGCATTGCCCTTCCTCTCGCCTTCTCGGCGAGCGGGCAATTTGGTTCCACCTCAAGGGAGAAGGGACAAGAACTGGCCCTTTCTTAAAAGGGGCTATCCTACGTGAGATCAGTTATGGAATTGCCGGTTGTTACAAAATCGTCCCTGGGTGTTTCTGGGGATTACTCGCGTGGGAAGTATGCCTTCGTGTCGCTGGGGTGTCCGAAGAACCTCGTCGATAGTGAGAAGATGCTGGGGAATCTGGCGTTGGATGGGTACACGCTGGTATCCGATCCGTCGGAGTCGGATTTCGTTATTGTGAATACCTGCGGGTTTATTGAGAGCAGCCGGGCGGAGTCGAAGTCAGTTATCCAGGAGATGCTGGAACTCAAGGCAGCGGGGAAGACTAAGGGGGTCATCGTTGCGGGATGTCTGGCGGAGCGGATGGGGTCTGCTCTGTTGGAAGAGATTCCAGAGATTGATCACATTGTTGGAGTGTTTGGTCGGGATGAGATTGTCAAAGTCGCGGATCGGATGGTCGGGAACCATCGCGAGCAGCGGTCGCTGTTTCGTCCTGCCCCGGTCAAGGCGATGGATGACCGGGCTCGTCTGCGGATGACACCGGAGCATTATGCGTATTTGAAGATTTCAGAAGGTTGCGACCGAACCTGTACGTTCTGTGCGATTCCGAAGATGCGCGGCAAGCACGTCACCAAGCCGATGGAGATGGTGATTGAGGAAGCTAAGGAACTTGCTGCTGACGGGGTCAAGGAACTGATCATTGTCGCTCAAGACACCACTTATTATGGCATGGATCTGTATGGGCAGGTCATGCTCGCTGAGTTGCTGAGGAAGCTAGAGCAGGTGGACGGGATTCAGTGGATTCGTCTGATGTACCTGTACCCGGTCAACTTCACCGATGAACTGATTGGGACGATTGCTGATTCGAAGAAGATTCTGCCTTATTTGGATATGCCGCTGCAGCACATCAGCAGTCGCGTGCTGAAGAGAATGCAGCGACGCGTTGATCGTGAGCGAACAACGACGCTGGTTGAAAAGCTACGGGCTTCGATTCCGAACCTTGTCCTGCGAACGACATTTATTACCGGGTTTCCTGGCGAGACGCAGGAGCAGTTTGAAGAGCTCAAGAGCTTTGTGGAAGAGACTCGCTTTGAGCGCATGGGAGTCTTTACTTACTCAGTCGAGCCGGGAACGCCTGCGGTTAAGCTGGATGATCACCTGCCAGAGGAAGTTAAAAACGAGCGTCGCGATATCCTGATGGAAATTCAGCAGGGGATCTCGAAGGAATTCCACGAGTCGCTGCTCGGTTATGAGCTCGATGTCATCATCGACGAAGAGCATGAAGACGGCGTGTTTGTCGGTCGCTGTTTTGCGGATGCACCGGAGATCGATGGGGAGGTCTTCGTCGGAGCGGAAGGGTTGAAGCCGGGGGATATTGTGTCGGTGGAGATTCTGGAAGCAAGTGAGTATGACCTGGGTGGTGAGATCTCTGGTGGGGATGAGGACGAGGAGTAATCTCCTGCTATATCGTCTTTTCTCGAACGCCTTCAAATCGGAAGAAGTTTCACCACAGAGGCACAGAGGACACGGAGTTCTGAAGAACAGTTTAGGACTTTTTTCTTCTCCGTGTCTGGGTGGTTATTTCGTCTGAGATTCTTTTGTTACCTTGATTCCGCAGGAACACCAGCTGATGAACGAAGCGGTCGCAGAGCCTGTGACTCAGACTCCTCCGCCGATTTCGGAGATGACTGTCTGGACGATTCCTAATGTCATTACGATGTCGCGGCTGGTGTTGGCGTTTGTGGTGTTTGGTTTGATTTCGGCGGGGAATCTCTGGTTGACCAGTGCGGTGCTGTTTGTCATCGCGGTGTCGACGGATTATGTCGACGGGTATCTTGCCCGGAAGTGGAATCAGCGGACGGTGCTGGGACGGATTCTGGATCCGTTTGTCGACAAGATCATCGTGTGTGGTGCGTTTCTGTTTTTGCAGAATGTTCCGGCGTCGCATATCTGTGCGTGGTTTAACGTGATTCTGATCAGTCGTGAGATGTTTATCACGAGCTTGCGCGGGTTTCTTGAGCAGCGGGGGATCGACTTCAAAGCGGAGTGGTCGGGGAAGATTAAGATGGTGCTGCAGTCGATCGCGGTGCCGGTGTGTCTGGTGGCGTGTGATGAGAAGTTTGCGGGGATCAACTGGCTGGTGACGTTGCAGATGGGGCTGATTTACGGGGTGATAATTGTGACGGTTTATAGTGGGCTGGAGTATATTGTGCGGGCGGCGGTGGCGTTGCGGAAGATGGCGTAGCGATCACTCGACGACTGTCTTTTCCAGTAGGTTGCCGCAGAGTTTGCAGAACTTGGCGTCTTGTTCGTGGAGTTCATGCTGGCAGACAGGACACGACTTGCCGGATCCGATTTGACTGAGATGCTCTTGACGTTCTCTTTGACCGGTAACGACTTCCACAGTGAAGACTCCGGTAGGAACGATGATCATGCAGTAGCCGATGATCATCGCGAGGGAAGCGATGACCTTTCCCAGAAAAGTTTGCTGCGTGATATCGCCATAGCCGACAG
>SXPC01000075.1 GCA_005778225.1 Planctomyces sp. | reverse complement strand
GTTCCGCCTGTTCTTCCTTCGGGAGAGTTTTGATCTTGCTGATATCGCGAGTCAGTTCTTTCTCCTGGGCCATCTTGACGAGGGATTCGTCACCAGAGGCATAGAGAGTCTTGAACAACTCGTCGAGACGCGGGTCCATTTCCGGAACGCCACGATGGGCGAGCGCGGTCATGGTATCGAGCTGATACGAATAGATGGCGCTGCGATCCTCGGCAGACAGATCTTCGGTCATGAGAGCATCCACTTTCGCCAGGGCGATGGTGAAGTTCTCTTTGATCATGACTTCCTGATCTTCGGCCTTGGCTTTTAAAATCGGCTGGACGGCTTCGTTGCGAATCTGAGCGATCTGCTGAGGGATCGAGGGTTTGGGTTCGGTCGCCGGCTTTCCGCTGTCATTTTCCGCTGCGTAAGTGCATGTGACAGCGGCTGCCAGCATGAAGGAAGAGAGTATTTTCGAGAACGACATAGACAGCCTTGTTGATTTTGAGAAACTATTATTTTGTGATTTGAACGTCTTTGAGATCCACCGGCGGAAGTTCATTTTTGCCAGGTTTAATCGTGACAACCGCGAACGGGTTTTCGGGCATACCATACTTGCCGTTGAGACGGTCTTTTTGTTCGAGCGTGCCATGTGTCGGCCAGACCAGAAGGATTTTGTACTCCCCTTCCGGGGCGCCATCGCCATTTTCGTAGGTCGTCAACTTGAACTGTCCAGACGACGTGACAGACGCCCATGGGCGTGACTGACGTCGATCGACAAAACCGGTCGTCGGTTCCAGCATCACGACAGCCCCTTCAGCAGGCTGGCCGTTGACCATGAAGGTGCCTGAGGCTGGATATGTGACTGCCTGCCAGCTTTCTCGCTGATTGCATCCCGTCGAAGACAGGCTAGCGACGACGATGACCATCACCATCCAAACCCGACTAAACGTCAGCATTTCCTGCTTCATTAGAATTCTCCAATCACTTGGCCGTCGTTATGGTTTGACAGGTTGATGATCGTGGTGACGTCGATATTTTCCGAGATGAATCGGACCGACCCATCACCCAGCAGAACATTCATTCCGCCTTCGTGGAATGAAAACGGTGATGTGTAAAGATTGGTGCCATTCATGACATTTCCAGTTCCGATTCCAGACGGGACCACGTCTGCATTAGGAGATCCCGACGGCCAGTACCAGGTTCTTGGCACGAAGTAGTAATAGTTGCTCAAAGACGTCCAGCCGTATCCCAGGGTGTTCATTCGCGATGGTGTGATCGTGTCACCCCAGCCGACGGTCGTCATGAGGGTCTGAGACATGGATGTCTTGTTGACATACCACTGTGATCTTCCAGCGCTTTCGAACATGAAAATTGTGTTACTCAGTCCATCCATGATTTCCCGAAACGGACGGTAAGCTGCGAAAGTCGAGTTCGCGATCAGTGTTGAGGTGCTTGTCGGTGTATAAAACGTGACGTAGCTGCGAACGTAGGCGTAATCGGAGGTTTGATACCCGTTCAATGCCAGAGGTGTGCCGCCATTGGGGGTACTGGGGCAGATGTAGGTTGTCGGCATCATTTGCTTGATGCCTTCGTTGGGTGCAAGCCATGGAGCGACGCTGTGGTTGTACAGGTCGTAGACGTTCCCAGCCTCGAGATAAGGCAGGATTGCGACATTCGGACTGCAGTAACGACCGTTAATAAAATTACTCGCGATGGGCAGTGCATTGTTAACGTCGTGGTAGTTATGCAGTGCCAAGCCGATTTGCTTGAGGTTGTTTTTGCAGGTGTTTCGCCGGGCTGCTTCGCGGGCTTGTTGAACTGCTGGCAGGAGAATGGCGACAAGGACCGCAATAATCGCGATCACAACGAGAAGCTCGATGAGTGTGAAACCAGATTTTTTCATGGACGCGTCCTGGTTGTGGAGAAGAAGTGAAGGAATGAAGAACATTGTGAGGAGAATTTCGCAAAGGATGTACCCTCTGCTCTGAATTGGGACCTGAAAATGCGGAAGCTACCCAGCTGTAAGTCATTTCGCAGCAATGACATAAGATTCGGCTTCATTGCCTCCAATTCTTTTCTGGAGGTGTAAGCCTGCCGAATTGATAAGAAAAAAAGTGCGCAGCTGAAAATCGATATGACGTTTGCTGCCAGTTTCTTGTGCAGAGATTGCAGAGACGCCGAGCGGAAATGGCGCTGGATTAAGAATAGGTGCGGTACATCTGGGGAGTTGTTCCGACCTGGCGTCGGAATTCGAGTCCGAAGTGTGACTGGTTATAGAAGCCACATTGGGTTGCGATCTGGTCGAGAGTCAGATCTTTACTGGCGTGTTTGAGCAGGTTTTTGGCGTGGTCGATGCGGATTTTCAGCAGGTAACGTTTGGGGGTTTCGCCGAATGTCTGGCGGAAGAGTCGAGTGAAGTGCGATGGATTCACGCCGGCGACCTGGGCGAGGTCATCGCGAGACAGATCGGAGGTCAGGTTTGCGTGCATGTATTCCAGGGCACGTTGAATGGCCAATGAGGGGAGTTTTTCTCGTGGCTTTTCTTCGCGGAACTGGTGGCCTGAGACGACCAGCAGGCGACGGATCAGGTCGTCGACGAGGTCGCTTGATGTCATCCGCTGGCCTGCGATGGGACGTCCCGGGAACTGCTGGAGCAGGCGTTTCATGAGGACTTCGATGGCTTCATCGCGGAAATGTTTGGTGTGCAGGATATCGGTCGAGCGGGGCTTTCCGTCGAGAAGCTCTCTGGCCCGCGCGTCGAAGACTTCGGGCGGGATATAGAAGGTGATCGAGTGGAAAGGGCCTTTGCCTTTGATCGAGGAGGGAGAATTGGCGGTCGTGAAAATGAGGTTCCCGGGTTGATTGGGACGGTAGTAACGCCCTAATCCCATGTCGAGTTCAAGAGGATTGTTGGCTCCGCTATCGACGAGCAAGGAAAGCAGGTGTTCGTCTGTCTGCCCGCCATCATCAATGGCTTCAGACAGCAGAACTTCGGCGATTTCGAACTGCTTATTTTCATCCGCGAAATGGTTGACCGCGAGCATGCGTTCCCGCAGCCAGTTCGGGGTGGCTTTGTACATTTCCCAACTGTCGATGCTCATGGAGAGCGTACGACGTTTGGCGAGCATCTGGTCGAGCGGTTTCATTCAGTCCAGGATCGAGAAGACTGCAACAGGCGATGACAGAGCGAGCATGTCATCGTGGAAGTGATTTGCCCAATTATCACCATTGGTGGTGAGGTTTCCAGACTTCGTTCGTGAAATTCCCTGCGTCTGTCCATGAAAGTGCCCTCGTCCGGGCGTGGCGGTTGAGGGCGGGGAAGCGTTGAGGTGGGGAGACTACTTGAGTTTATTCATAAAGGCTTCGATGCCTGCTTTGGCGATTGCGGCATCGTCTTCGCCGGCTGGGGAGCCGCCGACGCCGACGGCTCCGATCACTTGCCCGTCGACGACAATCGGCAGGCCGCCGTAGAGAGTTGTAAAATGGCCGCCGGTCTCTCGAGCTGCGTTCTGGAGGCTGAGGTTGAGCAGGATATCTGGTTCTCCGTCGGGGCCTTTGACGGGTCCGGTGGCTGTCCGTGTTGTGGCGGCTGAGATGGCTTTGGCTAATGCGGTATAAGCGCTCGCGGGACGTGCCTCGTTCATGCGTGCGAATGAAAGCGGGTGACCGCCGTCGTCGACGATCGCGATGTTCACCTTCTTGCCCATGGCGGTTGCCTTGAGTTTGGATCCTTTCAGAATCAGTTCGGCTCCTTCGAGAGTCAGTTGGGCTCGATTGCGCTGGACCAGCGGGGCTGGTTCGGAGAGTTCTTGAGCGTTGATTGCTGATGCAGAAAGTCCGCTGGTGGTGAGAACGAACAATACTCCGATGCGCGAGAGGGTTTTGAAAGTCATGCGAGTCTCCTGGGAAGATGAGCGAATCGACGCGAGGATCGTCGCGTCGTTTCGTAAAGACTAGCAGAAGGGCTTATTTGCACGGAGAGACTGGCCGCAGGAAGTGAGTGCCTGAGCTTGGATGGCAAATGGGAGCGAGTGAGTGCCTAGGCCCCACCCTCATCCGTCGGCACTGTGTTTTAAAAACACCTGAGGTGTGGTGACGCCACCTTCTCCCCTCAAGGGAGAAGGGGCAGAATATGGCTCCGCTGAAGGGCGAGTGGGCTTAAAACAGCCCCTTGAAAGAGGAGAACGGACATCAGCTCGTGATGGCGAGGATGGTTTCTTTCTGGCGTTGTTCGACGAAGGCGCGGGCTTTCTCGGCTCGGTCTTTGGCGGTTTGGGGGTCGTTGACGAGGCTCAGGACGGTCTCGTTGAGTTTGGCGGTTTCTTCGGGTTTGTCGAAGTCGAAGAGCCAGTCGGCCAGGCCGATGTCTTTCCACATGAAGCCTTTGGTGGTCTGTTCTTCGAAGCGGCCGACGATGGCGGGAATGCCGTTGCCGATGCACATGATGGGGCTGTGCATTTCCAAGCCGAACAAGCCGGAGGACATCATGTAGGTGCTGAGGGCTTCGTCGGTGAGCCAGTAGTTTTCTCGCCAGACGACGCGTGGCAGGACGTCTTTGGGGAGTTTATCGATGATGTCCTCTTTGCCGATCTGCATCTGGGTCATGTCTTCGGGGCAGACGAGGACTTTGTGATCGGAGTTCTTCGCGACGGCGATGATGGCTTCTCGCAGGATGGCGTGGTCATGTTCTCGCATTTCCTGATTGCGGGCGTTCTTGGCTTCGTCGAGTGGGCGGCCTTTTTTGATGAGCCAATAGGGTGTGTAGCGGTAGCGTGGTATGCAGCACAGGAATTTGCCGGGGGTGAGGTTGTTCTGTTTGAGGAATGCCTCGGCGGCGGCATCGTTTCGTAGATCGGTGCCGAAGGCGCCATCGGGTCCGAAGCCCATGATCGGGTTGTTGACGCCGTGATCTTTGGCGAACTGCAGGGAGATGCCGTCGCGGAAGAAGGCAAATTTGGCTTTGTTGAGCAGAGCGATCTGCTTGGGGTCGTCGGCACTGTAGGTGATGCCGTAGACGCCGAAGGGCTTTTGAATGAAGCGATCAAAGCGTGCGACGTCTGTGTAGGCGACGAACGATGCTCCTGACCCATGCAGCAGGAAGTCACACCAGTCGAGGGCTGCCTGGAGGTCCTTGGTCGAGACTTTGCCTTCTTCGGAGATGCTGCCTTTGACGACTTTCAGTTTTGGAAAGCGATTGGTCAGCAGCTGACTGACTTCCGGCGTCAGGTCGGCGGAGGACCAGAGAATCACTTCGGCGTGAGGAAGGTGTTTTTCGATGATGGCGAGGGCGCCGGGGGTATGGGCGATGTCGCCGATGTTGACGATTTGCCAGCTTCCGCGGAGGAGGATTTTCAGAGGCTTGGTGGTATCTTGCGCGAGTCCCGTGCGGTGGAGAGCAGCGAGGAGAGATGTGGCGAGGGTTGTGGCGAGGAAGTCGCGTCGTTGCAGCATGGTGGCGTCCCTTTTCGTTGAGCAGGATCCATCGAAAGGTTGGATCAAGATTCGTGGATGGGACGCCACTGTAGCGTGGCTGCAAGTCGAGCGTCAACCGCCGAGTTTTTTAGCTGGCCAGTTTGGCGTTCAATGAAATCTCGGTTTTGAGCAGTTTCGAAATGGGGCAGCCGGCTTTGGCTTTTCCTGCCAGTTCCTGGAAGGTGGCGTCGTCGATGTTGGGGATTTTAGCTTCGAGAGTGAGTGCGCTCGATGTGACTGAAAATCCGCCATCGACTTGTTCGAGGACGACGACGGCGGATGTCTTCATCTCATCGGCTGTGAAGCCTGCTTCTCCCAGGATCATGGAGAGGGCCATTGTGAAGCAGCTGGAGTGAGCTGCTGCGATCAGTTCTTCAGGATTGGTCCCTTTGACGCCTTCGAAGCGGCTGGAGAAGCCGTAGGGATAGGCGCTCAGGGCGTTGCTTTCGGTGGTGATGCTGCCACGGCCATCTTTGAGGCCGCCGTTCCAGACGACAGAAGCAGAGCGTTTGATTTTCATTGGGGAGTACTCCGAGGGGGGGATGAGTGTCAGGATTTTTGAAACGCGGTTCCATCTGATCAGGAACGGAGGGGAAAGTGAAGCAACAATTTGGAATTGTGAAACGGGTTCGAGACGGGAGGATTCGCAGACTCGAATGAGATATGTTGTCAGCGATGGCAAAATGAGGCTTTGAGTGGTAGGAAATTTGCAAAGCGGGCCATTTCCGGTAGGAATTTCTGCTATCACTCAGCAATATAATCACGAATATCGATTTGTTTTCGTGTCAGGTCAGGAGTCAGATGATTCCGGTCTGCCTGGGCGATGTAGAAGACATCTGGAAGTGGTTCATGGTCGTTCGAGTTTTTGGGTTCCTGATCTGCCTGTCGATTGTTTTGATTGCTACCTCAGCACGGGGAGCAGATGCGGCTGCCTATAGTGCTTTTTTCAAGAAGCACTGCAACGACTGTCACGGCGGGGGTACGGCTGAAGGGGGGCTGTCTCTTGATAAGCTGAAGTACGATCTGGCGGATCGCAAGAACTATGCCGTCTGGGAACGTATCCACGACCGCATTCAACTTGGCGAGATGCCTCCCAAGGACATGGCGCAGCCGAGCGCGGACGAGAAGAACGGACTGCTGGGGACGCTGGGGACGGATCTGCTTGTTTCGCATGAGAAGCGAAAAGGAACTGTTCTGCGTCGGTTGAATCGCATTGAGTATGAGAATACGCTGAGGGACCTGCTGGGAATCGATGTCTCGGTCAAGGAGATGCTGCCGGAAGATTCGATCTTCAACAACCTTGACAATATTGGCGAGGCGCTCGGGATGTCGGATGTTCAACTGGAGCAATACATCTCGGCCTCGAGCAAATCTCTGGATGATCTATTCACCCGCACGAATCGTCCTGAACAGAAGACGCTCGACGTCTATCTCGAAGACCCGAAGAAGCCGACGCCTCTTGATTATGACCTCAAGAAACTGGACCGGACGTTGTTCTTCGTCATGATGCGGGAGGATGGAACGCAGATCATTTTTCACACGGCAGACAGCGTCCATGCGTTACGTACGGCTGGTGTGAACAAGGAAGGGAAATCGTATACGTCCGAGTGGCGTGCCCCGGAAGATGGTGACTATCGACTGACGATGGACGCCTACGCTTACCAGTCCCCTGCCCCGATGAACTTTTCGATCATGCATGGCCCGAACATGAACTCCTCGGCGACTTCGGGGGAGATGCTCGGGTTCTATCAAGTGAAAGACCAGTCACAGAACTATGATGTCACCATGCGAATTCGCAAAGGGGACAGGGTTCGGATTTATCCGGAGCTGTATTACCGCTACACCGAGATGATCAACGTGGGACCTTATGCGTACAAAGGCCATGGTCTGGCGATCAACAACATGAAGCTGGAAGGCCCGCTGAAAGTCGACTGGCCGCCGCGTGGTCAGAAGCTGTTGATTGGGAACCTGCCGACGAAGGTCGACAAGCAAGGTGGCAAGGACGTGATCGTCGTCGGGAGCAATCGCCCGGAAGCGGATGCTGTTGAGCGACTGGTCGCGTTTGCGACCGCTGCGTTTCGTCGCGATGTGACGATTGCGGAGATTCGACCTTATTTGCTTTTGTTCAAACAAGCCCATGATGGCGGAGCGGATTTCTCGACGGCGATCAAGATTGCTGCGACAGGGATTCTGACGGCTCCACAGCACCTGTATCTGATCGAACCTGATGGCAAGCTGGATCACTTTCAGGTCGCCTCACGCTTATCGTACATGTTCTGGCGGTCGATGCCGGATGACGAATTGCTTGACCTGGCTCGCAAGGGGAAACTGCACGACAAGGTGACTTTGCGTAAACAGGTGAGTCGATTGCTGGACGATCCTCGTTCGAATCGTTTTCACAATGACTTCCTCGATGCCTGGCTGCGACTGCGCGAGATCGATTTCACTTCGCCCGACTCGAACATGTACCCCGAGTACGACCTGTCACTGCGATACTCGATGCTCGAAGAAACCCGGGCGTTCTGGAAGGAACTGGTCAATAAGAACCTGCCGACGACCAACATCGCCGACAGCGACTTTGCGATGGTCAATGCCCGTCTGGCTGAGCATTATGATCTCCCCAAGATGGACGGCATGGAACTTCGCAGTGTCAAACTCCCTCCCAAGAACATTCGTGGCGGGATTCTGACGCAGGCGAGTGTTTTGAAAGTTTCCGCCAATGGGACGAATACCTCGCCGGTTGTGCGAGGGGCCTATGTGCTCGACTGCATTCTCGGGACCCCTCCTCCGCCACCGCCGCCGGGCATTCCCGGAGTGGAACCCGATACCCGTGGCGCTTCGACGTTGCGTCAGATTCTCGACAAGCACCGCAATGACCAGTCGTGCAATTCGTGTCACAGCGTCATTGATCCTCCGGGGTTCGCGCTGGAGAACTTCGACGTCATCGGCGGCTGGCGAGACAAGTTCCGCACGACGGGCGATAAAGCCGAGAAGAAGTCGCTGCAGGTCAACGGGCACACTGTCTACCTGAAGTTTGGACTGCCGGTCGACTGCTCCGGGCACTTGCGTTCGGGGAAGGATTTCCGCAACTACACGGAGTTCAAACAGCTGCTCAAAGCAGAAGTTCCTCGTATGACGCTGGCGTTGACGAATCGTCTGCTGATGTTTGGAACCGGACGCGAGCTGGGGTTTTCTGACCGACCTGAAACGTACTCGATCGTTTCGACCAACATTTCCAAGAAGCAGGGGATTCGCGATCTGATCATGGATGTCGTGACCAGTGAGATTTTCCTGAACAAGTAGTCGACCAATTTCCGATCAATGCACTGTAAGATGATGAGGCGTTTTATGTCTTCGTTCCTGCCGATTCGTAATCCCATCAGCCGACGTTCTCTGCTACGTGGAGCCGGGGTGGCACTCAGTCTTCCGATGCTGGAAGCGATGACGCGACCGTTTGCGTTTGCTGCTCCTCGTGCTGCGGAGACTGCTCCGAAGCGTCAGATCTTTATCAATGCGGAGTTGAGTTTCCACGGGCCGAGCTTCTTTCCGGAAGGGTCCGGGAAGGACTATAAGCTGTCCAAGTATCTGGAATCGATGGCTGATTTGCGCAACGATTTCACGGTTCTTTCGGGCGTTTATCACCCTGAGCAGAAGGGGCTCAACGGGCACTCTTCGGTCGTGACGTTCTTGACGGCGGCTCCGAATCCTGGTTTGCCGGGGTTCAAGAATACGGTCTCGATTGATCAGGCGATCGCAGCCAGAATGAGTGGCGAGACTCGTCTGCCGTGTCTGATTCTGAATGCCTCGGGCGGGTCGTCGGTTTCCTGCACGTCCAACGGCGTGTCTCTGCCGGCGGAGAGTTCACCATCCAAACTGTTCCGCACGTTGTTCATTGATGGGTCGCCCGATGAGGTCAAAAAGCAGGTCCGCAGCCTGACGCAGGGACGTAGTATTCTCGACACCGTCAACGATCAGGCTAAGAAACTGGAAAAGCAACTCGATGCCCAGGATCAGGCCAAGCTCGATCAATACTTTACTTCGATTCGCGACCTCGAAAAGAAGATGATGAAGGAGATCGACTGGACGAAGAAGCCCAAGCCGAAGCTCGATGTGAAGCCTTTCACAGACATCAATGACCGACGCAACGCCATCGGACGTCAGGTCATGATGTACGACCTGATGGCCCTTGCCCTGCAGACTGACTCGACTCGGGTTTACTCTCTCAAGCTGGATAACAACGGCACCCTCGACCTGCCGGGGGTCAGCAAGGACTGGCACAACCTGAGCCACCACGGGCAGGACGAAGAGAAGCTCGAAGAACTGCAGATCATTGAAGCCGCGGAGATCAAAGCCTTTGGGGACTTCTGTCGCAAACTGAAGGGGATCAACGAAAAGGGCCAGACACTTCTCGATGGGACGAGCATCATGCTCGGCTCGAACCTTGGCAACGCCAGCTCACACGACTGGCATAACCTGCCGACCATGGTGGTTGGCGGTGGCTATAAGCATGGGCAGCACATTGTGCTGGATATGAAGAACAATACGAAGATGTCGAACCTGTTCGTCAACTTTGCTCAACGGATGGGGGTTGAGATTGATAAGTTTGCGAACAGCGATTCGACGGGGATTCCGGGGTTGGAGTTGGGGTAATCGTATTATTACCATTCAAATTGGACTCAGCCGGTCTTTGCCTCAGAGTGCCATGCTTGCGGCTTTGAGCAAGCATGTTCTGGACGTTTCAACGTCGCGCCAAGCAGCATGCTTACCCAAAGCTGTAAGCATGGCACGACTTTTATAGACCGCGCCATTGCACACTGGGATTCGTATTTTTTGAACATTCAAGATTCCGCGTGATATTCGGACTTTGGCTACGCCTGAGACAGGAGAGCAATCTTCTCTCAAAGGCTAAGCTATGATTCGATTTGTTATTGCCGTCATCATCAGCATCGTTGCATTCATTGCAGCGACACTGTCCGCGACGTTTCCCTATCTGATGCTGCTGCCGTTGTCACTGGTGGTGTTCCCGTTTCTGGTCTTCATTTTTCCGGAGGGGGAACCCACGAACAGTGCCCTGCTTGGATTTTCGTATGGCGTCGGTGTTGCGATGGCGGCTGTGATTCCAGCAATGCTTTGCAACGTGCGTCACCCGAGTTGGCGAAGTTGGCTGGCGAGCAATGCGATTCTGTTCTTTGCTGTCACGCTTGTCGGGGGCTTGATGCGAGGAACGATGCGCTGGGCCGATCCCGTCAACATGGACAATTTCCTGGTGAAGTATCCGCCGGTTGATTCACCACAGACGACAGGGTTGATTGTGGTGACGTCGGTACTGGCAGCGGGGTTGTGGTATGGGGAGCAGCGGCGGAAGGGGCGGAGGAAAATGCTTATAGATATTCGAGTCGATTCTTCATCTCATCCGCCGAGTAACAAGCATCCATTAGAAGCAGAAACTGAATAATCTCGCCAACTTTATAGTGATTCTGCTTACTGAAGACGATCCCGGTATGGCTCATTCGCTGAGCGTGCATACGAAGAAAGTCTTGATCATGTGTCAGTAAAACTCGGTTCTCTGCTTTGGCAAAATCAAGAATGACATCGTCACTTGCTGCGGAAAGCCCAACGTCAAACGGGCGAATCACATCGTACCCTAAGGCTTTCAGACCAGTTTGAACGGCCACCTCGTAGTTTTGATCAAGCATGAACTTCATCATGGGAGACGATTTTCCGCCTTCATTCGATCTACAAAGCTCGGACCATTCTTCTTCTTAAATTCCTCGAAAAACTTCTCTTCCTCTCCAATGCTTTTAAGGATCTCGGCCTCGTTATCGTAAAAGTAGGCCATCGCAGCATGAATGTCTGCTAATGACAATTCGGGATAACATGTCTCGATGATTTGCTCCGGACTCAACCCACCAAGGATATGATGCGAGTAAATATCAACCACCCGGATCCGTGTGTTCGCAATGACCGGGCGACCGCCGCAGCGGCCGGGGACGCGTTCGATGTGTTCTTGAGAGATTGAGACAGACATTTGCGGCTCCGTGTAGATGAACGTCAACTGTTCTGTGTAGCCGCATTGCCCCCCGTGACTCACGGGGGGCTAAATAGCGGGTTACTTCGAGACTGTGACCGCGACTAGTCCATTGTGGTCGCCGATTTCGAGTTCGGCAACTTCTTTTTTGGCTGTCAGGGTCGTGTCGGTCACCAGAGTCTTCGCGAGGATCTCGCCCATGATGTAGGGCTTGTGGGCTTCGATCGCGGTCGCGATTTTCTCGGGGAAGGCGTATTTCACTTCGATGCGGTCGTCGAGGGAGAGGTCCATGATTTTGCGTCGCTCGTTGAGGAGGCGGACGAAGTCGCGGGCGTAGCCTTCGGCGATCAGCTCATCTGTCAGGACGGCGGAGAGGGCGACCTGGATGCCGAAGTCGCTGGTGGAGAGCCATTCGCTGGACTGCTCGGTTGAGATCAAAACGTCGTCGGGTTCGAGGGTGACGGACTGGCCTTCGACTTCGAGTGTGATGGACTTGCCGTCTCGCAGCGGGGCCATGGTTGCTGCGTCGACGGACTCCAGTTTGCCTTTGACGGCGTTCAGGAGTTTGCCGAGTTTCTTGCCGAGGGTTTTCAGATTCGGCTTGTAGGAGTACTTGACGATCCCGTCGAGGTTATCGACGAGGTTCACCGCTTTGACGTTGAGTTCATCGCGGATGACGTCGTTCATCGCGTTGACGGCGTCGCGGTCGACGGCGGTTGTGCAGACGACGCGGATCTCGGAGAGTGGTTGGCGGACGCGGAGGGTTTGGGACTCGCGCATCTTGTGGCCCAGTTGGACGACTTTTTGAGCGGTCGCAGTCCGGGTGTTGAGGACGTCGTCGAGGAGGGCCTCGTTGACGGTGGGGTAGTCGCAGAGGTGGACGCTTTCTGGGGTGCGCTCCTTGTCAGTCGCGGCTCTGAATTCCACATCGCGCACCAGGTTCTGATACATGCGCTCGGCCAGGAAAGGCGTGACGGGGGAGAGGAGTTTTGTCAGGGTGACGAGGACTTCGTGCAGCGTCTGATAGGCGGCGAGCTTATCGGTATCGCCGGCGTCTTTGGCGCGCCAGAAGCGGCGTCGGTTGCGGCGGATGTACCAGTTGGAGAGGTCGTCGATGAAGTCGCCAGCGGCCTGCATGAAGGCGGGGGCGTTGTACGCGCCCATCTCTTTGTGGCCGGTTGCGATGAGGGACTGCAGGCGTGAGAGGACCCAGCGGTCGATCTCGGGACGGTCGGCGTAGGGGACCTGAGGCTTGGTGACGTCGAACTCATCGAGTCGGGCGTAGTTGACGAAGAAGCTGTAGGAGTTCCACAGCGGGATCAGGAACGCGCGACGGATATCGTCGGCGGGCTTGCTGGTTACCTTGGCGCAGATCGCTCCTTCGAGTGTCTTCTCCATCGGACCGTTGGGGGTCTGGAGCGTGACCGGCTGGTCAGGATGACGCGTGCCGAAGCGGAGGTCGCTGGCAGGGTTTTGGGCCAGGTACATCCAGCGGAGGGTATCGACGCCCAACTGCTCGGCTGCTTCTTCGAACCAGATCGCGGTGCCGTCCGATTTGTGCATCGGCTTGCCTTCCTCGTTCATGACGAGGCGGTGGCCAAGCAGCGTTTTGAACGGTTTCTTGTCTTCGGCGCTTTCTTCCTGGTAACGCATCATGGTCGCCATCGAGAGCATCGAGTAGAACCAGTTGCGGAACTGGCCCGGGAAGCACTCGGTGACGAGGTCTGCGGGGAACCATTTGGCCCACTCGGCGCGGTCGTGGTTGTAGCCCATCGTCGAGAAGGGGACGATCCCGGCGTCGAGCCAGGGATTGCCGACGTCTTCGACGCGACGCATCAAGTTGCCGTTGTTGGGGTTCTTAATTTTGACCGCATCGATCCAGGGTTTGTGAGGCGTGTTTGCTTCGACCTGTTCCCAGCCTTCGACGGCGCGTTCCTTCAGTTCCGCCAGCGAGCCGATGACTTCGAAATCGCCGGTCTCATCGTCGACCCAGATCGGCAGCGCCAGTCCCCAGAAGCGTTTCTTGGAGATCATCCAGTCCCGCATGTTGGTCAGCCACTCGACTTCGCGGTTTTGCCCATCGATCGACTCGGGGAGCCACTCGATACAGCGGGTGACGTCTTTGATTTCGTCACGCCAGTCCATATTGATGAACCACTCATCAACCATGCGGAAGACGAGCTCATCGCCGGTCCGCCAGCAGTGCGGGTAGATGTGTGGGTATTGTTCGACGTAGACGAGGAACCCGCCTGCTTTGAGTTTTTCGAGGACGAGGTCGATGGTTGTCGGGTCGATGGCTTCACGGCCTGTGAACTCGCCGAAGCCTTCGTCGAAGCGACCGTCTTCTTTGAGCGGCGCGATGCTCACCAGACCGAGGGCCTGTCCCATTTGATGGTCGACATCCCCGCACCCCGGAGCGATGTGGACGATGCCGGTCCCTTCGCCGGCGACGACGTTGGCGTTGCCTTTGAAGTCTTTCCCGCCATCGACGACGCGGTGACAGCTGACGCCCGTCTTGTCGAGGTTCTTCTCTTCTTCTGGAAAACCACCCGGTGCGTTTTGAGCCGGCAAATCATCAAATGGCCCGCGGTATTTCCAGCCGACCATTTCTGCCCCCTTGACGGAGCCGAGTTCTTCAAATCCCCCCTGCTCTTTGAAGAGTTGGCCGACGGTTTTCAGCTTGCCGACGGATTCTGGCCAGGACCATTCGGGGCGACCGAAGCCTTCTTTGAATTCCTTGTCGAGGCGTTTGTAGTTGAGGTTCTCTTTGGCGAAGTAATAGACGGCGCCGTCTTTCTTCGACTGGAGTTTGACGTATTCGAGGTCGGGGTTGATGGCGGCGGCAACGTTACTGGTGAGGGTCCAGGGAGTTGTTGTCCAGACGAGGAGGTATTCGTTGTCTTTGTCGATGAGCGGGAAGCGGACGAAGACGCTGCGGTGCGTTGTCAGCTTACGGCCGTCGGCGACTTCCATCTGTGAGTACGCGGAGCCGCCGCGGCCGGACCAGGGCATGACGTCGTGGCCTTTGTAGACCTTGCCGCGGGTGAAGCATTTTTTGAGGAAGGTCCAGATGGTTTCGTTGTTCTCGGTGGAGAAGGTGAAGTAGCTGCCGCCCCATTCGGGGTTGCCGAGTTTCTCGACGATCTTGTGGGCCCTGTCGGTGACGGTCTGGCCGTTGGGGGTCGTGATGGTGACTTGCTCATCCGTGCCGACTTTTTCGGAGAGGAGGCGCAGCTGGGTCGGGTTGTCCCATTGGGTCCAGTAGCCGAGGCGGATCGATTGTTCGGTTTGGCGAGCGGCGAATTTCAGGACCCGTTTTTTGCACTCGTTGACGAACTTATCGACGCCGTAGTCTTTGATGGCGTTCTTGGTGCCGAGGCCAAGTTGTTTCTCGACTTCGACTTCGACCCACAGTCCCTGGCAGTCGAAGCCGTTCTGGTAGCGCTGGTCGTGGCCGGTCATGGCGTAAAAGCGCTGGTAGGTGTCTTTGTACGTGCGTCCCCAGGCGTGGTGGACGCCCATGGGGTTATTGGCGGTGATGGGGCCGTCGAGGAAGCTCCACTTCTTCTTGCCTTTGTTCTTGGCACGGAGCTTTTCGAAGATCTTTTGGTCATCCCAGAATTTGAGGGCCTGGTGTTCGCCAGAGATGAAATCGGGATCGCCTACGGGTGAGAACATGGTTGGTCGTAATTCGTAATTAGGAATTCGTAATTCGCCGGAGCGAGAAAGTCGGGTCCAGTGTGCGGATAAGGGGGAAATCATAGTGATTTGAGGCTATCAGTGAAAGACATGGGGATGGGGGTAAGAGTTCACAAACGGTCGGTGGAGAGACTTGGAGGAACTTTTTCAGAATGCCAAAAATACATTTGTACACATTTTGGCGATTCTGTTATGATGGGGTTGCGTGAACAAAGTTTTTTGCATGGTTGAAGGGGGATTGTTGATGTTGGGGCGGGGATTATTGGCTGCGGTGGTTGTGGGTTGGTTTGGGGTGGGTGTTGCAGTTGCGGACGATCTGGTGGGGGTGACGGCGGAGAATATTTATCAGCGGTTGAAGGATTGTGATGAGAACGGGCTGACGGTGAGGCGGTTTTCGAATGAGATGTCCGTGGGGGTGATTTCGGACATTCTGCTGGATGAACAGGGCGAAGCGAACGGCGGGCGAGGGAATGATGCGGCTCCGAGGGGGCTGTTTCGCTATCTGAATGACTCGAAGCTGACGACGGGGATTTATCCTGACTTCATCGCCCTGCTCGATAACTATGCGATTCGATCGGGCGAGGAGGAGACGACGACGAAAGCGGAGCGAGCGGAGATCGATGCCTTTCTGGACAAGGTGATGGCGTCGCGTCCCATGAAGGTGGCGTTTCATTATGTGTCAAACAATCTCTCGGTCAGTTTGTCGCGCGAGGATTTTCGTAAGAAGCTGATGGAGATCTGGTTTGAGACTTATACGAATCACTATGGCGGACGTGCGACGGAGGGGTGTTCGGGGTTTGAGCATGTGTTTGTCGGTGAGGGGCAGTATCCGGACAATGGGACTGCGACCAAGGGGGAGGTGACCGGGTATCACAGCTGGATCCAGTTCGCGCGTCATGAGAAGAAGGGGTTTGTGAATTACCTGGGTTACAGGTACGACCTGCCTCCGGAGCGACTGCCGGCGAACCCGTGTGTCATCACGTTGCGGATGATCTGGGATGTTGATCCCGATGGGACGGGGCCTCATCCGAGTGTGCAGCTTTACAAAGAAAAGGGTGGGTTCTTTGTCGGGATGAGTCCGGAATGCGAACTCGCGATGGGGACGGTGGCGTTCTTTGAGCTACAGAAGGGATTGCTGTCGAATGAGCTGCGTCGCACGACGATTGATGGTTCGACGTTTGATCTGGTCCTGCATGCGAGCGTCAAATCGAATGGGCAGCGGGGGCCGCATGTGAGGACGTTTTACCCGGTGCTGCTGGGTTACGCGCAGCCGAGTGATGTCTCGCCGGTGGTTTCGAGAGAAGGTCCCGTTGTGATTACGAAGGGGCTGCCGAATCCTGAGGGGGATGATGAGACGGGGGAATGGGTGGAGATCAAGAACATCTCTGATCAGCCTGTCGACCTGGAGCGGTGGACGCTGCGCGATAAGCAAGGCGGGAAGAAAGAACTGAGCGGTGCGATCAAAGCGGGAGAGACGCTACGGATTGATTTGTCGCGGGCGACGGGATCAAAGCTGCTGCTGGGGAATTCGGGAGATCGGATTCGGCTGTTGAACGCGGGGGAGGATCTGGTGGATGAGGTGAGTTATCAGAATGCGAAGAGCGGGGAGGTGGTGGAGTTTTTGCAGTGAGGGGGTTGATTACATGGTTATCGGATCCAACAGCGTGATTTCCTGGGAGTAGCGTTGGAAATCGGTGACATTGAAGGTGAGGAGATATTTGAGACTGTGGATTCTCATCGCGGCGATGAGACGGGCATCGTGGGCGGGTTTGCCGATGGATTCGTAGGTCGTAATGACATCGATCCAATTTGAGTACAGACCATCCTCTTTTTCCTGCATTGTAAAGCGGTGAACAAGATCCAGCAGATCATTCTGGGCAGCGACTCGGGACAGCCCCAAGCCATTCGAGCCAACTGGACGAGTCGCTACTACGTAGTACTCGTATAAGCATTGAGGCACGATAACGATTTTTGTTCCCTGCGAGATCAAATTGGTGATCGCTGAATAGGCAATGAGATGTTTGGGATCGCCTGCGTTCGTGAATCGGAGCAACACGTTGGTATCGACGAGACACTGTGACATTAGTAGATACTTTCACGGCTATCATCGACAGGCGTTGTCACAGGTTGATGGCGGGCGATGAATGCATCTGCCCACCTGCGAAACTCTTCGACTGATTGTCGATTCGCAGGGCTTTTGTCATCCCGCCCCGGTGTAATGTGCGCGATCACACGGGCGTGGTCGAGAAGGCGGACTTCGTCATCCGGGCCGAGGTTGTTGACGAGTTCTTTGAGGCGGGTTTGTGCTTCGTCGATTTGGATTTCGATGACCATAGTTGTCTCCTTTTCGAAGCCTAGATCAAGCTGATTCGTTAGTCGAGGCTAACTTCAGAGTCACGATGTCTGCAAGTTCATTGATCCAGACACTACTCTCTGTCAAATGGAGTTCGGATCAACGACTTTGATTACCGGCTCATAACGACGGAAATCGGTGATGTTGAATGTCAGCAGTTGGTGGATTTGATGTGTCTGCATGGCGGCGACAAGACGAGCATCGTGAGCAGGTTTGCCCAAGACCTTTTTTTGCTCAATCAGTTCCCGCCAGATCTGATATAACT
>SXPC01000074.1 GCA_005778225.1 Planctomyces sp. | reverse complement strand
GTCGTTTGATGAGATGAATGATCTGCCCAAATCGCTGCGTGCCAAGCTCACGGCTGCGTTTCGTCTGTTTCCTGGTGAAGTTGTGCGACATCAGATCGCTAAGGACCGGACGGAGAAGATTCTGATTCGGCTGAACGATGGGGAGCATGTCGAGTGTGTGCTCATGCGGGAGACGTCTCGGAATACGGTCTGCATCAGTACGCAGGTTGGTTGCGCGATGGGCTGCGTCTTTTGTGCCAGCGGGATGCAGGGGTTGAAGCGGAATCTGTCGACGGCTGAGATTCTGCAACAGTTGCTCCTGGCGGATCGTCTTCAGGACGCCGATGAGAAGATTACCAACATCGTCGTCATGGGAATCGGGGAGCCGTTGGCGAATTTGCCGGGGTTGTTGCCTGCTCTCAAAGCGGTGCAGTCGGAGGAGTCGTTGGGCCTAGGGGCTCGTCGCATTACGATTTCGACCGTCGGGTTGCCCAAGAAGATTCGCGAGTTGGCGCAGTTGGGGATTCAGTACAATCTGGCGATTTCTCTGCATGCCCCTAACGATCCGTTGCGGACGAAGATCGTGCCGACGAATAAAAACATTGGGATCGAGGAGATCCTGTCTGCTGCTGATGAGTTCTTTGAGAAGACCGGGCGTCGGGTGACGTTTGAGTATGTCATGCTGTCGGGGGTGAATGACTCAGCGGAGAATGCGAGGGAGCTGGCGCAATTGCTCTCGGGTCGCATGGCGCATGTGAATCTGATTCCCATGAATTCGGTCGAGCCGTTGGAGTTTGCGGAGCCGAGTCAGGTGAGGAAGGATGCGTTTGTTTCGATCCTCGAACGAGCGGGAGTGCCGGCGACGATTCGGAAGCGGAAGGGCGAGGATATTGATGCGGCGTGTGGGCAGTTGCGGTTGAAGGAGAAGACGGTGGTGGCGTTGGAGGTGAAGTGATAGTAGGTTTGGTTATGGCCTAAGGATGAATATGCCTGATGGATATTAGCGAATGTAGGTCTATACTTGCCTATCGCTCACCCTCATCCGCCCTTCGGGCACCTTCTCCTGAGAAGACTACCGCATTGCCCTTAATCTCGCCTTCTCGGCGAGCGGGCAATTTGGTTCCACCTCAAGAGAGAAGGGACGAGATGTGGGCGTGGCGAACTCCGCAGATTTCCCTCATCCGTCAGCGAAGCGCTGCCACCTTCTCCCCGGGGGAGAAGGGATGATCTATGAGGCGAGCAGGTTTTGTTGGTGGTGGTAGAAGTGGCAGATGGCGATGGCGAAGGCGTCGGCGAGGTCGTGGGGTTCTAATTGTGTCTTGAAGCCGAGTTCCTGGCGGACGGCGAGTTCGACCTGGTCTTTGGGGGCTTGTCCTGAACCGGTCAGGATGCGTTTGACCTGGGTGGGGGTGTAGTGGGTGACGTTGAGGTTGTGAGTACGGGCGACGTACAGGATGGTGCCGCGGGCGTGGGCCATTAAGAGAGCGGACTTCGGATTTTTGGGCAGGGAGAAGACTTGCTCGATGGCGAGGGTGTCGATTTTGTGCGACTCAAGAATCTCGTGCAGGTTGCGGCCGATTTCGTGGACGCGGTCTGCAAGGGACGTCTCAGTCTTTGTGCGGATGATACCGCCTTCGACGACGATTGGCTTGCGGCTGCCCATTTTCAGGATGGCGTAGCCGGTGCGTTTGAGACCAGGATCGATGCCGAGGATGAGCATGGGAGGGCGCTAGGTATTAGGCGCTGGGCGCTAGGTAAGAATTGGAACTAGGTTAACAAGACCGTCGCGGCGGCGTCGATGACTTCTTCTCGGCCGACGGCGCCGCGGGATTCGCCGGTTTTGGCTTTGATGTTGACGAAGTTTTCGTTGATGCCGAGAAGCTGGGCGACGCGGGATTTGATCTGGGGTTTATGGGGGACGAGTTTGGGCTTCTGGGCGAAGATGGTGCAGTCGATGTTGGCGATCTGGTAGCCGGCGCTGCGGACTTTTTCGACGACGACCGAAAGCAGTTTGGCGGAATCGGCGCCTTTGTATTGCGGGTCGGTATCGGGGAAAAGCTCGCCGATATCGCCTTGGCCGATGGCGCCGAGGAGGGCATCGGTGATGGCGTGGAGCAGGACGTCGGCGTCTGAATGGCCGTCGAGTCCGAGGTGATAGTCGATCTTCACGCCGCCGAGGATGAGGTCGCGGTCAGGGGCGAGGCGATGACGGTCGTAGCCTTGTCCGATTTTCATCTGCGGATGATTGCACAGATCGGGGAGGGAGACAAGACAGAAGGCTAACGAAGGGGAGAGACTGGAACGCAGAGAGCGCGGCGGAGAGCAGAGGACGCGGAGAAAACGGGAAAGATACTCATGAGATCAAGACCTTAGCCAGCGGGCTTGCCTTGTCTATTTGTTGCGAACGGAGATCACCTTGGTGACTTTCAATTAGAGGCGAAGGCCCCAAGATCAGAAGCCGTATGCAGGGTTCTTGGGATTGAAATCTCTCTCGGTGAGGTTCACGTTGGTTTGGATGTTGGTGAAGGTGTATTCTTCGACCAGGATCGGTTGTTGGCCCTGGACTTGAGGAAAGGCGTATTGTTCTAAGCGGATGGGGTAGTGGGTGGTTTTGTCAAAGTAGAGTCGTGTGATGTGGAATCGGAACTGGCGACGCGGTTGTGGGTGAGTGGCTTCGATGACTTCACAGGCGATCTGGCCGAGTTTTGCGTCAGGATAAAACTTGACGTCGACTTCGCCGAATTTGGTTTCTTCTTCCCACTGTCGGATCACATTATTGAGCAGGGGAGACATGCCGAGCATGGTGATCGGGTAGCGATTTTCTTCCATGACCATGGGGCTGTTTGTCGCCAGGGACACAGTGCCGATCATGGCCTTGAGGCCAGCCGTTTCATGGGCCAGCATCTGGTTGTTGTTTTGGCCATGAACGTAAAGGACTTCTCGACCGGTCGCAGGAGTTTTGTATTTGATGTAGACGGAGTACGGCTCTTTTCGCTGTTTAATGTCCATCTGCTGGACGACCATTTTGCCGTTGATGAGTTCCTGTTTGCTGAACGACGCGGTGAAATCCTTGACGTTCGAGAGCAGGTCAGCTGACGAGCGAGCGTATTTCAAAGCCGGTGCGAGAGGGTGTTCTGGACTTGCTTCTGCATTTGGCGTGGCTGCAGCCTGCTGTGTTGACTGTGGAGGCTGTTGCTGTGCGGAAGCCTGGCTGGTCGCGAACGCCATGCCGACGCAGACAGTCAAACGGGCAGCATTTGAGTAGATTCGTCCTGTGCGCATCGTCATATCTCACCAATCGAAGTTTTTTTCTGCCCGCGATCACGTTGGGCTGGGTTCCCTCGCCGGTATCCGCGAGACAGAAGAGTTCATTTCTGACTGTGCGGTTTCGAGTCGGTCAAGGAAAACGCTCATTGCGTCGCGGATCGAACGCCTGGCTGCACGGCTCAATCGTGGTGCATGCCGGAAGGGGGGACTGTATTATTTGAACATGAATTTGGCAATCCGTGATTTCCGTCTGTCAACATTTGACCTGAATCATCGTTTGACAGGAGTCATCACTGGTCTGCCCGATTGGCCCTGGCCCGCTATCCAAATTATCGGAGTTCCGGTGACCTGTGGCCAGAGGAGACTTTCGTCGAGGGCATCCATAAAGAATGGCTTGGGTTGGATTGCTCCGAAGACGTAAAAGAGTTGTCTGATGGAAGAGCAGCCCGGTGAACGTATCTTACGGAGAGTGGCCAATCGTCAAAGTCTCTGCGATCCGGCATGTTTGCGTGACCGTTGAATTTTGAAACTGACATTGTCGTGAAATGGATTGGAACATACCATGCCGTTGCCTAAACAGGCCGAGACGCGGGAACGTCTCGTTGAGCGCCTCCAGGGAAGGACTGGCATGTCGAAGATTTTCGGCCCGATTTTCACGTTTCTGCTCGCAATACCACTCGCGCTAGTGCCGCTGATCGCCATTGTTGGGATGCCATCCGCTGATCAATTGGCCAATGGCTCGTTTGGTAAGACGAAGCTTGGACAGTTTGTCACTCACCTGCTGTCGTCTCCTGAGTCGACTGAGACAAAAGAAGCTGAAGAGCGGGATGAGCTGCCGGAAGCTCCCGCCTGGGGCGATAAAAATACTGCTCAGGTCGCCTCATCGACAGGGATGGCGAATGATCCGATGAGTACGACTGGTTGGGGCCATACTCCTGGCTCATCGATTCCACCCGTCACTCAGACCAGCGGCGTTACGAATATGTCCTGGCAACAAGGACAACCAGTCGTTGCGACGGCGGCGGCTCCGGGTTCCTCGTGGAACAATTATCCGATCAGTCAGCAGCAGGTTCCCCAACAACCTCAGGGGCCTCAAATTACCTGGCAACAGGCTGTCGGTCAGCTGAACTCAATGGGGATTCGTGAGTATCACCTCAAGCCAGGTCGTCGGCCGGGAGAGTTTTATTTCTTCTGCTTCTTCACGCCGCCCAATCGGCCGCAAGTGACGATTCGCTATGAAGCGGAAGCAGATGATCCCTTGAAGGCTGTGGAGAATGTTCTGCAGCAGATTCAGGTCGCCAATCACCAGACACGTCGTCCTGCAACTTGAGAACGAGGCAGGCGATTCATGTGGCATCAAGCGGGAAATCTGCTGAGATCATCGACGCCTTCGCGCGGTCAAGCGTTAACACCAGGTGGTGAGTGGCTGCAGAGCTGGCGTCGACGAGGGCCCCTTGACGAATCGTCTCATGCTGGACGTGTTGTCGGGCGTCGGACGCCCAAGCAGGCACGTTTGGAAGCAGTTCTGATTATCAGCGAAAAGGCGATTTCGCTGGGCAAATTGACACAGCATGCCTTGCTGGCCAGCAACGAAGAGACCCGTCATCTGATTGACGAGTTGAATGCGCTTTATGACGAAGTGGCGACGCCGTTCCGCGTGGAAAAACTGGCGGCTGGTTATCAGTTGATGACGCGATCCGAGTACGCGTTTTGGCTTTCCCGCATGCATGATCGCAAGCAGGAACAGTCGATTTCAGACTCCGCCATGGAGACGCTGGTGATCATTGCTTATCGACAGCCGTTGACGCGGGCGGAGATTGAGTCGATCCGCGGCGTGCAGTGTATTGAGCTCGTCAAAGTGTTGATGGAGAAGGGGCTCGTTAAAATCGCTGGGCAGGCCGACACGCTGGGGCGACCTTATCTGTATGGAACGACGAAGAAGTTCCTGGAGATTTATGGACTGCGTTCGCTGAATGAACTGCCGATGAAGGATGTCTTGAGGCCAGTGAAGGAAGAGGCGGCTGAAGAAGAGGGCGAAGCTGTGGATGACGCGGATGGAAGCGTAGCGGCTTGAATTGTGTTGCAGACTGCCACAGGGAGAGCAAGGTTTCGTCTGAGCCGCTGTGCTGCGTTGAAGCTCGAACGAGTTTGGGGAAATAGAAACCGTCGAGGCCATCTTCGTTTTGTACATGGCTGGCGTTTCGCGAAGCAAAGAAACGGCTCGGACGGAGCCTCGCCCTCCCGGTATTGGATCGACAATTTGCAGACTGCGATTCTGTCATTCAAATGGCTTCTGAAGAATGATCGCGGCTCTTATTTCCTGGTGGGTTTCTCTTTGGGATTCGGAGCAGGCAGGTCGTCGGTCGGCTGATTCCAGAGTCGATAAGGATCGTGCAGGCGACGCATTTCCGAGAGGAGCAGGGCTTCCATTTCTGCAAGTTTCCCGGCGTATAGGGGATTGTCTGCAAGATTGGTTTGTTGGGCAGTCGGTGTGTAGCCAGTCAAAGCGATCACGACGGGATCATGGTGTTGAGGGAGCAATTCGTGTGGATTGTCCGCGAGATTGAAGAGCTGGGTTTTGTGGACGCGTCCGTTATCGACATCGTATTTGACGAGTTTCCAGTCATCTTGACGGACGCTGCGCATGCCGGGTTTGTCGCCGCCGCTGTAGACGCCGTAGAGGACATCACGGACGGTCTGGGCCTTTCCTTCCAGTACGGGCTTGAAGCTGATGCCTTCGTTGCTGTCTGGTGATGGGATACCGGCGAGATCACATAAAGTTGCCAAGGTGTCGAGCAGGTAAATATTTCCCGCTGCTCGAGTGCCAGGGGGAATGCCTGGGCCTTTCACGATGTACGGGACGCGCCAGCTGTGTTCGTAAAGGTTTTGCTTTCCCTGGAGACCATGACGACCGACGGCGATGCCATGATCGGACGTGTAGATGATGTAGGTGTTGTCGAGTTCTCCCAGCTCTTCGAGCTTTTTCAACACGCGTCCGATTTGAATGTCGATGTTCTCGCTGCAGGCAAACAGCCGACCTTGTTCGTTGCGAATGGTCTGTTGATCTCGGTTTTTCCAGACGCCGGGGACGTCGATTTCATCGCGGACGTCAGCGTGACCGTTTGGAAAGGGATGTTCCGGCAAGTAGTTCAACGGAAGGGGTGGCTGGCTGGGATGGAGAGGTGGCAAGCTGTTTTGGTCGGTGTGATTAATGGCTCCATATTTTGCCAGCAGTTCCGGCGTGCCGTCGCGGATATCGTGAGGGTGCGAGAACCCAAACTGGATGAGAAAGGGGGCGCGGTCAGTTTGTGAGGCGCGCTGGCTGAGATAATCGAGCACTCGTTCGGCGTGCCAGGCACTCCCGCTTTCGGGAGTCTCCCCGCGTTTCGTGTCGTCATGACGAATCTTGAAATGCTTGTTGGCAGCTTCGTAGCTATTGCCTTTTTTGCAAGTTCGGACCGTGTCATACCCGGCGCGGTTGAAGACGGCCGGGATCGTGTTTTCGTCCAGGTTCTTTGGGCAGTTCAGCTTTCCGGTCGGGCCGATCGGTAAATGCCAGACAGTGCGGCCGCTCATGATCATGTGGCGAGAAGGAGTGCACACTGCGCCGCTGAACGAGCCCATGTGATAGGCTCTGTCGAGAACCATCCCCTCCGCAGCCAGACGGTCGATGTGGGGAGTTTCCAGCGTTGTCTGAGGATTATAAACCTTCAAATCCAGTGGCGACTGGTCATCGGTCAGGATGAACAGGATGTTTGGCTTCCCGGCTGACGTCGATAACTCGTCGGCGAAAAGATCTACCGGGACAGCCAACAGCGTTGCGATCAGGATGAAAAGTTTCATACCGGGCACTGAATCCCACAAAGTTATTGAGGCATTGGTTTTCAATACTTGATCTCAAATACTTTATCACTGTCGCTGAGATTAATCTTCATCGTTGTCACGAAGAGCCTTTTTCTTGGCCTTTTTGGGTTTCTTGTCATTTGAACCCATCTCTGCCTGGGGTTCGGCTTGTTCTGCGTTCCAGGTGTCGTAGAGGGATTGCAGTTCTTTGACCTTGTCGAGTTGCTCGGTGGCTAGATCATGCTTTTCTGAAATGTCCTGGGTGAGGTTGTAAAGCTCAGGACGGCCACTGCCTTCATCTCCGACGACGAGTTTGTAATCCCCATGACGCACGGCCCATTGCTCGCCGTATCGCCAGAACAGCGATTCATGCGGTGGAGTGGTCTTTTTACCGGTTATGTAGGGTAACAGGTCGACGCCATCGAGCTTCCAGTCTGGATCGACCTTGCCACCGGCCGCGGCGATGAGGGTGGGGAGGACGTCGAGCTGAATCACGGGTTCCTGGTAAACTTTCCCCTCCGGCAGATGCCCCGGCCACTTCATACAGAAGGGAACGCGGATGCCTCCTTCCCAGACCATTTGCTTCAAGCCTCGCAGCGGCAGGTTGCTAGACGTTGTTGACTTGGTGGGGCCACCATTGTCTGACAAGAAGACGATGAAGGTGTTTTCGTCCTGTCCCAGTTCATGGATTTTATCGAGAATGCGGCCGACGCTATCGTCCATGCAGGACATCATCGCGGCGAAGGTCCGTCGTTTCTCATCTTTGATGTGTGAGAACCGGTCCAGATAGGCCGGTGGAGCCTCCAGTGGATTGTGCTGAGCATTGAAAGGCAGATAGATGAACCAGGGCTTATCGCGATGCTTGTCGATCCAGTCGGTCACCCGAAGGCCGTATTGTTCGGTGGTGTAGAATTGATCGTCTTCAATGGAAATCACATCGGGAGACTGTCTTGAATCGACGAACAACTTGGGATGAAAGTAAGACGTGTTGGCGAGTGTGCCGTAGAACTCATCGTAACCGCGTTTGAGCGGGTGATATTTCTTGACTTCTCCCAAGTGCCATTTCCCGACGGCACAGGTGGAGTATCCCAGCGGCTTGAGTCGATCAGCGATTGTTTTTTCATCGACGTTGAGTCCAAGCTTTTTCATCCCGCTGTTGGATTCGTGGCCAAATCGAGTCTGGTAACGTCCAGTCATCAGGCCGGCGCGTGTCGGGCTGCAGACCGGGCAGGAAACATAGCCTTGGGTGAATTTCACGCCTTGGGCGGCGATGGAATCGATATGAGGCGTCGGGACGTCCGATGCTCCCTGAAAACCGAATTCGCCCCAACCGCAATCATCGGCCAGAATCAGCAGGAAATTGGGCTTGGATTCTTCTGCACTCAGCTGTCCCGGACCAAGACACGCCAGGCTGGCAAGCAGGGCGAAAAGCATGACAGAGAAACGTCTGATATTGGAATTCTGCATGGACAACGATTTCCGTGATGACGATGAAGGAAGACGGATGTACGAAGCGACAATTTAGAACTCACCCATGACTTGTCCATCAGCGATCGCTGAGAGACGCTGATACAGTCCGTATGGACCGCTTGCAGAGACGCCGGGATCGTTGAAATTCGAGGAGGTGTTTTCGATGCTCATGCCGATGAATCGAACGCCACCATCACCCAGCAGAAACTGGCATCCCCCCTTGTGTGGACTAGCGAAGGCGGTGTGATACTTGTCCGGGTACTGGGCCTTCGTTGCGTTCATGAATGTGTTCGTTGAACGCAAGTGATTGTAAGGACTGGTTCGGTACTCCGTAAGATCGGTGCAGTCGGCACCACCTGCGTTTGCTAAGGCGCCATAGATGGATGTGTTTCGTGTCTGCTCCCAATACGTTTCACCGACCAGCATGGAGTTCGAAAGGCCATCTGTAAAGTCTCTGAAGTTGAGTCCTTTATTGACTCGAAACGCGCCGACCGAGCGATCGCTTTGCAGTCCTGGATTGGCTGTGTTGCAGAACTGGGCGTTGAATGGACCACTATTTCCGACATAGCTGCTGGTTGCGATCGCATCGACAATCCCATTCGCGGTGCTGGTTGCTGCGGGATCCGTGCTGCCTGACTTTCGTGTCGGCGGCTTGGTGTCCGACGGACAGGAGAATACCGTGAGAGGATTGGCAGATGCTGCAGTATTGCGTGCTTCGTTGGCCTGTGTTCCGTGTGGGTGAAAGCGAAAATCGAACTGCTCGAAGAGACTTGACTGTTCCAGTTGTGGCAGGAGCTGCGCTGCCCAGCTCCATCCGCCGTCCTGAGTGGCGGCGTTGGATGTCGTTGATCCGTTCGTGTCGATGTACCCGATCGGAATGCAGTTGAAGATGTCGTGATAGTTGTGAATGGCGATGCCAATCTGTTTGAGATTGTTCTTGCAGGACGAACGCCGTGCGGCTTCGCGGGCTTGTTGCACAGCAGGCAGCAGAATAGCCACTAAGGTGGCAATAATCGCGATCACGACCAACAGTTCAATCAGGGTAAAACCATGAGTGCGACTCACTGCTTTTGTCCTATTGCTAGAATTGATTGGTGTCAGGTGAGACTGAACAGATTGAGATCGGGAACTCATTCATTTTTTCCTGTCGTGAATTCACAAAGTGGCAGACTGTCAGCCAGACGCAACAAAACAGTTTCAACACTGGTCAGCGTTTTTCTCGCGAGAGGGGACTTTGGTTCAAAATGATATGGGTGAAATTGTTCATTGCGGATGCCACTGCATTGTGTTGCGTGGTCGACGCGTGAATGTCGTCTTACGGGCAGAATTTGTTATCATCGAAATCATTATCTTCACATCAAATTAACAGTCAGCCTGTTTTTGTCAGGTGGAGGCTTGATACATTCGAAGGTGTTGGTCGTGTGGCTTTCATGGCGCAAAGTCTTAAACGTCCGGTTTTCCGGCAATTACCATGATTTCCCAACTGGCCGGTGAACTCGGATTGCCATGCGGGGGGATTGAACAGTGACATCTGAAGACGCATCGGTCCCCAGGCAGGCAATGTCTGCAGCGAGTTCTCGCGCGTTTCTCGCGAGGAATTGGGGGACTGTGCAAGCTTCGCTACTGGCGTTCCTGACGGCATCGGTCCCGCAGTTTTCAGACGCGGAGGACTTGCTTCAGGAAGTCGCGGTCGAAGTTGCAGAACGATTTGACGACTATGATCCATCGCGTCCATTTCTGCCGTGGGCACTTTGGATCGCGAAAATCAAGATCGCAGAGTTCTACCGAAAACAACAGCGACGTCAGGTCGTCCTGGTGGGGGACTCGATGGATGCCCTCGCAGAGGCGTGTGTCAAGATCCATGAAGGCCTGTCGGATGAACAGGTTGCGATCGAAAAATGTTTAGACAAGTTGACGGACCGCTCGCGTGAAATGTTGAATCTCCGCTACGCGGATGGGATGAGTTCTGCAGAAATCAGTGCCCGTCTTGGGATGTCGGTTCAGTATGTGCGCGTTGCGCTGACGAGGATTCGGTCGACATTGACGGAATGTGCTCAGGCGGCAGTGACCACTCAGTCAGCGTTAGAGGCGTGAGCAGCCATGCAAGACCAGGAAGCCTTCGAACTGCTTGATGCTCATCTGGATGATCTTCATCTGACCGATGAGCAGATTGAAGGGCTGAGAGCATGGCTTCAAGATCATCCGCAGCACGCCGAGCGTGCTTTTCATCGGATTTTCCTGCACTCATTTTTACGTCGACGTCTGCATGCCCAGCGACTGCCGGTCAGCGGTGAGCGTACTGAGCTGGTCATTAATGGAGCGGCCGATGTTGAATCCTTCACAGAGCTGAGTCGACCACACACTGCTTTAATCCCGGGTCCTATTCGAAGGAAGAGAGCTGTTTTGGTTGCAGGCGGGGTCATCATCATGGGAGTGATCGTCGCCTGTGTGTGGGTGATGCGTCGTCCCACGGTCCCGCCACCCGTAGTGAACGCAGACGCCTACGATGGGTTCGCATATCCTGCGACATCGATCCCGGCGACAACTCCTGACGGTGAATCATGGCCTACTACGGGAGGGTTACAGGGGCTGGCGGGCGGGACGGGATGGTCAGAACCATGGCAGGAAACCGGTCCTAAAGTCGCTGTGATTGTCGATCATGCCGATCAGGAGAACTGGGATCCCAAGGACATGCGAAAGTTCAGTCCTTTGGGGCATACTGATGCTCAGGGACATGTCCTGCAAACGTCAGGCTTGCAGATGAGAACAGCAATGGGGTCGCGATCACTGACGTCTCGCAAATTCGATCTGACTGCTTTTTCGAACGAGATGAAAGATGAAAACGGACTCGGGAAAGATGGGGCAGTGATCTGGTTCAGCTTTCTCGCGCAGTCTTATAATAGCACGGCATCGAACAATCGGTTCACGTATCTGCAGGTTGGCTCGCGTGAAGTTTCAGGATTTCGCATTGGAAAAGTCGGGGCTGCACCCTCCGGGAACTGGACGGCGACGGGACTCTTAACCGGGGCTCAAGTGAATCTGCGCTCGAGCGCCGTGCCATCGGGAGAGATGACCTTTCTGGTGACGCGACTGGAGTTTCGACCGGGGGCAGAAGATGCCGCGGTCTGGATCAATCCTGCCCTGGGCGACGAGCCGAAACTGGAAGATGCGACACTGCGTCTGTCGGTACCGGATTTTCGCTTCGACGGAGTCACGATCAATGCCAACTTCTCGACAGACATCGACGAACTCCGGTTTGGAAAAACTTTTCAGGCTGTGGCCCCGATCAAATGATGACTCCGATCTGAATTAGTCAACACGTCCTGAGGCATACGGCGACGTGGCTCCTGCACCGCGTCGGACGGTTCGGAGGGTTTTGTTTTGATTCTCTTGAATCAATGTTTCGAACGGGTCTCCGTTGTAGCAGACCTCATGGAAGAAGGTGAATACCGTCGACTGATCAACCACGAACATCGGTGCGAGCTTTCCTGCGGTCGTCGTGTAACTTAAGCCGCCGAGGACTTCGCTGTGTCCAGATTCGCTGGTGGCTAGCAATGTGCCGCCGCGTTCCGTTTTGTATCCGAGAATCCATAGGTCGCCGCCGTGATTAGCAATGTGCGTTCCCTCATTCTCGACGTTCAATTGCCGAGCCCAGAGTTTGTTTCGTTTCAATGTCAGGTTGTGGGTGACGAAATCCTCGAAGAAGAGCTCACTGGCCTCGGCTTTGTCTGTGAAAGTGAGGTCACAATCAGAGACACTGCGGAAAATGATCGTCCGGGGTGTATCGATTTCAATCCCCCCATGGACATACGCGAAATGCTCGAATGAAACGACGGACGATTCTCCGTCGACTACCCGGAAGTCAGGCCTGACTTTACTGAAGTAGTCGACCATCCCGCCTACGCCAGTGATGCGACGGACCTTTCCACGAATAATCACAGTGGACTCGAGTGAATAAGAACCCGGAAGAAACAGAGAGCTGGCGCCTGAATCGACTGCTCTTTGGATCGCGCCGGCCGAATCGTTGTTTCCTGTCGGATCAGCTCCATAGTGATCGACATTCGCCCAAGTCTCAGGCCGATCTGCGGGAACATTGGGTGGCTCTTTGATGGGCAAGCGAAGCGAACCGCTCTTCGAGGAAAATGGACTGGTCGTCTCGTGGGAGCAATACTCAGCAATCACCGGCCCTTCGCTCCCAGGCTTGTCGGTACCGGACATTCGAACGGCGGTGTACCAGTCGGGTGTGATGACATCGGCGAGGGCTCGCGAATAGCCTGTTGTTTCCACATTCCGAACAAAAAGCCGTCCGCCGTTATAATTGATGATCGCGGGCCATTGATCAGCTTTTGGCAGTCCCACGAGCTGCGAATCAATCATGGAAAACACCCCGTAGCTCCGAATTGTTGGAACTGCATTTTCGCTGTGTAGTCCTCGCAGGCTGATCGTCTGACCTTCATTGTCGAATCCAAACTCCGTCTGCCCACGAAGCGTGATGTGCTCGAAGGTCTGGCTGTTGACTGCGAGGGCAGTATAGACCCCTTTGCGGAAGCCGATGACTTCACAATTCCTGACCAGCAGTGGGCCGTTCATATCGCGATGACCGAGGTCCAAGCCGATCAGACCACTTCCGTCTCCAGAAATAAACCGACAGTTCCTCACGGCTCCGGAGTTGTTGGAATAGAATTGCAGGCCTATCGCGCCCGGGTTGTCTTTTCCGATGTCAAAAGTCAGGTCCTGAACGTAGTTGTGAAACCAGTCTGCCGAACCAAAGCCTCCGCACCACATGATGCTCGCGGGCAGTTTAGGATCGGCGAACGTGCCATCCTTCAGACGGATGATGGTTTTCTGGACGTTTTGTCCCTGCAGGAAGTTTTTGCCCCATGCATCCTTGCCATCCGAGTTGCGTTTCGACCAGTTGAGAGTTTTCGAGACGAGGTAGATCCCGTTCGGGAAATAAAGAAGTTTGTGCTGCCCCATCACATCGGAAAGGGCTCGCTGGATGGCGAGCGTGTCATCTGAAGTGCCGTCCCCCTTTGCGAAATAGGGGGCCTGCGTGACATCGACAACAGCAGAGCAGGGTGGATAAACGATGTCGGTGTTCTCGAAAGACGCGCCCCACTTCGAGGCAGCAGCGAGAGCAGTCGTCTGAGTGGGCGCGAGGAGCAGTAACCAGAACAGACAATACCTGCCGCACAAAATTATGCTTCTCATGATTGTCTCCAGGTTGTCTTTCGCAACGTCAATGTGTGAGATTCTTGTTGGATCGAGTTCTCAAACCTGTCGACCGCATTCAAGGCTTCCAGCCCGGCAACTTCGCCGCCTGTTTGATCCAGCTGGTGAACTGCGCTTCGTCGAGAGTGTCCGCTTCGTAGATGTCGATCCAGCGGGCTTCTTTACTCTTTGCAGTTCCGCCAGGGGGGATTGGATTCAGGGACATGCCGTCGAAGAAGGTGACTTTGACGTACTTGGTCAGGCAATGCACGTTGAGGAACCAGCCCTTACCTTCGACGCCGTAGAACGGCGAGTTCCAGCGGACTGCCTTTTGAACGTCGGGGAGTGTTTGCATGATGAGTTCGTCGACGAGTTTTCCGACGTGCTGTTTCCAGCCGGGCATGGCATTGATGTAGGCTTGAACCGGAGCATCGCCGTCAGCTTTGGCAATTTGAGGATTACCGCCGGAGAGCAGGACGACTTTGTTAGTGGTCGTGATCGGGGCGTCTGGCTTCTTCGCGGGTTTTCCTTTCATGGAGGTCGCCTGAAGATTGGATGCGACTGCGGACTGGATCAGGGTTTTGAAAGCTTTCGCGTTGAGTTTCTCGCCTTGCCGGATGTCGATCGCCCGGCGTGCGTTGCCTTCGAGACTGGAGTTAAAAAGCTTATGAGGATCGGGCAGCGAAGCACCTTTGGCGAAGGTGAGTTTGACGACTTCTTTGTAGGTCTCACCCGTGCAGACGATCCCGCTTCGCGACCACACAGGAACGCCGGACGGATTGCTCGCCTTGGCCCATTTACGTTCCTCAGTGATCTCTGGATCTGCTTCAAGGATGAGTGCTCGAATGTGGTCGAGCATTTCATCGCGCCAGTCGGAGGACTGAGTCGCTGTTTTGCCTGATGTCTTCTTTACCGGCATCCGTTGAATCCTTGCATCAGAATGATTGCGCTACGATCTACTTCAGATGTTCGTTGAACCATTTCAACGCCTCGCTGACAGCGGCGGGGAGATCACTTCCGAGAGTATGTCCCGCGTTCTCGTACAGGACAAACTTGTTCTCGACGCCGATCTCGTCCATCTTCTCGTGGATCCAGCGTCCCTGTTCAGGAAGGACGAGCGTATCTTTGCCGCCGGACATAATCAGGCAGGGGGCATCATCCTTAGTCACGAAATACAAAGGCGAGACAGCCTCTGCTTGTTCGCGCGTGATATTCAGCCCGGGGAACTGACGGTACTGATCTTCCAGTCCTGGTGTACTCCAGACGTAGTTGGTGATGTCGCTGGGGGGGACGAAGGCAACACCGGTCTTAATACGACTGCTCACCTTTTCGAGAGGGTTATTGGCTTTGGGATTTCCGTCGTCGCCTGTGGTCGCGAGCATGAGAGTCAGATGGCCGCCTGCACTCATGCCGTAGACGCCGATTCGTTGTGGGTCGATGGCATAGTCTTTGGCATCACGACGGATTGTACGAATCGCCAGCTTCACATCGGCAACGGCATCCGCGATGGAGTAACGTGGACTGCTGCCGTGACGGACGGCGAAGCCTTTGTAGCCAGCGGCGAGAAACGGCCCCATCATGATTCGAGTTTGAGCGGGTGGTGTCCATTTGGAAAACCAGCCCCCACTGACGATGAAGACGACGGCAGCTCCATTGGGCTCGCCATCTGGTTCGAAGACATCGAACGTCATCGCGAGTCCGTCTTTGTGACCGTAAATCACTTCCTTGCTCTTACCCGCGAGAGGTTCCTGCGATTTCATTTCGGTCGTCAGGATGAGTAACAGCAGGAACGCGGTCAGCTTTCGGAGAGTCTTGGTGTGCATCGAGCTCTTTCCAGTGTGGAATCCAGATCCTGCGTGATTCGACTTTGTCTTAGCATAAATGAACGATCACCAAATTCGGAAATGATTTCCAGCGATTTTGTCGCCCACGGAATCATGCTTTCATTGCGTCAGCGGGAAGCGAAGGTTTTACATCGTTTTCTTGCGTGAGGCATAAATGTTGCCAAACTCATTGAGATGGATGACATCGCCCCCCTGAAAGACTGACTTCGCCGTGGCTTCTCGCGGAACTGTCCTATTTCACGGTATCGGCAGATCATTGTCTGGCGTCCGTCTCAATACATTCCGCCAGTTGGTTTCATATTTGGAGTTCTCCATGGATTCTTGCTTTTCGTTGCGTTCGCTGGTTTCATTACGATGTGCGATGACTCTTGTCGTTGCGATGGGGTTGTTCTCCAGCATTTGTACTGCTGGGCAAGCTGCGGCGAAGCAGCCAAATATCGTTTACTTCCTGGCAGACGACTTGGGACGTGATGACGTTGGCTGGCGTGGCGGTCCAATCAAGACTCCGAACCTTGATAAGCTTGCCAAAGGTGGTGCGGAATTAACTCAGTTTTATGTCCAGCCGGTCTGTTCGCCGACTCGGGCTTCGTTGATGACCGGGCGTTATCCGCTCCGTTATGGGCTCCAGGTTGGTGTGGTGCGTCCCTGGGCTGACTATGGACTCAATACTGATGAATACACTCTGCCGCAGGCACTCAAAGAGGCGGGCTACGAAACAGCGATCGTCGGCAAGTGGCATCTGGGGCATGCCAAGCGTGAATATCTGCCAACAAGCCGCGGCTTTGATCATCAGTATGGACATTACAATGGTGCCCTTGATTACAACTCCCATGACCGCGACGGTGGGCACGATTGGCACAAAGACGATCAGGCGAATCACGATGATGGCTACTCAACGACGCTCATCGGCAAGGAAGCAACGCGGATCGTCAAGGATCGAAATCGCAACAAGCCGCTCTTCTTGTACATTCCTTTTAATGCCGTTCACTCGCCATTTCAGGCACCTAAGGCAGTGATTGATCAGTACCCCGATCTCACAGGAAATCGCCAGAAATACGCAGCGATGCTCCACATCTTGGATGAGGCGGTAGGTGATGTGGTCGCCGCCTTGGAAGAGCAGGGTGAAATCGAGAACACACTGTTTTTGTTTTCCAGCGACAACGGTGGTCCTAATCCTGGTCAGCTGACCGATAATGGTGAACTTCGAGCGGGCAAGGGGACTGTCTACGAAGGAGGCGTCCGTGTCGTCGCGTTTGCGAACTGGAAAGGCAAGATCAAGTCAGGATCAGTCGTCGATGAGCCGATTCATATCGTGGACCTGTTCCCGACCCTGATCAAACTCGCCGGCGGTTCAACGGCGAAATCAAAACCACTTGATGGTCATGATGTCTGGGATGTGATCGCCCATGGCGCGAAGTCGCCACGAACAGAGACAGTTCACAACATCACACCAAATAACGGAGCCATCCGCGTCGGCGACTACAAACTCGTCAAGAAAGGAAACGGTCAACAGGGACGTCGCGCCCGCAATCAAGGTGAAGAGGTCGCAGGCAATTATGAACTCTACAACATTCGGGAAGACATCAATGAGAAAACGGATCTCGCTGAGAAGCAGCCGGAGAAACTCAAAGAATTGATCGCCCGTTACGAAGAGATCGCTGCGTCGGCTGCCAAGCCTCACAATGAACGAGATGAGAAGCCCGCAGACTGGAAAGCGCCTGCAGTGTACGGGCAACAGTAACTGGTGAGTTCATCCGGCATGTCGACCGAGAGGCATCGGGAAAAATGCCTCTCGTGTCTTGTTGGTGGCCAGGTCGTCCTCTAATCTCATGAGATCAATACGCGATCCTCATGGGAATAAATTTGTCGATGACATCAAACTGCTTCGTTCGTTTGTATTACGCTGGCTTTATGACGCTCATGCTGATGGCATCTGCCGATTGTGCTCGTGGACAGGACACGTTTAATGCTCCTGTCTACCCCTCGCGGCCAGTCGATGCCAGTGGAGACAAGCTGCCGGCTGTTTTTCCTCGCTCTGCAAAACCTGCTGACAAACTGTTCGTCTTCAATGCCCTGTCGCTGCCACGTGAGACGCAGGCTTTCATTGCTTCCATTCAGGGGCTGGTCAACCGCGAGAAACCGGAGCTGTATCTGATTCTCAGTCGGAATCGGATCAATCCGATTGTTGAAGAAGGACGGCGCGACCCGATCGATCAAGTCTGGCTCGACTGGCTGACAGAGAAAGATTACGTCGAGTCGTATACTCCCATCGAGTCGATCGAGGAGCTGATTGCTCAATACAAAATTCGCGACGTGGTCGTCATCGATCCTGCTTTCCCGGCGAGCATCAATATTGCAACCATGATTTCCTCGGTACGCGGAATCCCGATGGCCTATCCATCCGATGTCGAGAAGTATGGATTGAATCCCGTTGAAGATACACGTGGCCGTTGGAAAACAAACATCGAAGCCTACCAGTGGGCGTGGGAAAACCTCTGGCCGCAGATGAATCAGACTGCGATCGCGATCTTCTCGCCGAACATCAATGGGCATCTGCGAGACTATCTCGTCGAGCACAAGATCTTTACGTTCTGGATCTCGAACAAAGATTATCAGGACGACTTCACCACTGATCATGATCTCGAAGACTTCAAGAAAATGCTCAAGCAGATGCCGGTGAATATCCCGGTGCTTGGCTATCCAAACAGTGGGGGCAAAGACTCGGGAATTGGCGAGGGCTTAGGGGTCAAACTGCTCTCCGATCATGGCAAGTTCCTGGTGCCTACAGACTGGCATACGAACCTCTCTGTCTGGACAGGATGGGATCACAAAACACAGCCACTGAAGCATCTTGAAACCCGCAAGCTGACTTACGATCCTGCAAAACGCTACCTGTGCATCCTCGTCAGTGACGGGGACAACATGAATCTCTGGCTGGACTTCATGCCGACCGAGAAATACTGGCGCAGCCCGCTGCGTGGCAAGTTCCCGGTTGCGTGGACCATGGGGCCCGCGATGCTGCAGCTGCATGCTCCGCTGCTCGACTACTATTACGACTCGCTGACTCCGATGGATTCCTTCGGCTGTGCTGTCAGCGGCATCGGCTACATGTATCCTCTGCACTATGGGGAAGCGTATGGCTCGCATCAGCAGGAGATCTTGAAGCAGTATCATCAGCTCACCAATCAGTTTAATGAGAAGCTGAACCTTCGCTGGTACTGGGGAACAATCGTCGGCGAGCGTGGAGGGACGCAGTTTGCAGACGTCGCCCGCGAACTCAAAGGGATGACCTGCCTGATGGAAGGCTATGGACGCCAGTGGTGGCGCGATGAACCTTACCTGACCGATGGCATCCCGACGTTTCACTTCTTGAATGACGCGGTTCCGGAAAAGCAGACCGAGGAACAAGTCACGCGGATGATCCGCCGACGCGACCCGAAATTCGGCATCGTCTTCATCCAGAACTGGGAATTCGACATGGAGAAGATGAAAAAGCTAATGGACGGAATCGAAGGCGAAGTCGAGTGGGTTCTGCCAGAAGAACTGGCGGACGTGTATCTGCAGTCGTTGAAGACAACGACCGGCCAGTGACATGTTGGAGTTTGTTCAATCGTTGCATGATCTGGCCATTTTAAGTCGAGAAACAATGACTCATGAGGCCCAGCTGTAGTATTGATCTTTCATGAATTCTTTTATGATAGAACCGCGAACCGCTCACACCTTCTCCGACAAACGAAAGCTGACGACGTACCGATGAGTATCGAAGGCGACAATGCAGATGTACTGGAAACTTCCGCAACAAGCGATCAACTTTACTTCCCGGAATCAGGTGAACTTCAGCTGACCATTCGGTCCATCCTGGCGGGGAGTGTTGTGGGCGGAGTTGTTGCTTGCACGAACATCTACATTGGTTTGAAAATCGGCTGGACGTTCGGAGCATCGATCACATCAGCCGTCATCGCCTACGCATTGTTTTCTGTGTTTAAAAGCAAACTTTCGGTTCTGGAGACAAACACCGTTCAAACGGCCGGATCAGCTGCCGGGTATATGTCGTCGGCAGCTGGACTTGTGGCTCCGATCCCAGCCTTGATGTTGCTGGGGATTGAGTTCCACTGGTTTCATCTTTTGTTGTGGACGATCTCCGCAGCATTTCTCGGCGTATTCTTCGCAATCCCGTTGCGTCATCAAATGGTCGTCACGGAAAAACTGCGATTTCCATCAGGAACTGCCACCGCTGAGACAATCCTGGCGATGAACAGCAACGCAGGTGAAGCCACTTCAAAGGCGTGGGTACTGCTAATCTTCGGAGTCATCGCGGGAGCCTTATCACTCGCGGCCCACTTCATTCCTGCCTTCGAGTCGCCGCCGCTGCATGAATGGTTTCCAGGCATCGCATGGTTGGGTGTTCTCGCGACATGGGGTTTTACCGTTTACCTGGGACCTTCGCTGCTCGGAGCAGGATTTCTGATTGGACCGCGAGTTGTTCTCTCGCTGTTGGCAGGAGCAATTATCTCTTGGGGAATTCTCGGACCAATCGCCCAGGAGCAAGGCTGGGCTCCGGGAAAAGTCATGTCCTATGCTGACGGGCCACGCGGCTGGCTCTTATGGCCAGGTGTCGCGTTGATGGTCTCTGAAGCGCTGGGCGCGCTTCTGCTATCTTGGAAGACATTTTTCAACGCCTTCAAGATGATCTTTGAAGCCAAGAACGATTTAGATACAGAACCGAATCGCTCGGAAAATGTCCCTTTGTCCTGGTGCATTGGTGGACTGACTCTGGGGACGATTCTGACAACTGTGATCACGTCGACAATGTTCGGAATTGCGTGGTATCTGGTTCTCATCGCAATTTTCCTTTCTGCGATCCTCTCGATCGTTGCATGCCGTTCTGTCGGAGAAACAGACATCAATCCAATTGGCGGAATGGGGAAAGTTACACAATTGGTTTTTGGAGGTCTGGCACCTGGTTCTCTGACGACCAATTTGATGACCGCTGCGATTACCTCGGCTGGCGCCTCCCAGGCGGGCGATATGATTACCGATTTGAAGACGGGACATCTTTTAGGGGCGAGTCCCAAAAAGCAGCTCATTGCGCAGCTATGCGGGATCGTTTTTGGAATTATCTTTTGCTTGCCGGTCTACTACGTTTTTACAAAAGCCTATAAGCTCGGCAGCGAACAAATGCCAGCACCAGCTGCAATGGCATGGAAAGCGATGGCTGAAGTCCTCAACGAAGGATTTAGTGCTTTGCCTGCCATGGCACCGCAAGCAATTGTCATTGCGGCAGTCATCGGTTTTTTACTCGCCTGCCTGGGACGAATCAAGTCGATCAAATCCTTCGTTCCCAGCGGACTGGCGCTCGGCATTGCCTTTATCATCCCTGCTCACTTTTCCCTCGTGATGTTCTACGGGATGCTGATCTGGTTGATCTGGTTGGCAGTCGCTCCGAAGCAAGTCGAGCGATATAACTTTGCTCTGTCATCAGGTTTGATTGCTGGCGAGGGCTTGATGGGGATTGTGAAAGCAGTACTCACAATCCTGGAGATTGATCATACGATTTTTGGTCTGTAACAGATTGATGCCTTGGCCCGTCAGCAGTCAACCAACGGGTCAGATTGTGCGCAATGTTCGGGATTGGGGAGTTGTCCATATTGTTTCCTGCGGATCATCTGCGCCCATGCGAATTGATTTCAACGAGTCTTTCGAAGGCTGCCGATGCTTGAGAATGAAGTCGTGGCCAGGCGAGACCTCGTTTGCCCCGTAACGAAATGAACAACTCATCGAGACGGTAGAATCGGAATATATGATTCAGATAGCACGCATGACAAATGGACGCCTACACTCGCGTTGGCAACGCATCCTGGCAGTGATCGGAGTTTGTCTTCTCGGACATGTTGGCGGATCGTACGCAGCTGAACCACGAACTCGCGAACCAGGTTGGTTGCCAGTCGTCGTTGCCACCGGGGAACTGGAAAAGCAGATTGAGGCGACGCCGATCGAGAGTCGTCCTTATCGCCCGTTACACTTCTATGGCAATACGGTCCGACGGATGCACTACCGGGGAACGCCGCTGCCCAAGGTGGGAGAAGTTGTCGCGCTGCCTGTCCGTGTCATGGGGCGAGGAAATACAAATGACATAAAGATCAATTCCAAGTCGACTCGTGCTGCTTCACGCTTTTAAGTCGTGATAATGCCCCGTTTGCCGAAAGTCGCGATGGATGCAGACTTGCTTGCACAGGAAGTACCGTTATTGATCAACCAATGTAAAATGTGCCAAGTGAGTCGCCCAGATTGCTCGATGATTGCCTGACTTCGTGTTGCGACGAAAAATTGTTTCGCTGAGACTGAATGGGACGACGCCTCATAGCGCAGGCGTCCTGCCATCGCGAGACAGTTGGGAGATGCACGGTGTCACGATTTTCCGTTCGATCAAATGTGTTCTGTTTTCTTCTGCTTTTGACCTCGGCTTTGCAGGCTGCCGAGTGGTCGGTTCCCGTGGGTGGGAATGCATTCCGGAGTGCGCCCTCCTCAGAAGGTCGCGGAATTCGACGCGATGGCATGCTGGCGTGGGGTGACTCTGAAGACGTTTACTCGGTCTACTTTCATGTCAATCAGCCGGCCAAAGTCACGTTGTCGCTCAACGCTCGGGTGTCAGAAGGGACGTCGGAATTCATCGTCCACGTGGGCGATCAGAAGTTTCCCGTCAGTGTCTCGAAGACGGAGTTCTCGACGATTTCCGTTGGACAAGTCGAACTCAAAGACGCTGGTTACGTGCGTATTGACATTCAGGGCGAGAAGAAAGCAGGCCGCACGTTTGGAGAAATTCGTGACGTCGTCGTCGCGTCAGACGATCAAGGGCTTAAGCTCGATTATGTAAAGACCAATGACGGCAACATGTTCTATTGGGGACGTCGTGGGCCGTCAGTCCACCTGACTTATGAGATGCCGAAGGATCAGAAGATCCAATATGCCTACAGTGAGATCACCGTTCCCAAAGGCGATGACGTCCAGGGCTCGTACTTTATGGCCAACGGCTTCGGCGAAGGTTACTTCGGGATGCAGGTCAATGGTCCGCAGGAACGTCGGGTGCTGTTTTCGATCTGGAGTCCATTCAGCACAGACAATCCCAAAGAGATCCCGGAAGATCAGCGGATCGTCAAACTGGCGTCGGGCCCCGATGTCCGCGTCGGCGAATTTGGGAACGAAGGCTCAGGCGGACAGAGCTACATGGTCTATCCCTGGAAGGCTGACGCAACGTATTGCTTCCTGACCGAGGTCAAGCCAGACGGTCCTGAGACGACGACCTATACATCGTGGTTCTGCGACAAGGCAACAGGCGACTGGCGTCTCATCGCGAGTTTTCGACGTCCGAAAACGAATACCTACCTGCGACGTTTCCACTCATTCCTGGAAAACTTCAATCCGTCCTACGGCAACGTGACTCGCAAGGCAATGTACGGCAACACCTGGGTTTGCGACGTTGACGGGAAATGGCATGAATGCACAAAGGCCCGCTTCTCAGTCGATGCCACCGGCGGCGGCAAGCATCGTCTCGATTTCACCGGCGGGGCGGACGGGAGCCACTTCTACATGAAGAACTGCGGCTTCTTCAACGAGACCGGCAAGCCCGGAGATGTTTATACGCGTCAGTCGAACGACAGTGCTAAGCCAGTGATCGACTTTGACAAACTGCCACGATCCTGACATTTACTTTCGACGCTGAATTTCTCCCAGGGAATCATAAATCGGGGGATTGCGAACCAGAGTCGGGACAAGCATCGACGTGAAACAGGCTGCGAGCATCGGCAATAGCAGCGTATCACTCGATGTCAGTTCGATGGCGAGAATAATGCCAGTCACCGGAGAGCGAACAACGGCAGTGAAAAACGCAGCCATGCCAGTGACAATATAGGGCGTTGTCTGCGAGCCGAACTGAGGCAACCATTGGCTGGCGAATGAGCCGTAGAAGTGACCTGCAATCGCGCCAAGAACAAGCATGGGTGCGAAGAGTCCGCCAGGGGTTCCAGCGGCATAGGAGATGGGCCCCAGGAGAAATCTGATCGCGAATACCATGACAAGCGATGTCATGACGACCTTGCCATCCAGGACGTCCTGAACGATCTGTTCGCCACCTCCCACGACGTCCGGTGCGAACCAGGCCAATAGTCCGACGAGCCCACCGACCACGCCTGCCTTGGCTTCGATGGGAATGGAAGTGAGCCGTCCTGCTATCGCGAAGATGGTCAGGATCGTCCAGTTATACGCGACTCCGATTACTCCGATGAATAGGCCCAGGACGAGGTAGGCAATGAGTGAGCCCGTCTCGGGATAGGATAATTCCGGGACGACGAAATCTGGCTGAACGCCAAGGAAGTACTGCGAGATGGCAATGGATGTTGCGGATGCGCCGAGTGTTGCGATGGTGATTCTCGTATCGAAACGACGCATCAATTCCTCGAGAACGAAGATCGACCCGGCGATCGGTGCATTGAATGCTGTTGCTAAGCCTGCCCCTGCACCAGCCGCCAGAAGAATGCGAGCATCGACGGGAGAGAGTCGAGAGAATCTTCCGATCAAGTGGGCGATGGTTGCTCCCATTTGAACAGTCGGGCCTTCTCGCCCAAGGGCAAGTCCGGATCCCATCGCAAGAAGTCCGCCGAGGAATTTGACCGGGATGAGAATTGCCCCCGCGGCCGTGATTTCGCCTTTGAGAACTGCCTCAACGTGAGGAATGCCGCTGCCCGAGGATTCGGGAGAGAAGCGTCGTACTAGCCAGGCTGCGAAAGTCGTTGCAGCCGATGCCAGTCCAATGACGAGGCAAAGACTGATCGTGTGATCGAGTGGATTTATCCCGAGCCAGTTGATTTCGTGTGCCCAGTCGATGAAGGCGTTGCGTCCGGAGTCAGCCCTTTCCAGGAATCGACGAAACAGGGCGCCCGTGAGACCGGCAGCCAGACCTGCGATCAGGGAAAGAAGGGCCAGACGCAGAAGGCCACGCGGCGTTGGAAGCGATTCATCGGTCGTTGATGACATGGGGACCAAGTCTTCTAATGGTCACTCGAAAGGTTGTGATGACGCACGAATAAGTGGAGCATTCTATCACATCTGCATGAAGTCGTAACGGTCACTTATCGCCCTGCAGGGCGTTGGATATGATGCCTGTATGAACTTCAAACGAGATTGGTTTTTGATCGGAATGGGCTTGGCGATTCTGCTGGCCTGGATGTTTCCCGGGCCGGGGGCACAAGGGGGCTGGCTGCATCCCGAGCTGCTGACGAAAGCAGGTGTTGCGCTGATCTTCTTCCTGCATGGTATGGCATTGTCATTTGACGCGATGAAGCAGGGCGCAATGAACTGGCGCCTGCATATGGTCGTCCAGGGAAGCGTCTTTCTCGTGTTCCCGCTACTCGGGTTGCTGTTACTTCCCGCGACGAAGGGGTGGCTGTCAGATGACTTGCGATTGGGGATTTTCTATCTGTGCGCACTCCCCTCGACGGTTTCCTCCTCGGTGGCATTAACAGCCGCAGCTGGTGGGAACGTCCCAGCGGCTGTCTTCAATGCGACGCTGTCGAGCGTGCTGGGGATCGTCGTGACACCGATGTGGCTGAAGCTGGTCGCGGATGGGACCGGGGCGAGCTTCCCGATAGGAAGTGTCGTGATGGACTTGGTGGTCTGGCTTATCTTGCCGTTAATCCTAGGTCAGTTCTCTCGCGTCTGGCTGGCAGGTTGGGCCAAGCGGAACAAAGCCACGACGAGCGTCATCGATCGACTGACCATTCTTCTCTTGGTCTACACATCGTTCTGCGATTCGATGGCGTATGGAGTCTGGACGAAGCATGGCTCCGTGGCGCTACTGACGAGCTTTGTGCTTTCGCTCGTCCTGTTCTATATCATGCTCTACACGGTCGGCATGATCTGCGACATGCTCAAATTCACGCCCGATGATCGGATCGCCGCAATCTTTTGCGGCTCGAAGAAATCGATGGCGACGGGTGTCCCGATGGCTCAACTCATGTTCGGTGCCAGCCCGAGTCTGGGACTGATTCTGCTGCCGATCATGATCTACCACCCGCTGCAGTTGATCATCTGCGGAGCATTGGCGAGCAAGTGGAAAATTCAATCGGAGTCAGAAAATAAGTCAGAGGGCGAAGAACCAATCGTGGTTAAACCTTGATCGATGGGTTGTTGATTCGAGCGTGGGGAATAGAGAATGATTAGGGTTCCTACGATTCAGATACCAACTCCCCCCATGTCCCAGCGGTCTGAATGAGCTTCTCAGCGAACATGTCCCCAGCGAAAGTGTCATGGCTTCGAGTTTAAACGAAAAATGTCTTACCCGATCGAAAGTTTGGTGAGTTCAATGGAAGGACGCGAGTCACATATTGAATACTATCTGTCGATGTACGAAGAGGGTGACGTTGAGAACGCATTTTTTGGACTTCTGGAAACGTCCCAGGACATTATCCCGGAACTGTCAGTAAAGTATCACGAAGTGAACGATCTATCGTTGCGAGTCTTTCTGTTGAATATTCTTTGGCAGAGTCGCCGAGAATCAGCGGTTCCCGTGCTTGTTGAAGCACTTGTTGATGACGAACCAGTAATCTGGCAGGAAGCAATGGACGGTCTGGTCACGATCTGTTCTCAGGCGGCAATTGAAGGGCTGAGGCGTGCTCGAGCCAGACAGTTCAATAAGCCACGCGATGCGTTGATATTCCAGCACTGGCTGGAAGAAGCCATCGATCAGGCAGAAAAAGCGTCAGCGCGTCATTGAGGTCAAAGCAGCAACTTCTGCTTAATCTGGAAGTATTCGTTGATCAGCGGTGCGGTCAGGTCTTCGGGGGAGACATCGAGCGTCAAGACGCCAGCGTGGCGCATTTCGGTCAGTGTCTTTTCCCGCCACGACAGAATATCGGCAGCGGCAGCGGCTCGGTAGAGGTTGGTACTGGTAAGGTTTTCCGGTCCTGCTTCCCAGGCATGTTCGACGGGTTTGAAAAGCTCCGGGTCTCGGAACAGCACTGTTAAGGGAAGATGCTGACCGACAAGATTGCTGGTGTGCATCTCGATGCTCGAGGCGTTGCGGTCGTCGATCACGTTCGAGATAAGAATCACCAGCGAGCGTTTTCGACAATGTCGATGAAGATGAAGGAAGGCTTCATCAAAGCGACTTTCAACAAAGCCCGGTTCGACATCGTGGACCGCGTGGACGAGCGTATTCAAATGGCTTCGACCAGCCTTGGGGGGAATCCAGCGAATAACCTGGCTATTGAAGCACATCAGCCCGACCTGATCGTGCCCGTTCAACGCGACATAGCTGAGCGTCAGAGCGGCGTCGATGGCAGCGTCAAACAAGGAAAAGCCATTGGACTCGTTGACCATCATGCGACCGCAGTCGATCGCGAAGATGACACGCTGGCTCTGCGTTGTCTGAAAATCACGGACGGTCAGCTTGAGGCGGCGTGACGTCGCACGCCAGTCGATCGCGCGGTAGCGGTCGTCGGGGGTGTAGTCGCGGAGGCGCTCGAATTCGTTCTCCGAACCAGCTCTTCGCGTTTTTCTGAGTCCCAGCAAGGACATGCGATTCTGTCTTGCCAGAAGAGCATATTTGCTGATCTGTTTGAGCGCAGGATAAACACGAAGAACCTGCGTCTGCCCCGAGCGAAAATAGCTTTTCCAAAGCTTTGCACGACTGACAACCATGACGTGCGCCTGGCCGAGGGTAAACTCACCGCGACGCGCAGGGATCAGGTCGATCGAGAAGGCGTTGCGTGATCGAGGTTCGAGCGTTGCATTGATGACGTTATTTTCTGTCTGAAACGTCTGGTCGAAGTCGTCACGCATCTGAACCGACAAAGTTCGGTTCGTGCGATTCTGGACGATCAACGTCAACTCATGCTTTTCGCCACGCGTCGCGACTGACTTCATCGCACGCTGGACGTTAATCAGGTTCCGTCCAGGCAGCGATAGCAGATCATAGAGTGCAAAGCAGAGCAGCGCGACATCAATCGCCAAAACGACCCAGGTCATCGACGGCACCGCATAAAGGGCAAACGTCATGATCAAGGGGATCAGGCTTAACAGGTACAGTTGACGCGTCGGGGCGATCATAGGCGTGGAACCTCGATCGAACTGCGCAGGGCAGCCAGCGACTTCTCGACCGTTACGCCTTCCACTTCTGCTTCGGGAGAGAGGATGACGCGGTGACGAAGTGCAGGAATGACGAGTTCGACGACATCATCAGGAATCACATAAGAGCGTCCCGCGAACGCAGCCAGAACCCGGCTGCTTGCCAGTAACGCGATCCCCGCGCGAGGGCTCGCTCCCATGTAGAACGCCGGCCATTCGCGAGTCTTGCGGACGATGGCGTTGATGTACGTGATGACTCGATCATCCACATGGATTTCGCGACAAGCCTCCTGCAGTTCGATAATCAGTTCCGGTGACATGATCGCCTGCACGGCGGTCATGATCTTCTCAGGAATCGACTCAGACTGGCAATGCAGTTTGAGGATCTGGTCTTCTTCGTCCTGAGTGGGGTAATCAACAACGAGCTTAAACAGGAATCGATCCAACTGGGCTTCCGGAAGATTATAAGTTCCCTCAGATTCAACCGGGTTCTGCGTCGCGAGAACGAGAAACGGCGGCGCGATCGGGCGAGATTTTCCATCCACCGTGACCTGCTTTTCCTGCATGATCTCAAGCAAAGCCGCATGCGTTTTGGCAGGAGAGCGATTGATCTCATCGGCCAGCAGAATCTGCGTGAAGATCGGACCTGGGCGGAAGACGAATTCGGAGGTGCGCTGGTCATACACAGGCTGACCAGTGATATCGGAAGGCATCAGGTCAGCGGTAAATTGGATCCGCTGAAACTGGCAGCCCAGGATTTTTCCCAGAACCTGCACGAGCAGTGTCTTACCAAGGCCAGGCACACTCTCAATGAGAACGTGTCCGCCAGCCATCAATGCGACGAGCGTCAGACGGACGAAGTCTTCCTGTCCGACATAGACTTTAGAGACCTGCTGCATGATGTCTTCATAAGCCTGCTGAATCCGCTCTTTTGGCTTTTCGACAGGTAGTGTGTTCTCGGATGTCGGCTCAATGTCGTTCATGATTTATTCACTCCGCGTTTGCGATGCTTTGTTTGCTGATCGTGCCATGTCTGAATTTGTTTAAGGGCAAAGTCGCGCTGTCTGGTTCGTCTCAAAAGATCCGCCATCGCTTCCACGTGCGCGCCAAAGCGTTTGACATCCCGAGAGACAGTCCGCTTGGGGCGTCCGAAAATAGGAAATCGAGCCAGACAAAACAGGACAACGAAAATCACGAAATGTGCCACGATCCAGGGATGAGGAAAGACCTGCAGAAACTGCCAGGAACTGGGGCGTTTGCCAAATTCCTCCAAGTGACTGCTGGTGATGACGGCAACCTTCCCGCTGATCGCGATTTCTTTTTCCAGTGCGTCGACCAGTTTTCGATTCTCCGGAGTGATCAATGCTCCGTTGAGTAACGGGAACCCGGAACTCAAGGCGAAAACCTCAACCGAATCATACTCACTCCAAAGCAAGACGGGTTCTTCGTCCTCAGCTGTTTGCCAGAGGACAATACTCTCTTTGGGAGGAATCATCTTTCGATACAACTGCCAATCACAGGGAATTTCTGAATCAACCTCACCGTCTTCATTCAGACGGGTGACATGCTTGACGGTTCTTATCCCGTTGGAGGGACCATCAATGTCAAAGAACCAATTGCTGTGCTCGTCTTTGAACTTCCTGGAAAGATCTGACGTCGTTTCGCTGCGTACGTCGGTTGCTGTGGATGCTGCAAGATCGGCGTTCTTCTGATCACCCTTTTCGCGATACTGCTTGGAGACGGCGTTCCAGTAGTCAGCCGCGACATCCAGATCGCGGCCGATGTAAAGAATCTTCGTGCACGCGCCTAACTCAGCCAATGACCAGATCTCTTCGACCGATTTGGTTTCAGGTCCACTGAACTCATTGTGAAAGACGATGATGACTTCGTAATCCTCATACAGTCTTTCATTCAGGGAAGGCCAGACATCGACGCGGTGTCCTTTGTCTCGCAGAAGTTCTACGAAAACCCGTATCCCGTTAATACTAGGACCGCGATAAGACCCATACGTCGTATCGAGCATCTGGCATCCCGTAGTCGAGACCAGCACGATGATCAGCATGAGAAGGCGACACATCATCGTACTCCTCCTGCTGCCATTCGTTCGGAGGTTTTGGTCGGAGTGGCCGAACGCTTATTCTTCGCTGTCGAGGTGGGCTCCGTGCGAAACTGATTTCGAAGCTGCCAGACAGCGTCAAAGTGGTGTTGGTCGAGAGTCTGCCCGCCATAGAGGACGTCCTCGAAATGACGCATGCTCTGCTCGAAGATTGAGTAAGAATTGATATTCGCTCGTGCCGCCTCGCGCAGATACTGCCGATTCGTTTTGCCGCATTCCAGTTCGATCGCCTCATTCGAATCGAGCATCAGAAGCTGCCAGGCAAAGAAATAAATCATGGCGAGATTGAAATCACCCGCATTGGCTTTGGCCTGTGCTTCGCCGAGGAAATCAGTGACACCGCGCGCGACTTCGGGAAGAAGTTCCAGTCGTTCTTTGCGGAATGTCTCTTCCGGTTCAGATTGAGAATCAGGGGGCGGGGGAAGATCCGAGAGGGCACGCCAGATGAGAACTGCCAGCACGACTAAGGCCCCGAAAATCAAGATCCACATCACTGTCCGTAACAGCAGCGACGCGGCGCTCAGATCCCCGCTGGAATTAGTACGAGTACGCTCCTCACGAGGGATCGTCAAAGGCTTGAATTTCTCTGTTTTCGCGTCGTACCAGGGAAAATCAGACAGAGCCTTCTCCGCGACCTCATTTTCACTGGATGACGGAACGTCAGCCGAGGACACCAGTGAGCCTGATGTCAGCCACAACACGACCGTCAGGATTGAGATAAATAGTTTCATGAATAGTGCTGGCCTAACGATCGCAGCTTCAGCTCAACATCCCATCCTTCGTGTCGAATGCGAGTATCGAGGTAAGTCGTAAATCGATACACCCTCAAGAAGGAAATCATGACAAACAAGGAGACAGAAATCGGCCAGTTGAAAAGGTGATACTCGTTCTCGAACATCGTTCCATCGACATATTCAAGCGGCGTATAGTTGCTCTGCTCTGTCCACAGGTCACGCAGACTGAATAAGAGCGTACTGACAATGAAACCGCCAACAATCAGAAT
>SXPC01000073.1 GCA_005778225.1 Planctomyces sp. | reverse complement strand
ACGACGCCGTCATGATTTCGCTTTCATTCCTCAATGATCGTCGCGAGCGCATCCAGCGAACCTTGAGCAAACCTGTCTCCGGCAGTTCCGACGACTGGCAGACCATCCAGGTCGGGCCGATTTCCCCCATGGATGGGGTCCGCTTTGCCGTCATTGGCGTCCATCTGGTTCACTCGGACAAAATGGACATCAAAGGGACTGCCTGGGTGGATGATATCTGGCTGGGCAAGCTTCCTCGCTTCTTCCTCGAAAGTAATTTCACGACTCACTTTCGACAAACAGATACCCCGATCAGCGTCAACGCTCACGTGACCGGTCTCGATTCCGGCACCGAGAACGATCACTACGTCTATCAGCTTTTTCTTAAAGCTCATGACGTCAACGGCAGGCTGATTGCCCGTCGGACTTTACTGCTCAAGCCGAACCGCGAACTCCAGGAAGACAAAGCCGCCTTGCTTCAAAAAGCGATCGTCTGGGACATCCCCTCTCAGCCCCCCGGCTTTTATCGAGTCTCCTCGCAACTCCAGCGGGAAGGCCAGGTCATCATGCGCAAGGAGACGTCCTTCGTTGTTCTTGATCTCGTCAAGACAGCCAGCCTGCAGGGCGAATTCGGTCTGGCCGTTCCCCATGGAGCTGACCAGCTCGAAGCCGCCGACTTCGTTTCGATTATGGTCGAATCGGGGATCAACTGGATCAAGTACCCCATGTGGGATCGAGCAGGCCAGCACGATTCCAACAAACAGATGTTCCTCGGCAGCGTCCTGAGCGGCTTGGAAGAAAAAGGCATTAGCACCGTCGGGTTACTCAATCATCCACCCATGGAACTCCGCAACAAATTCCCGTCTGACTGGGAAGGCGTGAGTAACATCTTCACGATGCCAATCCCGTTCTGGAAGTATTCCATCGATGATGTCATGGCCAAATACTCTGGGAATGTCCGCATCTGGCAGCTCGGCGACGACAGCGATAAATCCTTCATGGGGCGCAGCGACATGATGGTGACCTTATCGAACATCAAAGCAGAGTTCGATCGCATCGGACGCGATACCAACATCGGCGTCTCCTGGGACTGGCAGCAACCCATCCCGACGTCCGAACGAGCAAATGAGTTCTTTCTCGCCCTCAACAGTCAACAGGGACTCAATCCAGAACAGCTCAGCGACAAACTCCAATCGACCGAAGGTCACGGCTTCGAACGCTGGGTCCACTTGACTTCCACTCCTCTCCAGTCGACTCCCCCAAAGTTGATGGAAACCCGAGCGTCGGATCTAGTCAAACGCATGATCGCAGCCAAAGTCGGCGGTGCGGAAAAAATCTTCATGACCGACATCTTCGATCCGGAAACCGGCCTCCTGCGAGAAGATGGTTCCCCGACCGAACTCTTCCTCCCTTGGCGAACGATCGCCCTGGCGCTCCGTGGCTCTGACTATCTCGGCTCGATGCAGTTTCCCAATGGCAGTATCAATTACATCTTCTCTCGACAAGGCCAGGCGACCTTGGTCATCTGGAATCCCAGCTCGACCGAGGAATCCCCTCTCATCGAAGAAATGTACCTCGGAGAGGATGTCCAACTCACCACCATCTGGGGCCAGCGAACCAGCCTCCCTCTGGTGAAACGGATCGGCCAGCGAATTCCGGTCACTGCTCATCCGCAGATCCTGACCAATGTCTCCGAGGCACTCGTCCGCTTCATGATGTCCGTCAAGTTTGAAAAAGGCCAGATCCCCAGTTCTACAGCCTATCATCACGACGCGATCGTCGGCCGTAATACATTCTCGACAGGCACCTCGGGTATTCTTAACTTCAAGCCTCCCAAGGAGTGGGATGTCGATCCCAAAGTCTTCCGCATGGGGCTGGCCCGAGGCGAAGAATTTCGGATGCCCTTCACCATCAAGCTCCCCGCTTCAACCTCCCTGGGGAAACGCCTGATCCCCATCGAGTTCGAAATGGAAGACGGCCAGCTCGCCTTCACTATTTACCGCGACTACGAAATCGGGATGGGTGACGTCGAGATTTCCGTTGAAGTGATCCCGGACGCCAAAAACAATCAACTCATCGTCGAACAGACGATCTTCAACAACACTTCTCCCGCGGAGCTGCTCGACTTCCGCTGCTCCCTGGATGTTCGTGGCCGGCGTCGACAATACAAAAGCGTCACCAAACTCGACGGCGGTCAGTCCATCAAGAAGACATTCTTCGTCGACGATCCCGGCAGCCTGACCGACTTCACATTCAAACTCCGAGCCGAACAGGTCGACGGCCGCCGCATGCTCAACTACACCTGGACCCCCGACCAAATCTCCACCCGCTAGTCTCCCCGTTCTCATTCCTTCTCCACCGGGGAGCGGTTTTAAGTTCCTTCTCCCCCCGGGGAGAAGGTGGCTGAGTCTTCGAGGTCGGATGAGGGATCTCTGCGAATTGACTGTCGCGTTCAATTCTACAGACTCCTTCTCTCCTCACGACAAATTCCGCCTCCACCTTCCCACCCCGTCAATCCCGCTTTGTCCGCATTCTGCCAATTCCCAGGATCACACCTCGACAGCAAGATCAACAATTGACTCCTCGAAAAAGATGTATCAGAATTGGTTGATGCATTTGATCGCGGCGGCGCCATCCGCCAAAAGGAGCTCTCTCATGATCCAGACGTCGACCACCCCGGCTTATGCAGCCCGCCAACGCAAGCTCAATGACCTGACGATGTTGGAGTACCTTCTCCTGGGCGACCTCAGTGACGTCCTCGAAGAACCTGCTTCCGACGAAAACAAAAAATGGATCCTCGCCCTCGTCGACACGCTGCTCGACACCCTCCCCGCTGAGTATCGACTTCGTGACATCCAGGGACTCTACGAGGAAGTTCTCCACGAACACCCCAGCTGGGACTCCGCCGTCCTGAAAATCCGCCAGGAACAGCGAACTCTCGTCACCGAATTGAAGTCCTTGAAAGCGTCCCTCGATTGCTGCAAGAACTTCAAAGCGTCCGCCGATTCCCTGAAACAGGAACTGATGCTCTGGATGAACCACCTCATCCAGTTCAACCAACGAGAAAAACGCCTCCTCCAGGACGCCTACAACATCGAAGTCGGCGTCGGTGATTAAGATCCCGTCCCTTCTCCCCCGGGGAGCGGTTTTAAGTTCCTTCTCCCCCGGGGAGAAGGTGGCCGAGTCTTCGAGGTCGGATGAGGGCTCTCTGCGAATTGCACTAAGCGCACAACCCCATCCCCTCTCCCCCCGGAGAAGGTGCCCGCAGGGCGGATGAGGCTGGGGTATAGGCAACAAACGACCTACACGTCACGAGATCGCTTCAGGCACTCTCCTCTTACGTTTCCTAACTCATCCCCCCTCCACTCTCCTGTTTCTCTTCCTCCACCTATCTGCTAATCTGTCCTCACAGGCTGATTGGACCTCTGCCTGACAGGAGCGTGGTGTGGCGGTTCTTCGCGTTCAATTCTCAGGCGATGCAGACCAGTTCGTTGAACTCAACGAATATCCGTTGACTATTGGACGTCAACCAAGCTGCGAAATTGTCATCGATAAGGTCGCCGTCTCGCGCCAGCATGCCCGTATCGCTTACGAGTCTGGGCACTTCTACCTCGAAGACCTGCAAAGCCGAAACGGCACCTTCGTCAACGACCTCCCGACCCACGGTCGTATGAAGCTCAGAGACCGGGACCAGATCCGCATCTGCGACGTCAAGTTTGTGTTCTATCAGCACATGAACACCGCAGAACTCATGCACTATCTTCAACATGGCACGCCCTATTCCATCGAGAATTTAGGTGATGCCGAACAGCGCGACGGCCTCGACTCTTCCTCGTCCATCATCAGTACACTCGAAAATCTCCGCTCTGGCTCGTTCCACATCGGAAACGATCCTGAAAACGTCCTGAAAGCCATCCTCGAAATCTCTGAAGCGATCTCGAAAATTCTCGATGTCGAGCAGCTTCTTCCCAAGATTTTGAATGTCCTCTTCAAGATCTTTCCACATGCCGACTCCGGCTTTTTCGTCATCCATGATCCGCAGACTAACCGCAATCTGATCAGGGCGAGCAAGCATCGTCTCCAGAACGACGAGGAACCGATTCCGGTTAGCCGAACGATTATCGACCGTGCGATGCAGACCCGCTCAGCGATCCTGAGCGCCGACGTGCAGGATGATTCTCGTTTTCAAAATGCGACATCCCTCTCAGAACTGCAGGTGCGCTCGATGATCTGCGCGCCTCTCCTCTCGCAAGCCGATACTGCGACCGGCGTCGTCCAGCTGAATACTCGCGACATGAACCGCGAGTTCACGAAAAGCGATCTCGAACTCCTTGTCTGCGTTGCCAATCAAGCCGCCATGGCCCTGGATAACGCCAGACTTCACGAAGAACTCCTCACCCAGCGAGATCTTGAGCGGGATATCGATTTCGCCACCCAGATTCAACTCGGCTTCCTCCCACGGGAAAAGCCCTCAGTGCCGAATTACGAATTCGCTGACCTCTACGAAGCCGCCCTCGGCGTCGGCGGTGATTATTACGATTATATCCCGCTTCCAGATGGACGACTCGCCATCACTCAAGGCGACGTCTCCGGCAAAGGGGTTCCCGCCGCCCTCCTGATGGCCAGACTCTGCTCAGCCGTCCGCTACCAGCTTCTGGCTCAACCGACGATGGCCCTGTCTCTTCAGGCCCTCAATAACGAGATCTTTCAAAGCGGCGTCGGTTTTCGTTTCATCACCTTCGTCCTGCTCATTCTTGACCCCAGGACCCACGAACTTTCGATCGCGAGCGCCGGCCATCTCCCGCCTGTTCTACGAAAAAAATCAGGCGAGACTTCAGTCCTCGGTTCGCAAATCACCGGCATACCACTCGGCATCATGCCTGACAGCACGTACGACCAGGCCACGATCACCCTGTCTCCCGGGGACATGGTCGTTGTCTATACCGACGGCATCACCGAAGCCATGAACACCAAAAACGAGATCTTCGGACGCGAACGCCTGGAAGATTGCCTGGAACCCGTCACCACCGGTCCTAACGAGGCGATCCGCTCCCTCATCGACGCGACCAATCTCTACAGCAGTAACCAACCCATCCGCGACGACCGCTGCCTGGTCGCCTTCCGCTACATCCCCGACCACCTCTCCCTCGACGGCTCCACCATGTTCTAAACCGGTTGGATTTAATTCTTCTCCGATTTAATCCTTCTCCCTCGGGGAGAAGGTGGCAGCGCTTCGCTGACGGATGAGGGATCGCTGCAAACTTCGTTTGATCAGCAAGTCAAACTCATCGCGACTCCACCACTCGCCCCTCGAACCAGCACCGAGGGGCTTCATCAACATGCCCTACTTCTGAGACCGCAGCATCTGATGCTGCAGCCACATATCAAATGACTTCGACAAATCCTTCGAGACGTAAATATTCTCATCGCTGCCGCTTTGGATGTTCAAGGTCGTTCCCTTGAGCATCAGTCGGAGTTCGCGGGCGAAGCGGAACGGTGCCACGAGAGTTTTCGGTGGCAGAGAATCGGTTTCGATAACGCGATAATCCTGGTCCATGGTCAAATCCTTCCTGAGGGGATAGCAGCTGCTGCGACGGTGTCGCTCCGGACGGTGTCTCAAGTGGCAGTGCTCATTGATGCAGTAAATTGTGCGACGATAGCCAGCTTTAGCTATCGCCTGTCGACCGGGCTCGTCATTGCCCCGCCTGTGATCATCTCAGGAACTTTAGCAAAAATGAATGCCCGATCACATTTTTCTAAAAATAATCGCTAGCCAGCCAGTCAAAGAATCGATCAAGAAGGCTGGTCTTAATCTAACACCTGGGACGGATGGCGAGGACGGGATGGATTCGTAGAGTAAATCAGATAAAGATGTTGTGGTGATTTGCAAAGAATACACAGATGGCATAGACGCGCGGGCACTGAACTCGGGAAAGAAATTCCACCGCCATAAAAACTTGTTCTGGAAACGAAACAGAACTGTAAATGCCCGTGAATCCCGCGTCCCCTTCTTTGAACAAACGGATTACGTCCAATGCGACGACCGTTCCCCATCCGCCAGAATCTTGCGCAATCGAATTGGTCTTTCACCAGTCGAGACGGCCCGATATTCTTCCGTTTGGGTGCGTGCGCGAGCAGGGATAACTCGCACCGCATCTCCCGTGAAAGACGTGTATTCGATGAAGATGGATCTTCTTATGAACCGTGCATATTGGTTGAGCCTGTTTGTCGCTGTCTGCCTGCTAGCTGGATGCAACAGTGAATCGGCAAGTAACAAAGCGGACGACGGCATTCTCGGTCTGGCAGACCCCCTGTCCGCGCGGGATGCAGACCCCAAGCTCCAAAACAGCAAACCAGCCGATTTGAGCCTCAAGCTCAAGCCCGGCATGCGCATCCCGCTCAAAAAGACCGTTCAGCAGGAATTGTCGCAATCGTCGATCAAGGGCGTCAAGAAAAGTACGTCTTCGCTCGAACTCATGATGGCGATCACCGTCGATGAGATCCGTGAGAATGACAAGAAATTCGACGTCCAATACAGCCACGTCAAATACTCCCAGAACCTCGATAACAAGTCTCTCAGCTACGATTCCGCGATTCCTAATTCTCCCGTTCCGACAGCCGCTCTCCCTTATCAGGGCATGATCAATAACGGCTTCGAATTCTGGGTCGGCCAGGACAATCAGATCAAAGAGATCCTCGGCTATGAGCAGTTCCTCGACAAGTGCTTAGCAAAAATCCCTGAGGCACAAAAGCAACAACTGATGATGCAAATTGCTGCCTCTTCGCAACACGACGGTCTGGCCAACTTCATCGACGACACCATCGGCCTGCTCCCCTACGACGAAAAAGCAGAGAAAAATGGCACCGTCGTCAACGTCGGCTTCACCTGGACACGAAGACGCTACCTCAACCAACCCCTGCCGATCACCGTCGAACAGACCTACACGATCAAAGAGATCAACGAGAAAGTCGCCCTCCTGGACATGACCGGTGCCGTCCTGCCAACCACCAGCCTGTCGAAAGAAACCTACGACGGTCTCAACGTCCAGATCCGCGGCGGTAACAGTTACGGCCAATGCACCATCGACCTCGCGACCGGCCTCCCCACGCAGTCCCAGGTCGACCAGTATATTGACATGCTCGTCGCCCTCGACGGCGGCATCACCTTCGAGCAACGCAAACACATCCTGACGACCGTCAATGCTTACCCACCGCAGGCCAGCCAGGCGATTCAACAAGTCGGGCATGAGCTGAGCCGATAACCGCGTCTCCACTCAGGCAAACTTTGTTTGCGTCTAGTTTCTCTCCATCACGACCCGCAGCCCGTGACCCGGCCCGCGAAAATGCGGCGGGATGTCATCTCGAAAACTTGCCGATGCGGGTGTAAACGCATACCCGCCTCCACGTAAAACCCGCACATCATCCGGCGAAAATTCCGGCCCGGGCGGATCAACTGCTGGTGAGACCGAGTAATAATCGTCCGTATGCCAGTCGCTGCACCATTCGAGCACGTTTCCCTGAATGTCATGCAGACCCCAGGCATTCGGTGGGTAAGAGCCGACAGGTTGTGTACGACCGACATAGCCTTTGTAGTTCACGAGATTCGGGTCAGCGATAGTCCCAAACGTAAATCGGGTCACCGTCCCGGCCCGACAGGCATACTCCCATTCTGCTTCCGTGGGCAATCGATAGGTTCTGCCCGCGGCTTTCTCTGCGGGCAAATTCGATAACTTCTCACAGTACTGATTCGCTTCAAACCAGTTGACCATCTCGACGGGGAAGTTGTCTGTCACCCATCCTGAGACGTCATTGGCTCCTCGCCCGCTCGCTGAGAAGTAACTCGGGTTGTCTCCGATGACGTCGACATACTGACGCTGCGTGACCTCGAACCGCCCCAAGTAAAAGGCCTTTGAGATCGTCACCTCATGCTGCGGATTCTCATTCTCGTTTGCAAGCGCATCGCCCGGAATCGCACCCATCAGGAACTTCCCGGACGGAATCTCCACAAACTCCATCCCAATCGAATTCGTCACAACTGGCACTTTTGAAGCCGGCAATCCCGGTTGGCGTGGACCACAGCCTGAATTCCACAGCAAACACAGTCCCGCCACAACCATCCATAACCGAAGAGGCATTCTCTCGTTCCGTTCTACTGCTCCGGACGATGAAGGTCAGTCAATCGCTGACCTTCATCACGACTCCGGTTTGAGATCCAACTAATGCTTTGCGGCCAATTTAGTTGGTCACATAATCAAACACGAGCACATCTTTGAGAATCCCCTTCAACGATCCGCCAAACTCCTTATGAGCAGGATGCGGCAGGTATTTCTCCAAACCTGCTTTGTCATCAAACGTTACCAGAAAGCCATGCGTAAAGCCTTTGTCATGACCTTCCGGGCTGACGTTGGTCCCCATCTCAAAGCCCTTGATCGTATCAATCTTGCCAGGCAGTGCTTTGAACGCATCCACAACCCCCTGAATCTGTTCAGGCTTGGCAGACTCCTCAAACTTGAACATGACAAAGTGACGATACACGGGCTTCTTCTCCTCAAGAATGTTGGCGATCAGCGATGTCGACGAGTCATTCATCGAAACAACGGCTCCGACCGAAATAGCCAAAACAGCCAGCCCCAGTGATGTTTTCCAGTTCATGATGCGCTCCAGTATTCGTCTGAAAATTAGATGTCGATGAATGGCCACAGAGTTCACAGAGGGCTCAGAGGCATGGTGTGGAGAAACCCGGAGAGTTCGATTGACTTTCAACTCTTCTCTTGACGCTCTGTGATCTCTGTGATCTCTGTGGCTAAATTCTCTTTACGATGATCACTTTGATCAAATCCCAGCATAGCAGAACTTTTGCCCCTGCGTACAAATTCAACCTCCCCCTCGCTCCAAAATCCGACTCGCAGCGTCTAAAATTTCCGCTTGTTTCCTGTTTCCATTCATGATCCGTAAGTCGAGACCTGGACCCGTGGCCTACATCAACGACAACTATCAGAAACTCAAAGCCGGTTACCTCTTCCCTGAGATCGCTCGTCGTGTTCGAGAATTCTCAGCCGCGACCCCCTCAGCCAAGATCATCCGTCTGGGGATCGGCGACGTCACCGAGCCACTGCCAGCCGCCTGCATCAAGGCGATGCACACCGGCCTCGATGAAATGTCCAGCCGCGAGACCTTCAAAGGCTACGGCCCCGAACAAGGCTACGACTTTCTGCGTGACGCCATCGCAACCAACGATTTCAAACAACGCGGCATCGACATCTCCGCCGACGAGATCTTTGTCTCCGATGGCAGCAAATGCGACACCGGCAACATCCTGGATATCTTCGGGATGAAGAACAAGGTCGCGGTCCTCGACCCGGTCTACCCGGTCTATGTCGACACCAACGTGATGGTTGGACGCACCGGTGCCGCCGATGCACAAGGTCGTTATGATGGGCTCGTCTACCTCCCCGTCACTGCGGAGAACGATTTCACTCCAGAACTTCCTCAGGAGAAAGTCGACCTCATCTATCTGTGCTACCCCAACAACCCGACCGGTATGGTAGCCTCACGCGAAATGCTCAAGAAGTGGGTCGACTACGCCAAGGCCAACAACGCGATCATCTTCTATGACGCCGCCTACGAAGCCTACATCACCGAGCCAAATGTTCCGCGCAGCATCTTCGAAATCGAAGGGGCCAAAGACGTCGCGATCGAATTCCGCAGCTTCAGCAAGACCGCAGGCTTCACCGGAACCCGCTGTGCCTTCACCGTCATCCCCAAGGGACTGACCGCCAAGAACGACAAAGGGGAAGACGTCTCTCTCCACGCCCTGTGGACCCGACGCCCCTCGACCAGGTTCAACGGCGTCCCTTACATCATTCAACGTGGTGCCGAAGCCGTCTACTCACCAGAAGGCCAGCTACAGGTCCAGGAACTGATCCGCTTCTACCTGACCAACGCCAAGCTGCTGCGTGAAGGCCTGGAAAAAGTCGGCATCCGCGTCTACGGCGGCGTCAACGCCCCCTACATCTGGCTGAAAACCCCCGGCAACACCACCAGCTGGGACTTCTTCGACCAACTCCTCAACAAAGCCCACCTCGTCGGCACCCCAGGCTCCGGCTTCGGCGCCGCCGGCGAAGGCTACTTCCGCTTGAGCGCCTTCAACTCGCGGGCGAACATCGAAGAGGCCGTGAAACGGTTTCAAGCGGTTGTGGGTGGGTAACTGTTAGTTGATTGATTCGAAGCAAAGCCCGTCGCGAGGGAATCGTGACGGGCTTCTTTATTCTCTAGCTACTCAAGCAATGACCGTCGTTGCCAGTTCATGGTAAGACAGAACTTACGAGAGAAATCGCCATTCCAATCCACTTCGAATCCTTCGTTTCGCAGCGCATCGATGACTTCTCTGGCAATAGACAGGGCATTTTCCTTGTATACCTCTGGAGCAATATCACTTCCGTCTGGCGAGAACCATCCAAAGGCCAAATAAAGAGAAACTTCGGTCGATTCGGCCAGCATCTCGGGTAGGCTCTGATCGATAAAAAAAGAATACCCTCGACAGTTATCGCGAAAACCTGGATAGCGTGATTCAAGCAGGTCGATCCGATCGGGAAGTTCTGCATCCGAGCATGTGTCGCAGCAGGGTGACACCTGCCAGAGCAAGATCCCCTGCTCTCTCAATGTCGCTTCAACTCGATCGAGCCGATCGCAGTCTGTTTCTAGTGGCCAGTTGGCCTGCTCTGTGATGTATTCATCAACGACTCGTGTCATGAAATCAGATGCGAACTCGACAAATTCTTCTCGTTCATCCTCAGGACATTCATCATCAATGTAGATTTCACGACACCCTTCCAAGATGCCTTCCGAATCATACTTCGCAAGGCGTACCTGCCCCGTGATGTACAACTCAATGCTCTCACGGAGATCATGACGTGATGCTTCGCCCCAGCTACTCTGCTCGTTCATTGTCGATAATCCAGTGTTTGATCTCGTTGCTGTCTTACGCCTCCACCTTCAAATTCCCATTCCCCTTCTTAATCGCCGCCAGCCCGTCATTCGATAACTGCGTTTCCGTCGCATACAGAAAACGGAGCTGCTTGATCGCGTTGATTGCGGGCACATCCAAGTCACTGACATTCGTTCGACGCAGGTGCAAAGACTCCAGCTTCGGGAAAAATTTCATCCCGTTGAGGATGCCCGGCGGGAGATCTTTGCCGTTGAGGAAGATCATCACCACGCTGCCCGATTTATCCCGACCGATGCGGGCATCGAGTTTTTCCAGTTCGCTCAAGACATCATCCAGCGTATCAAGCTTTGGCGCAGGCAATGTGGACTGCACAACCGCAACAGGCGTAGCCCTGGGAAGCATAGCCGTCGTTGTGACCTCCTCATCCGAGACAAGAGGGATCGACGCAGGAGCAGCGGACGGGGTTCGCTGAACGGCAAGGCCCGCCTCGCGCAGCTGAGCCTTGACCTTCGCAGCCTTTGGCTTCTTGTTCGAGAAGTCTTTCTTCAGCGGCTTCGCGATCGGCTTGGGCGCCCCCCCAAACAGAACGGCGATCAGTTGCAGCATGAAATTCAAGACGAACAAAACCGCCAGAATGATCAGCAACTGCTGCCAGATCTCAAAACGGGCGAGTTCATTCAGAACATTCTGAATCGGTGCGGGAATCCGGTAGACGGTCATCGAGGCCCTCGAAGATCATCGGTCATCAGGGGACAGGCGAACGCGCAAAGCCGACCAGCTCGACTTCAGTCGCGTTGAAGCACATCCGGCAGGCTGAATCGATTGCCTTTGATTTCGACTTCCATCGTCGGCCATGTATCGACCGGCGTCGCCCATTCGAAGCCAGAATCTTTGACCAGAATTGTGTCCCCAATTCTTGCCTGCCCGACGGTCGGATACCAGTGCAGAGGCGTCAGCTTCGCTAATTTCAACCCATTCTCCGGCAGGACGACCGATTCTGTCGGTCGGTATCCGGTCACTGCACCAAAGTCGGCCAGCTTCCATTCATCCTCGCAGCCGAACTTCGAGAAAACATTCTCAAGCGGGTGCATCAGCTTTGATAATGTCCAACCAGGTTGCGAGTAAAAAAGTGCAGTGGCATAAATCAACGCCACGCGTCGAAAGTCGACCATCAGGTCCGCTGGAGGTCGACCGAAGCTGACAGTTCGCGTGCAACCCACATGCAGTCCATCGCGTTCGACGATCACCGAAATGACGGCGTATTTTTCGATCTGATCCTGATCTTCGCGCCAATGACGATAGCGCTTCCCGCGACCATCCGCCATCACCTGCATGAGGACGGGCCTAAGTTGATGGCGCCATAATCGGTGTGATAACTCAGCGACGGCTTCGGTATCGGTCGCGCCCTTTTTCAGGTGTCGACAGGTTGCTTCGATGGCATGCACCAGCAACCGACCTGCTTCGATGAACCGCGTCCGCTCGAACTCAGACAGGCCGATACGCAACTGGTCAAACTCGTGACGCAAGTCTTTTGTATTCTCAAATGGACTGTCGCTGCCGATCTTGCGCCCTTTGCAGAAGTCCGCAATCAGCTTGTCTTTCGATTCAAACCACGGGCGTTCTTTGTGCTGAAATCCCTGCGAGGCAATCTGGTAATCAAACATCTCAGGCGAATCAACATTGCCACACAACAAGACTCGCGCGCTCTCAGAAACGAAGATCGACGCAGTCGGCTCATTATCCGTCGGGAACGTGTTTTTCGCTCCGCACGTCGCCCAGGAAAAGTTCTCCGGTCGGCGGATCAGAATCGCATCCAGCTTATGTTTCTTGAGCAGATCGATGACCTGGGCATGTCGCGAGTCGATGACCTCACGTCGCCGCATATCATCGACATTAATTTCTGTCGACGAAATCGGCTCAATCAAATCGGCTGTGGACGTGTTCATTTTCAACTTCGATCACAGGGAGACACACCACACGAGCTGAAAGGTGAACTCGGGGTTTCTGGCAATTCGCGAAATATCAGTGACCGTTTTTATAACCCATATCACCTGTCACGCAACATTCTCAATATCTACCTTCTTCAATTCTCAATGAAGTATTATTCGCGAAAATTCTGCTTGGGAACGAAAAGAAACGCCCCGATGGGCATCTCTGGAACGCTCGTCCGGGCGTTCAATCCGCAACTCCGCCATCAGGCGACACGCGGCGCATGACGTTCAAGTTCAAATTTGTTATGCTCGAATCGACTAAGTGATCTTGAGCCTTCGAGTTGAGACGATGCTACCTGTCGTGTCGACGTCAATTTCCTGCAAGCGATGAAATCATCCCGCCATGTCATTTTCCCGTCTACCCGTCTCTTATTGTGCGAACGTCCACCCTTCTTTGTCTGTCGATGGTGTTTTCCAGACCCTGTTCCGCTATACGCTCCCCATTCAAAAGCTGGTCGACCGCCCGATCGCAGTCGGGTTGTGGATGCCGCAATCAGTCATCGAAGAGCTTCCCGGCCGCCCTGATTTCGCCATGAAACTTAGCGACGAACTCTCCTCGCACAAACTTCTCTGCTACACATTCAATGCCTTCCCCTATGGCAACTTCCACAGCGAACGCGTGAAAGAAAATGTTTACCTCCCCGACTGGACTGACCCTGCGCGGCGCGTCTACACCGAGGCCTGCGCTGATATTCTCTCTCAGCTTGTCCCCGATGGCATCGAAGGCAGCATTTCGACCATGCCTCTCGGCTTCAAACGGCTGTCTAACCGACCAGGCTTTCTCGAAGCAACGCACGAGAACTTCCTCCTGCTGACCCGCCACCTCGACGAACTTCATGACTCGACTGGCAAAGTCATACGCATTGCCGTCGAACCTGAGCCTCACTGCCTCCTGGAAACAACCGACGAAACCCTCGCCTGGTACGAATCGCTGCTATCTGCGGCTAAAAAGCAGGACCTGGAAGACCTCGTCTATCGACACATTGGCCTTTGCTTCGATACCTGCCATCAGGCAGTCGAATTCGAAGACATGGCTGAGATTATCCCGCGCATCGACAAGGCCGGCATTCGCATCAACAAGGTCCAGATGAGCAGCGCCCTGGAACTCACCAACCCCGCCACCAATGCACAAGGCCTCAAAGACCTCGCTGCCTTCAACGAGCCTCGCTACCTGCATCAGACCATGATTCAATCACCCGGCAAAGACATCGAACGGATCGAAGATCTGACTTCCGAGACACTTGAGCGCCTCGCCTCAGCCAGCGACGCAACCGCTGCCCGAATCCACTTCCATGTCCCGGTCCACCAGTCGAAAATGGCATCCCTCGGCACCACGCAGCCCCAGCTTCGCGAAGCTCTCGAAGCCATCCACAAGCTTGACTACCCGCCTCATCTGGAAGTCGAGACCTATACCTGGTCGGTCATGAAACCCGCCGACGAAAACGCCATCATCAACGGCATCGCCGCCGAATTCGCGCACGTCCATAAAGAACTGCAGGGGATTGCCAACCCCAAGCCAAAGTTCGTCAACCTGATGCAGGCGAAGAAGTAAAGACTGGAACGCAGAGCAGACTGAGGAGAGCAGAGGTCGCTGAGGAAGAATTTATAAGCAACCATGCTTTGCTCACATAAACTATGGGCATAGCACGTATTTGATGCAGCTCGCGGCGATGGCTCTGGGAGATCAACAGTAAAGTAATTATCTCGTTCTTCCTCTGCTCAACTCTGTTTCCTCTGCGTTCCAGTCTTGCTCTCAAACGGGCGCATAAAAAAAGCCCGGTCGTTAAACCGGGCTTTTTTTAAGGTGACCCCAAGGGGATTCGAACCCCTGTTCTCGGACTGAAAATCCGGTGTCCTGGACCGGGCTAGACGATGGGGCCAGTCTTTTTTGCGTAGGACGCGTCAGCAACAAAGAAGTCAGTCGTCTTCTGTGATGCCTACTTCAAATCGGCCAAATGAATGATCGACTTGAAGGAAATGAGATCTTAAAGATCTTCAAACAGATTACAAGTCTGCCACTCTGTTTCAGACAAAAAATGGCGACGAAGGTTCGCGGCAAAATCCTTAAATTCAGCCCTTATCCGCTCTTACACTGTCCGCTTTGACACTCTCAACCGTTTCGCCGTTGACTGTCTCGCCGGGATTCTGAAAGCCGGCCTGCATAATCGCCTGGTAAATCTCATGACGATGAACCGCGACTTCCTTAGGCGCTTCAATTCCGAGACGGACTTTATCGCCTCGAATGTCGACCACCGTGATGACGATTGAATCGTTAATCACGATGCTCTGATTTTTCTTCCTCGATAGAACAAGCATCGTGTCTCTCCTGATGATCCCTAAGAATCAGCATGATCAACACAATGATCTCATACACATCTGCGTTGAACATCGAATCAGAATGGAACCAGCACGATCCATTCTAGTGGCACGAGACATGCTGTCAATAGGCTAACTGCGCAAGTGCATACAACCGTCCTGACCTGTGAAAGCCGGTCAGCGATTTGACTTGCGTCTGACGACAGAAAGTTAGTCGGAGTAAGCGAAACAGGACTGACCAGATATCAAAAGCGATCTGGAGTCGCGCTATCGGGAGTTACAGAGAAAAGCCCGAGAAGAGTTCTCCGGGCTTTGTCCGAGATTCACCGCCCAAGGATCAATCGACGATCCTGCGCTGCTCAAAGATCGCCCCTTAGTGATTGAAGAGGCTGATCAGTGAGATGCTGGTCAATTAGACCATGTCTTTCAGGCCTTTGAGGGCTTTGACTTTAACGACCTTCTTGGCTGGCTTGGCGGCGACTTGCATCATTTCGCCTGGCTTGAATGGGTTTGGCATCGTCTTGGCTGGAGAAGCCTTCTTCTGGACGACTTCGATTTTGACAAGTCCGGCGAGGTTGAACACGCCAGCGCCCTTTTTGCCCATGCTTTCGGAGATGAGTTGGCTCAGGCCATCAACAACAGAGCCGACGTCTTTTTTAGACAGGCCGGTTGACTCTGACAAAGAATTCAGCATCTCGGTTTTTGTCATGGCCTTCTTGGTCGCAGCTGCCATTGGGGAATCTCCTGGAAGTAATGAGAAGAGGGGAAATGTCTCGTTTGATCCGTGAATTTACGTGTCATTCGCGTAATTCTGAACTCAGAGATATTGTCATTCGGAATTTTTGTCAACAATTCTGTTACGCAAATTCAGGGTTTTGATGAGAATCCTGATCAAACGACTCTCAACTGGCTTCGCTCAGGAAATTACCGGGCGAAATCATACTTGGTCTGTCTCGTGATGACACACCTTGATGCATCATCAATCGACGCAAGTCTCATTTCTTCGGTGCCATCTTCAAAACGTTCTCGCGAGTCACCGGCGAGATGACCCCCGTCTCGGTCACAAGACCAGCAATCAAAGCCGCTGGCGTGACATCAAACGCAGGGTTGTAAACGGTCACTCCCACCGGGGCCGTACGCTTCCCATAGCCTTCCGTGATCTCAGAATCCTTCCGCTGCTCGATCGGAATTCCAGAGCCATCCTCGAGCGTCAGATCGAACGTACTCCAGGGAGCAGCAACATAAAACGGGATGTTGTGCATCTTCGCCAGGCACGCGACCGAATAGGTTCCAATCTTGTTCGCTGCATCCCCATTCGACGCGATCCGATCCGCCCCGACGATGACCCGCTGAATCTTCCCTTCCTTCATGACCTGAGCCGCCATCGAATCGCAGATCAGCGTGTTGGGAATCCCTCGCTGCATCAGTTCCCAGGCCGTCAAGCGAGCCCCCTGCAGCAGAGGACGCGTCTCGTCAGCAAAGACATGAATCTTCTTCCCGGCCCGATGAGCTGCGAGCAAAACAGAAAACGCAGTCCCATCACCCGCAGTCGCGAGGGCACCCGTATTGCAGTGCGTCAGGATCCCTTCCCCTGGTTGAAACAGTTCCGCACCATATTTGCCGATCGCAGCACAGATCTCGATATCTTCGGCTTCGATGCGTTTGGCCTCATCGAGCAGAGATTTCAGACGCTCATCTGCCGATTGGCTTTCAAGCGTTTTTCCAAACGCCTTCATGCGATCGAGTGCCCAGAACAGATTGACGGCTGTCGGGCGACTTTCCGCAAGATACGTCGTGACCTTCTCCAGCGTGGATAGAAACGCAGGGAAATCTCCCGTCTCTTTTTGCATCCCGACAACAACACCATACCCAGCAGAAACACCAATCGCAGGAGCACCTCTCACCGAGAGATTGCGGATCGCGACAAAAACGTCTTCCGTCGTCTTGCAGTCGAGACAGACGGTTTCCATGGGCAGCCGTGTCTGATCGAGCAAACGCAAAAATCCGTCGGTATTTCCAATCCATTCAATGGCTTTGGGAGCAGTCACTAGTCAAACCTCGATCATCATGGAAATTGGGAAATAGAAATTGGAAATTAGCCGGAAGTTTTTTCTGAGCATCACACAAGCGATGCTTACGTTTCTTCAGCGACATCGGATGAGTCGTTATCAGGAGTTTCCGCAGCATCAACTATCTCTTCGTCGACTACCTCTGTTTCGAGACCCGTCGTCGCAACTTTCTCGAAGACGATGATCTTCATTTTCGAGATCTTGTACTCCTCCATCCACTTCCAGCAGGGAGGAAATTCGTATTCTTCGAACTCGTTGATTCGGTAAAGCAGAAGCGCGTTGTCAGCGGAGACGGATGGCTTGGCCAGTCTCAAAAGGGCCTGATACAAAGGGCGTCCCGGGGAGATTTCTTTGGCCAATTTGTAGGGCGGGTCGAAGAAGATCACATCGAGAGGCGTCAAATGAGGGACGCCGACCGGCTTGAAAGAGCATCGGAAAACGTCATTCCGCCAGCAGAGCGCGTGATCCTCGATCCCCAGCATCGCGACGTTCTTTTTGAGCAGATCAAACGCAGACGCATCCTTCTCGATCAGGATGGCACTGGAAGCCCCTCGGCTCAATGCTTCCAGCCCGAGTGACCCGGTCCCTGCAAAAACATCGGCCACTTTTTTGTCGACAAGCAGGTGCTGAATGTTTTGAAACAGCGATTCCTTGGCCCGGTCCGTGATGGGGCGCGTCGTATCGCCTGGATTCGACAACAGCTTCCGACGACGATATTTCCCCGCGATAATTCTCATACGGACATAGTAACGGCTAAATCGCTGTTTGGAAATCTATGCAGTCACCCGTCACAAATCCCTCCGGTGTGCCACGGCCGTGTCGGCCGTGCGGTCGCGCAAAGAACTCCATTCCCACAACGGGTGGCTGGGGTCAGGCTTTCTAGCTGACCCCAGTTCATGCGCTATTGGACGCCCATTCTGGGGTCAGCTAATAATCCTGACCCCAGCCACCCACTGCTCAACGAACTTCCATTTCTAAGTCTGGACACAAACCTACTGCATCGACCGAACCAGCCCTGCAATCTCATCCGGATTCGCGATTCCCCGCACCCGAATCTCAAGCTCATCCTGCCCCGAACTGGAAATCGAGATGTTCCCGACCCCCAAAAGTCGCTGCCAGGCCGACTGATAGACCTGAAGGTTGCGCACATCATCATGCTGCACTTCCGTCGTTGATTTTGCGACCAGGCCTTTTCTTAGCGTCGACCGTTTTGTGGTCACTCGCAACGTCGTCGAAATGGTATCCAGCCACCAGTATCCGAAGTACCCGGCAATACAGACCACCAGCAGAAAGCACGGGACTGCCACATTGTAATTTCCTGTCCCCAGAAACATCAGACTTACCAGCGACAGCACGACCGCAAGCAGCAGAAGTCCGCCAAAAATAAATGGGTACTGACGAAACATCGCCGGATGAACCTCGCGCAGGATCGGCTCGATCTCCGATGGCTTCTTTGCTGCCAGTTCCGTCGACAGCGGCGGTGCCAGATCGAACGCCGCAGTCGCTTCTGGCATCTTCGGCATAAACGGAATGCCGCAGCTTGGGCAGTCGACCCGCTTCCCGATAAACTCATACGCCACCGAGACGCCCGTCTCACAAGAGGGGCAGCGATACATTAACGACGGCAACTTCGGAGGCATGAGAACAGCTTTCTGCAGGAGATAGTTTCCTTCCAATCTACTGCAACGAGCAATCGCTTTGCCAGTTCCCGTGCTGAACTACCCAGTGAAAAAAGCCTCGCGCAAGACTTACTCACGCGAGGCTTCGATTCTCAAAACAACGATCAGCCGTTGGCAGGAGCAATTCCCTGCCACTCGGCGAACATTTTCTGTACGTTCGCCAATGCAACCTTGTCGGTGATCGATGATGGCTTGATCATTTGCATGGCTTCGGCTGCTTTGTTGGCGAGTTCCTGTGCTTTCGCGGTATCGCCAGACTTCTGATAGTATTTCGCAGCCTGCAGCAGATACGACACCTTGCCCATCGGCGGCGCGAGTTCCGCCAGGAAGACAAGGGCATCACCCTGCGTTCCATTGGCTGGTTCGAGAAACCTCTCAGCCGGGCTCTTCCGGGCCGGCTTTTCATCACCAAACGCGACGCTGTCGTCACCCTTGGCTTCCTCGAGTTTCGCGACGACCGCCTCAATCATCGCGTCGGCTTTTTCAGATTCACCCGCAGCACGGTACAAGATCGCTGCGCGGGCTTCGTAAACTCTCGCCCGGTCAGCTGTTTTGGGCTCGCTCATCTGAGCAGCCATCTTCTTCATCAGTTCCGCCTGCGGGATCAGGCCTGTTCCAATGGCTGTGTAACTGCGATCCAGAGTTTGCACAGCCATGAATTGATCCGCTGGTGCCAAGTCTGTTGTGTCCATAACACTCTGACACTCTTCAATGGCCATCGTGTAACGACCTGCTTGAACAAGCTCATTGCCGATCATCAGTTTCAGGCGTTCCGGACTTGGTGGATTTTTTTCATGACGAGCAAGAATTGCTTCGCGACCTTCCTCGAAGCGACCAGCGCTGAACAGCAGACGAGTTCTCTGTTGTTTCATGCTCGAGATATCTCGGTCACTGGCCCATTCGGCGGAGGCAATTTGGTCGACGAGGTGAATCGCATCATCGAATCGACCAGCTTTCGCCAGGACGGTCAGCTTGAGTGGAGCGAAGACTTTCAGGCGTGATTCGCGAGAGCCAGCCGCAGCGATTTCCTGATCGAGGAATGCGATGACTTCGTCATCAGCAACATTCGAAGCCAGCATCTTGCGGACAGTAGCCTGCGTCTTGGCGATGTATTCTTTGTCCTGAATGTCCAACAGACGAGTTGACCAGGTGGCGTGGAGTTCAGCATCTGAGTCTTTGCTGGCAGCGACAAGCTTTTCAATGGTAGGAACCCAGCCGAACTGCAGAGAGTCTTCAGGCAGTTTGCCCACGATTTCGCTGAGAACTTTCACATCGCTGATGTCTGAGAGTTTTTGAGAACCAACAGTCGTGTCGATAGCTGCGATCAATTCTGATGTCTGGCCAAACCCTTCGCGGAACTTTTCAGCACCAGGAAAGCCGACGTGAGCCTTGAAAAGTCTGAGGTCGGTATCCGTCACGCAAATCGTCGGAAAGCCACGGATTTCAAACTGACCTTTCAGCTCGTCGTTCTGGGCTTTCAGTTCTGCTGGCAGTTCCTTCTTGTTGGGGAAGTCGAGTTCGACCGGAACGAACTTCTCATTGATCATCGTTGCGAAGTCTGGCTTGGTCAGGACTTCGTCATTGAGCTTGATGCAAAAGCCACACCAGTCAGAGCCGGTAAAAAACAGCAGCAGTTCCTTGTTCTCATCCGTCGCTTTTTTCTTCGCAGCCGCCAGATCGGTCATCCACGGGATCTCTGCTTTTTCTTCCGCAGCAGGTTCCGTTTTCGTTTCATCGGCAAACGCAGTCGGTTGATTCCAGGATAAAACAGGCACGAGCAACGCAGTGACCAGGAAGGCCAACAATGTCTTCGTGAATTTCATTCGAAGCATAAAGGGAACTCCTTTGGATAGGGAGAAAGAAACGTCAGTTCCATGGCGTTACAGCTGACAGATCATGAGAAGCAGCGCCGAAACATCGGCGCACCGGAACATCAGCAGCGACCTCGAAGCAGACATGCCGAGGTTCACCAAACAAGCAAAGCAGCCAGTTCGAAATTGCTTCCACCATGAGCAAAGCCCCCAGGGAAGGTCTTGAAGATGTGAGCATGACCTGACAGGGATCCAACGCAGCGAATCTCTGCTGAGCGAAGCAGAATTCGTTTCGTGAGATTACACTTGTGATCTGTGGAAATCTATTCCTGTTCGGAAAATCGACGCGAACGGCAGTAACATGTAAGCGACTGCGTTCAAACTACTTTTAGCCAAATTGGGAGTACAACCGGCGCGGTTCGCTGTTTTTCTGCAGAGCGACTCACCAGCAGCCGGCATCCCTTCTATGCCTTTTTCAGCAGGTAAGCGAACAGGCCTTTCGCCAAGTGCATGCGATTCTCGGCTTGCAAGAAGACCGAGTCAGCATGACCTTCCATTACACCATCCGTCACTTCCAGATCCCGCTTAGCAGGCAGGCAGTGCAGGAACTTCACATGCGACGGGGCATTCTTCAGCAGTGACTCGTTGATCTGGTAGGGTTGGAAGACTTTGGATCGTGTGTCGGACTGCTCTTCCTGGCCCATACTGGCCCAGACGTCGGTGTAAATCGCATCCGCGTTCTTGACGGATTTTTTCGGATCTTTTTCGACCGACAGCTTTGCGTCTGGATAGCGCTTCAGCAGATCCGGAATCACTTTCTCAGGCATCGCGTACCCATCAGGATGGGAAATGACGAAGTTCACGCCGGTCATCGCGCAGATTGTCGCGAGGGAAATCGCAACATTGTTGCCATCGCCGACATAAACCATCGTACGACCTGTCACGTCTCCAAACAGCTCCTGCATCGTCAGGATGTCAGCAAGGGCTTGGCAGGGGTGACGATCATCAGAGAGAGCATTGATGACAGGGCAGCTGGCATGTCGGGCGAACTCTTCAATCATTTTCTGTGAGAAAGTTCGCAGCGTGATGATATCAGCCATCCGCGTCACAACGCGGGCAACATCCGCCAGTGACTCGCGACCGTGAAGCCCAGCTTCCTTCTCCGTCATAAAGATGCCGGAACCGCCGAGTTGAATCATCGCCGCTTCAAACGAAACGCGCGTTCGCAACGACGGTTTCTCAAAGATCTGGACCAGAACATATCCATCCAGCAGAGGCTGACGGATGCCGGCAGCGGCGTCCTGTTTGAGTTTGCGTGACAGGTCAAGAAGTGCTTTGACTTCGTCGGGCGTCCAGTCAAGGAGCGAAGTGAGGTGCTTCATCTTGGAAACTCTGAGAGCAAGCTGTGCGTCGCGTCAGCTGTCTCGTTCTTCAATAATCGAGGATGGTGGCCCTGGCTGCGACTCGTGACGTCGCATGATTGGCTGATCAATCGGAATCTGACGACATGTTCGCACACGCCGTAAAAGAAAAAAGACGGGGAACTTGCCCCGTCATTGGCCCGATTGACCAAAAAGACATTTTAGCCAAATCCGATGGGTTTGCAGCAACCCCAGACGAAGAAATGATGAAGTTCGGTTAGAAATTCGTAGCGGATTTGAGGGCTGGGGAGTCGAGGCAAACTGACCTAAGAATCATAACAGTTGAGTTTTCCGTCTGATTTCTTTTTGCTGCTGTCACACGTGTGACACTAGGGCGGCAGCAGTGGTCGAGGCGGGATAGCAAACGTAGGAGTCGGCAGCGAACTTGGCTCGGGATAAACTGAAGGATCAGAAATCTTGCCCACAGAGTTTGGACGAGTAACTCCAGTCGCAGTGTCACGACTAATTCCTGCTGCTTTCAATTGAGCGAAAAGGGCTGCAACTTTTCGTTGAGTCTGATAATCAGCAACGACTACCATCTTCCCGGCAATGAGCTGAACGGCATGTGACTTTTCGCAGCGATACGGATCGAGGGCTTTAATCAGCTCGATCAGTTGATTGCCATACTCATTCAATGTCTCGTCGGACATTTGTGGATCGTAAATCTTCGTTTGAATCCGATCGACCGCCGTCTGGACCGGCGTCACTTTCAAGACGCCGTCTTCGACGAGATAGGTGAGATCCAACTGACCGAGAATGATATTCAAAGCCGAATCAAGCCTCACGTCATTGAGCGCAAGCGACACTGGATCCTCATCAGACATCCCGAACTCAAACATCGCCTTTCGTTCCAGGACGATCGGAATCTGAAACGCATCCGCCAGATGCATGATCGCATCTTTGAGCGGGAGTTCGTAATAGTCGGTCGTTGTCTTCTTGGAAAGAGCCGCTTCGATCCTGGCTTCCGGATCGAGATTCCGAGTCGCATCGTCCGGGGTGACTGTCGGGACATCCGGCTTGTCTGGTGTCTGCGCCATCATCAGGCCGGTCGTGCCAGCAAACGCCAGGACTGCGAACGCGATGAGGAATCCATTTGAGCGAACCATACTGACTCCTTCCGAGAAGCAAGGTGATCGAACTTATCCCGTCATTCTGCTCGAAGTGAACGAAGCGTTCCATAAGACTTGAACCGTTTACTCCCCAGGAAAAGAAAAACTCCGTCCGAACGGTGTCGTCAGGACGGAGCTGGATCAAGACACAAACAAGAAGGAGCTTACGGGGGTTACTTGGTCGACGTCACTTCGATATCGATGACATTCTTTCCACCCACGACTTCTTTGATAATCGTGGCGGAATCTGCTTTTGTAAACTCCGGTCCGAGTTTCACTTTCGGGCGTGACACTCCTTCAATCTGATCCGTCGGCTCCAGATAGACTCGATATTTACCGGCGGGACTCTGGTCATTCCCTCGGGCCATGTAGATCTGATAAGTCCCATCTTTGCCGGCACTTCCCAGCGGGTCTCCGTCCGTTTTATCTTCCGGTTCGAAATGGACAAAGAAGCCCCCTGTCGGCTGTCCGTCGACCTTCACGATCCCGGTCACTGAACCAGCAGACTCTCCTGCACACCCCGCCAGCAGGGTCAAAACGCACATGCCGTACAGCAAACTCATTGGGCGAGATAACATCACAGAACCTTCAAGGGAGTAGAACTAGGTGGCATACGAGTCAAGTAAAGCAACGAAAATCAAAACTCGCCCACGACTTCACCACTATCACGTGTTCCCAAACGCGTGAAGACGGCTCCCAGATTGATATTTTCAGAAATGAAACGAACCGCTCCGTCTCCCATTGTGAATTGAGCACCACCTTTGTGTAGACTGGAGAAGCCCTTGCCCATGTTCTCAGGAGCCCCATTGAGGGCATGGTCATAATTGATGCGGAAGTTGGTTCTCGCCAGACAACCCCCGGTTCCATTGGCTCCGTTGGTGTTTTGCTGACCGATCCCCAGCCAGTTGGCTGCTTTGTAGGTGGTGGCAGTCGCGGCTCGAGATCTTCCGCCATCGCGTTCACCGATGTAAATCGTGTTCGAAAGGCCGTCGGTGTTGTCCTTGAAGCCCAGAAAACTGTTTCCGAAAAACATTCCTTCACCTCTGGGAATAGTCAGATTTGGGACCGTCCCGCTGACTTGCGGTGAAATCGTTCCGACGGTCCCGATATAGTTCGACGTGCTGACCGGGAAGTGGTTGGCAGCACCGAATGTCTGCAGGCTGTTCACATCCGGCGTTGTGTCCGAAGGGCAGCGATAAGATGGTATCTTTGACTGCAAAAGAGCCTGATCTGCCGGTGCAGGTGTCGCCACGTAGAGGTCTTTCAACCGGCGTGGGTTGTTCATGTTGATCGCATCATACAAAGCCGTCTGTTCCATGAACGGCAGGATTGAAACCGCCCATCCATAGCACGCTGCGGCTGCATTTCCGTTGTCGACGATCCAGCCTGCTGGCAGCCTGTTATAGGTATCATGATAGTTATGCAGCGCAATCCCAATCTGCTTGAGATTGTTCTTACAGGTCGAGCGACGAGCCGCTTCCCGCGCCTGTTGCACAGCCGGAAGCAAGATAGCGACAAGAGTCGCAATAATGGCAATCACAACAAGCAGCTCAATCAATGTAAATGCAGAACGTTGCTGTCTCATGGCAGTGGCCTTGGCAGAATGAAAGGAAGAGCGAAGATGTGAAAAAATCAGTTCGAGCCGGCCCATTGCTCGTAAGTGGCGTTTCCATCACACGAGCGGAAAGTCGTGGACGCCGTCTCTTTTTGTTAGGTGACGCAATGATAAGCAGAGTAGTAAAGATCAATCAATATTAAAGCATGTGTGGATGTAGCGATTTTTATAAGTCGGTTAGAAAATTACGAAGCCAGCCTTCAACGATGAAGAGCCATCACAACTCAGTTGTGATGGCTCTTCCCAATCAGAAAACTCAAACATGATGACTTGATCACTGCTTACGCAGAAGCCAACTCCTTGAGAATCTCGGCGATAATCCCCACCGCCTGTTGAGCCTGCTCCATCGGGAGGTTGTAAGCTGGCAGCAGGCGGATTGTAGTGTCTTGCGTGACGTTGAGAAGCAGGCCCTTCTCCATTGCTTTCGCGACAACCGGGGTCGCAGGGATTGTCAGTTCGACGCCGACCATCATGCCAAGGACCCGTACATCCTTGATGATGGGAAGCTCACGCGCCAGCTGGGAGAAACTGGTCTCAAACCACTGTGACATCTCAGCGATGTGTGAGAGAAGGCCTTCTTCCTCGATGGCCTGAAAGGTGGCAAGTCCAGCCGCCATCGCCAGCGAGTTCCCGCCGAACGTGCTGGCGTGCATACCCGGTCGCAAGCTGGGGGCGATTTCGTCTTTACAGACAAACGCACCACAGGCGACTCCACCTGCCAGCCCCTTGGCGAGTGTCATAACATCGGGCTGGACTCCGAAATGCTGATAGCCGAACCACGTTCCCAGACGCCCGCAGCCGGTCTGGATTTCGTCAAAGATCAGGACCAGACCATGCTCATCAGCCAGATCGCGCAGTCCCTGCAGGAATCCATCTGGCGGGATATTGACGCCCCCTTCGCCTTGCACTGGCTCGATCAGAATCGCACAGGTTTCATGGTCGATCAGATCCGCGACCGCCTGAAGATCACCATGCGGGGCGTATTTAAAACCGGGAACGAGCGGGCCGATCCCTTCGTGATACTTTGGCTGCGCGGTCGCAGTCACTGCGCCAAAGGTGCGCCCGTGAAAGCCTTTATAAAAGGTAATGACTTTGTATTTTTCTGGAGGAGTATGCAGACGTGCCAGTTTGATCGCACCTTCGATCGCTTCTGCGCCACTGTTACAAAAGAACGCCTTCCCAAAGCTGCGAGAACAGATCGCTTCCGCAAACAGCCCCTGTTGCTCGGTATACCAGGTATTCGGTACGTGAATCAGGGTCTCGACCTGCTCTTTGATCGCTGCGACGAGCCCGGGATGCGAATAACCAAGGATATTGCAGCCCCAGCCCGGAAACAGATCCAGAAACTGACGCCCTTCCGCATCCCACACAACCGATCCCTCGCCACGCACGAGGCTGACCGGGTAACGCTTGTAATTCGGAATGACGTATTGATCAAAAAGGGCAATCGTTTCCTGACTGGAGAGATTTTGAGTCGTGGTCATCGTCGATTCCGAAGGGTAGAAAGAGAAGACAGATGCAGAGATCCGTCTTTTAACGCAAAGACGCTAAGTCGCAAAGTAAGACGATCAGACAAGTGGCGTCTATTATGGTTCGTTTTTAACGAGTGGAGAAGAGCCGAATCCAAAACTTCACCACAAAGGCTCAACGGACACGAACGTCACAAAGAGAGAAAGTTATTCGTACGGCAAAGCTGGCGTTGTCAGTATGACACATCAAAGTTCCTTTGTGAAACTTTGTGTTCCTCGAGCCTTTGTGGTGAACTCTGAGGCTGCTCCGTAAATTCTGCGGAGAGTCAGTAGGGCGGAAGATT
>SXPC01000072.1 GCA_005778225.1 Planctomyces sp. | reverse complement strand
TGCAAGGACCACACCATGGGGCCCAGAAGTCGACGAGCACAGGCGTGTCGCTGCTAATGACTTCGCTTTGGAAATTGGCATCAGTGAATTCAACGACTTTACCAGCCATGACCGGCTCCTTATTTACTCTGCTTGGATTTCGTCTCGAAGATCGGTTAGGTTAAGGCCAGATCAGGAAGAGACTTCCGTGGTGAAACTGTTCCGTTGTGCGTCAGTTGGGGTTCGATTATAGCGCCTCGGTGATCGGTGTCAATTCGGCCACGATCGCTCATCAAACCAGCTGACGCAGCTGACACAAGGAATGTCGTCCGAGGCGGTTACGCCTTACAACGAACAAGGGTCTGACCGTGTGAATCGCGGAAGGTTCTCGCCAGAGACGGAATTTCCCCTCCTGAAAGCCATTCCAGCGCCTGCGAGGCAAGATCGATAAACTTTGACGACGGGTAGCTCGGCGCAGGCTCGTTAGCTGACCAGAATGTGCGCCCAACCGCGAATGAACTGGGGTCAGCTAGAAAGCCTGACCTTAGCCACTCACTGTGTTTTGAATCATGTCAGCGGACCCTACCAGAAACACCTTTCATGCCTCAAAAGCCTGTCAAAACCGCAGTCCTGCTCTCCGGTTCCGGACGCACGCTCGATAACTTCTTTGACCACATCAAAGCAGGAACGCTCGGCATCGAGATCCCGCTGGTCATCGCCTCGAAGACCTGCAAAGGGATTGATAAGGCAAAAGCATACGGCGTCGACGATGTCCGACTAATGCGACTCAAAGATCATGGCAGTGTGGAAGCCTACTCGGAAGCCATGTTCGCAGCCTGTCGGGAACATCAGATCGAACTCGTCCTGCTGGCAGGTTTTTTAAGCCTGATTCACGTCCCGGACGACTTCACAGGGCGGGTCATGAACATCCACCCGTCACTAATTCCTGCATTCGCCGGGCATGGGTTTTACGGGCATCATGTCCACGAAGCCGTTGTTGCCCGCGGCTGCAAAATCTCCGGCTGCACCGTCCATTTCTGCGATAACCACTACGACCACGGCCCCATTATCTCGCAGAAAACCGTCCCGATCGAGGCCACCGATACCCCCGATGACGTCGCAGCGAAAGTCTTCCAGGTCGAATGCGAAGCCTATCCGGACGCGATCCAACTATTTGTCGAGGGACGCCTGCGCGTTGAGCAGGGGAAAGTCCACATCGCTAAGCCATTGACTTAAAACAAGTAAGAGATCTCACCACAGAGGACACAGGGGAGCACAGAGCCACACAGAGAAAACGCAGGTTTGTCTAGGCTTTGCACATCCAACCGCCACCTCGATTTTGTTTGCTGCTGCCTCCATCTCTGTGAGCCTCAGTGCTCCTCCGTGACCTCTGTGGTGAAATCTCTTCGGATTTCCAAGCAACGACTGTGGTTCACCCAACTCGCGGATTCGCTTCCACCACCATCGATTTCCGCTACACTACGGGTTTGACGGTCGTACACATCCATTCTCCTCGCAATCTCAAATTCCAATTCCACAGTTAAGGAACTGAGCGCATCATGAAAGTCGGCATCCTCACCGGCGGCGGCGATTGCCCCGGTCTCAACGCAGTCATCCGTGGCGTCACTCGAGTCATCTGCAACAACGGCGGTGAAGTCCTCGGACTGCTCGAAGGCTGGCGCGGCGCGATTCAGGGCAACACCACTCCACTGACCATCGACAACACCGACAACATCGTCGGCCTCGGCGGTACAATCCTCGGCTCGTCTCGAACCAACCCGTTCAAAGACGAAAAACAAGTCGATGCCGTCTGCGATACCTTCAAGAAGCTCGGCCTGGATGCCCTCGTCGCCATCGGCGGCGATGACACCCTCGGCGTTGCCAGCAAGCTGTATTACGAGCGTGGCCTGGCCACCATCGGTTGCCCCAAGACGATCGATAATGACCTCTCTGCCACCGATCAGACCTTTGGGTTCGATACCTGCGTGAACATCGTCACCGAAGCCATCGACCGCCTGCGAACAACGGCAGAGTCTCACCGACGCGTCATCGTCGTCGAAGTCATGGGACGCCACGCTGGCTGGATCACCTGCTATTCGGCGATCGCCTCAGCCGCCGATTATTTCCTGGTTCCGGAACGCGAAGTCGATCTCGACGAGATGTGCGATGTCCTCGCCAAGCGTCGCGCCGGCGGCAAGAAGTACGGCATCGTTGTTGCCTCGGAAGGCGCGAAGCTCAAAGGCGGCATGGTCACTTCTTCGGGTGAACTCGATGACTTCGGCCACGTCAAACTCGGCGGCGTCGGCGAAGTCCTCGCCAAATACATTCAGGACAAGACCAAAATCGAAACCCGCTCGGTCATCCTGGGCCACCTGCAACGCGGCGGTACTCCCTCAGCTTTCGACCGCGTCCTGGGTACGAGACTGGGTGTCCACGCCGGACACCTCGTCCTCGAAAAGAACTTCGGCAAGATGGTCGCCCTGCGTGGAACACAGATCGTCCCCGTCGACCTGAAAGACGCCGTCAACAAGATGCGCGAACTCGAAGACTCCTTCTTCGAAGAAGCCAGCGAGTTTATTCGCTAATCAGAGGCGAGCGGGGGATGTCAATCCCCTGTCTTGAAACGGTTATGTAAGATCAAGAAGGCCGCGGTGTTTCGTAACACCGCGGCTTTCTTTGCGCCTTGAGACAATGGAATGCGGTAAACCGTCTGACTCACAACGCACCCTGGTGCGTAATATGGATGTGTGCTCAGTCATTCACATCTCTCAGGGAGAATTTCCATGCGCTCACTCATTTTGGGTCTAGTCATTGCCGCCGCCACGCTGCTCGTTTCCGGACGGTCTGCGGACGCTCAGGTCATCAGCCGCAATAACCCGTATCGCTCGTTCAACGTCAGCGGCGTGAACTACGGCTCGATGCAGTGGCAGAAACAACACCGAGGCAACACCGGCGTTTACAAGTCCATGACGACACCGCGAAGAGTCTTTCGTCGCTGGCGTTAATAACGAGAAGTATGCCACGGCTGTGTCAGCCATGACGGAGTCGATGACGCGTCCATGCGCAGCTTCACGGCCGGCACGGCCGTGGCACACCGGAATTATGTTTCAGGTTCCAGCGGTGCAAAAATTGTTGTCTCGATCTCCGAGATGTCATTCGGGCCATATTTCAGCATCTCGTCTTTAGTCACCTGCCCGCCAGTTCTCAGGACCGTAGCGGTGATGTCGATCGCCCAGGCAGGGATGCCGACGTCGCGCATTTGTTGGAGTGTCTCGTCGATAGGATACGAGACGCGATGAAGTTCGATCTTGCCATCTTCAATGATCGCGTACGCCGCGTCCGGGTTTCCATCGCGAGGCTGGCCGACGCTGCCAGGGTTGAGGATCGTCATGTGGCCGAGGTCGAGGACGAACGGCATGTGGGTGTGGCCGACGATCGCGAGGTTGGCAGAGATCCCTTCCATGCGTTTGGTCCAGGCCTCTGCATCAGGGCCAAGGTATTCGTCCATCGAGTCCTTGGGGGTGGCGTGGACCATGTACGTCGACAGGCCATCGACGTTGATCTGCTGGGTGGTCGGCAAGCGTCCCAGGAGCTTCAGTTGAAGCGTGTTGAGGGCCTTCCAGTTGATGGGGCGCGTAATGTAGGCGAGCTTACGAAAGCCGTGCAGCGAGCTGGGAAGAATCCGCTGGGCAACCGCATGATCATGGTTGCCTCGCACAGCGTACTGGACGTTCTCCGCGAACCACTTCATGCAGGGAGCAGGATCGGTCAGATAGTCGACTAGATCACCCGCGCACAGGCACACATCGAAACGCTCGCGTTCGACGATGGCCCGAAGTGCCGGCCAGTTTCCATGGATATCGGCCAGAACAAGAATCCGCATGAGATCACGTTACAAGCCGGGTGACCGCGAAGCAATTCCGAATTTCACGTTCCCATCATAGAGTGGTGGCAATGTTGATCCCCAGAGATCAATCCCCGCTGATGGCTTCGTCGATTTGTTCTCTCGCAAAGTGTTTACCAGGTCCCCTCTGTCGCGAAACTTCCCGTTTTCCCGGGTTCTGGTTGACGCGTACACCTCGCGGGCGGTTAAATGGTGTTTGTGAATGCAACTCTGGATCCCTCATGATGGTGAGCTATGGTGGCAGATACATTTCAACACATGACTTTGCGTGACAAGCTGACCGAGATCGATCGCCTGTCGCGGGAACTCAACGAGCACATCGAACACGGCTTCCTCTCGAAGACCCGTGAACTTTCGCGTCTGGCCAGAAAAGGTCGCAATGGCGAGGAAGAAACCGGCATCACCGACCGGACCATCCGCGACACCGCCTCTCAAGTCATCGCCAGTGAACGATTCACCGAAGACATCTATAATCAGCTCTCCCGCCTGCTGGTCTCGGTCGACGAAGAGCTGTCGAAAATGATCAATGGTTGACGTCCAGCCGGTTTTTGGGTTTTGATTGGAAGGACAACGGAACGCGATGCCACAGAGCGTGAAACGAGGCTGGACATGAACGGCCTGACGGCTCTGATACTGCTTGTCATCGCGATGCTGATTCTCGTCGCTGAAGTCTTTGTCCCATCGGGCGGTACGCTGACGGTGACGATGGCAGGCGTTCTGGCGGCTTCCATTTATTACGCCTACAAAGCCTGGTGGATGACTCACCCGCATCTCTTCATCGCCTACCTGATGTCGCTGCTGGTGATCGTCCCGGGAACCATCATTTACGCAATGTACCTGCTGCCTCGCACCAGGTTTGGGCGACGCATCATTCAGGAAGCTCCCTCGCTGGAGGAAGTCACGCCGTTTCAAAACGAGCAGCACAACCTCGAAAAACTCATTGGCCACGCAGGTCTGGCCGTCTCGCAACTCTCGCCCGGTGGAATGGTGACCGTCAATGGCATCCGGTATCACGCGCTGACAGAGACGTTGTGGATCGATGCGAACACGCCCGTCATCGTCGAGCGGGTGACAGGAATCAGACTGGTTGTCAGACCCATGCAGGAGGCGGATCGCAAACCGGAGCCACTCGTCGTCGAGGCAGGCCGGGAAGATCCCGATCTTCTGGTCGAAGAGAAAAACGAGGCGGACATGCTGCCTCCGCCGTCATTGGACCTCGATTTCAAGCCGTAAATTCCGGCGTGGCAGGCGGTTCGTCTGGTCGTCTCGACTTTTGAAAAGAACCCGTGATCCGGTTGCCAGTCGTCTGCGTTCGTGGATATGTTGGCGTGGCCTTGACTGCACGTTACACTATGTTGAACACCTGTCTGTGCATTTCTGCCAGTTGACTTGTTGCTCGTTGAAATAGACCAGTTTGAGAGACACCAATGACGTCACTCGCTTCCCTGATAAATCTGCCACTGATCGCTCAGCTTGAAAATGCTGGTCAGGAGACATGGATCTTCGCGTTCTTCATCGCGATCATCATTCTGATCGTGCTCCTGGTCTTCATTGGCTTTTTCTTCCGCTACATCGGGTTGTGGATCCAGAGTATCACGACCGGTGCAGGCATCGGACTGGCTAACATCATCATGATGACCATCCGGAAAGTGAACCCAACCGTCATCGTGCGAGCCAAGATGATGGCCGTCCAGGCGGGTCTGACAAAGTCCTATAACATCTCCACCCGCGCCCTCGAAGCTCACTACCTCGCCGGCGGCAACGTCCCGAACGTCATCCGCGCACTGATCGCAGCTCACCGCGCCAATATCGATCTCGACTGGCAGACCGCTCAGGCGATTGACCTCGCTGGTCGTGACATTCTCGAAGCCGTTCGTACCAGCGTTTATCCCAAAGTCATCGACTGTCCAGACCCGGCTAAGTCCGCAGGCACACTCGATGCAGTCGCTGGCGACGGCATTCAGTTGAAAGCCCGTGCTCGCGTCACCGTACGAACCAACCTGCAACAACTCATCGGGGGAGCCACCGAAGAAACGATCATCGCCCGCGTCGGCCAGGGGATCGTCCAGGCCATCGGCTCAACCGCTTCTTATAAAATCGTTCTCGAGAATCCTGATCGGATTTCTCAAACCGTGCTCAACCAGGGTCTCGAAGCACAGACCGCATTCGAGATCGTCTCGATCGACATCGCAGATATCGACGTCGGCGACAACATCGGCGCCCGACTCCAGGCAGATCAGGCCGAGGCCGACATGCGAGTCGCCCAGGCGAAAGCAGAACAGGCTCGAGCTGACTATCAGGCCCGCGAGCAGGAAATGGTCGCCAAGACTCAGGAAAACCAGGCCAAAGTCGTCCTCGCCGAAGCAGAAGTCCCGGTCGCGATTTCTCAAGCCTTCCGCGAACAGCGTCTGGGCGTCGTCGATTATTACGAACTGAAGAACCTGCAAGCCGATACCAAGATGAGAATGTCAATCTCAGGGCAGTCCGATGATGGCGGTGCCCTGGGACGATAATCCCAAGGGTGGCTGGGGTCAGGTTTGGTAGCTGACCCCAGTAAACAGCGTGCAGACTATTTTTTGTCTCAAGTTCATCGAGCAAGCCAGAAAGACGAGTTATGGACCAGCTGATCGTTCTGGCAGTTTTCTTTATTATCTGGTTCATTGGCTGGATTGGGAACCTCGGAAAAGCCAAGCAACAACCCCCCGTCAAAGGCCAGCCTGCGCGAGGTCCACAACCAGCTGCTCCCGCTGATGAGAAGCTGAAAGCAGAGATCGAACGCTTCCTGCAGGATGTCGGTATCAAGCCCGCTCCTCAGCAAAAGCCCCCCGCTCCTGTCGAACAACCCCCGCCGTTCGTGCAACAACAGCCCGTTGAACGTCCGCCGATCATCGCCCAGCAGAGAAAACCTGACCAGCCTCGACGCGGCCCGAAGAAAGCCCAGCAGCCCAAGAAGAAGCCGCCGCAGCCGACCCGGTCAACGTACACCCCCTCCTCGTCGAACGTCTCGAATTTTAACAATCGCGCCGACGACCTCGCGAACAAACACCTGGCTGCCAGTACCGTCGGGGAATCCGTTCGAGACCAGCATCTCAAGCCAAACGTCACGGCTCCGATGCAGGAGTACATCAATCGACGCCTGCAGGGCCAGCCTCACGAAGACGCCGCCAGCAGCCTGCGAGCGCAACTTTCCCCCGAAGAACTCACCAAAGCCGCCGGCTTATTCCAGGACCAGCGAGCGGGCGGGAAAAACAAAACAGTCCCCGTCATGGCGATGCTACGCAATCCTCAAACCGTCCGACAGGCCATCATCGTCAGCGAAATTCTGAAGCGACCAATACGACGACGCTGATGACGTTTGTCTCTTCTTAAAGTGCCATGCTTGCAGCTTTGGGCAAGCATGTTCTGAACGCTCCAACGTCAAACGCAGCCGCATGCTCACCCAAAGCTGTGAGCATGGCACGACTTTTTGTGACCGCGCTGGTTTAAGCTGCGATTCATACAAGAATCCAGGTCACTGTCCGACGAAGTCGACCATGCCTTCCTGCTTGAACCAGTTCCATAAATGCGACGCAAACACGCAGGCAATCGCTAAACAGCTGCCAATCGTGGCAGTCATCACGGCGGCGGTGCCAATGCGGGTCAGTTCTGTCGGCAGAGGATCGCCTGTCGGTATGCGAACGTCAGAATTCGCCTGCGAGGACGCAACACTCGGAAGCTGGAGAATGTCATGGCTCGAATCCGACGAATCGATCACTGCTTCCACAGGCGTATTCGGCAAAGCTTTCGCGATACGCAGCAACGCGCACTGAAACATCTCGGCTGACATGACCATCGCAAAGCAGACGATCATCACAGCCCACTCAAAGAACGTGACGCCGACGACGAACGCACTGCAGATGACCAGACTGGCGATAAAGAAATGAACAAAGAACGAACTCTCCGAACGAAAGCTCTGTGTCCAGCCTCGCTCGGTATCGACCCACCTCTGACGCCACGGAGATCGACGCGGCCCGTCGAAGCTGTCAAACTCGTCGATCATCGCCTTTGATGCCGATGCTGCTGACGCTGGTGTCGTCGACGAGGACGTGTCTTTGGGCCTGATCCAGGCCGCTGGGTTCAGGTCCACAAGTTTCGGGCGGGCGAGCGGACTGCGATAAGGGCCGTCGGCTTTGTTGGACGGATCACGTTGTGGATTGGGAAGGGCTGTCATCGGATCCCCAGCAACGAACTCAATTGAGTATTAGACGAGTTGAAGGCCCCAAAACGTGGTTCGATCGAGAAGATCACCCCCACATTGTCTTTACTAGTGTCGACATTCGCCCCGACGTGGAAGATGAAATCTTGTCCCAGACGAGAAACCGTCAGCGACTGCCCACGGTCCTGCATCTCGGCAACGTCATAACTGGTTCCAAAGGTCGCGATCCACTTTTGAGACATCGCATACGACGTGCTGAAGTTGATCAGGCGGCTCTCCACCGGACCGGCTTCGATTTGTCGATAACCAAGGTACATCGAGCCACGCAGACTCCGCTGGGACAGAATCCCGACATCCCACATCTGCGGAGCAGATTCAAAGAAGTCGAGATAAGCGTTCGCGAGCAGCTTCGTTCGCGAGCCAACGTCCCAGGTGTAGTGGGCATCGACAACGCCGATGTCTTCGCCGTAGTTATCGCGGTCTGCATTCAGGAAATACGAGATCCCCAGATCGAGAGTCATCCAGTCGATGATCTGCTGATCTTCTGGCGGTCCGACTTTCGTCTGCAGGCGATGACGAGAAGTCGCACGGACGACATGTTGGTCATCGACCAGCTCAAAATACGGTGAAGTCACCGACGAGCCCGCATTGTTGCGGACGGCAAAGTAACGCGGATCGAATGGCGAGGTCGCATACCCCGGAATCAATGGCAGCGCACCACCAAAGGTATTGACCAGCATCCGCTCTCGAAATCGTTCCTGAGAGTTGTCATCGAATTCGTTGTATTGAGGAATACTCTCCAGACCGCGAGAGGCTTCGGCATAGTAATACTCCATGCCGAGCTCATGCTTGTGAGCCAGGCCATTGAGGCCGAGGATATCGCTTTGCACGCCCGGGAACAGCTTGTGGAACATGATACTGCTGCGAACACCAGCCTGCCCGTAATAGCGATCGATGTCATTGCCGGTGAAACCATCATCCTGCCAGAAGGCGGCTTCTCCCAGAACATACGGAACGACTTTCACCGGCCCGACGTTGAATGGCAGCGAGAGTTCATGGCGTGACTGTGCCACCACACCATCCGCCTGTGGGAAGTACGGGAGAGGCGTGAAGACGTCATCAGGATCCGTCGGCCCTTCAATCGCTCCGATGACCCCGTAACCGACCGAGGAATGCTGACTGTAGTTGAGCCAGTCGTTGAGCAGAGGCTCACCAAGAAGAGTTGCTTCGGCTTTCGGCAGCCAGTCTGTCTGGTAATCAAAGTCGTTGAGGTTATACCGACCCCAGATCGAGAGGTTGAGATTGTCAAACTGGTGAGCCAGCTCCAGACGCGTGTCGTAGTCTTTGCCCGTATCGAACTCGTTCTCGTAATACTGTTCGAGGAAGTTACGATCCGACAGAAAGCCCAGTTCGCCGACCAGCGTTGTATCAGGGGCAAGAGCCTGACGGTGACGCCACAGGACCTTCCCGCGATTGCTGTCCTTGGGAACGAGGTCACGTCGATTCAAACCAAGGTTATCCAGACCGTCGTCATGGATGTAGTAGGCATCGAACTGACCGTAATAAGGACCCGGAACGTCGAAGACATCCTGCCCTTCGTAGACAACTTCCGTTCCAATCCCCGGCCCTCGATCAGACAGGAAATCCAGATTCAAGTCCCACGTCGTCCCGGGAGCCAGATCAACCCCCATCAGCTTCGCGAAGTTCCATGTCGAACGCAGCTGTGTTCCAAAAATCCGGTCTTGCGCAAAACTCAACTCGCGAATCGGTATCTGCGGATCCTCAGCCGGCCCCGTCAGATACGGCGTATAAAACACCGGCAGGTCATTGAGGAAGAGTGTGTTGTTCGTCGAAGTGACCCAGGGAACAGCGCGCGGCTTCACCTTCCCCGTTGCCGGATCGATCTGGAAGTCATCCTCGCCCAGCCACGGCAGGTCGTAACGGTTTTCAAAGAAGATATCACTCGCCTGCAGACGGTAGGTCGGCTTACCGAACTGGCTGGCCGTGACCCACGCATTCTGGGCATGGAATTTCTCGTTATTCAATTGGCGAATCCGATCCGCTCGAACGCGAACAGACCCCTGCAGTTCCGGGATGTAGGCCTGCAATTCACTGTTGATCAACAATGCTCGCTCTTCGCGAATGTCAAAGAAAGCCTGTTGTGCCTTGATCAGATTCATTCCCTGACGGACTTCAATGTTCCCCTCGAGATAAACCTGCAGCGGGACATTGGTCCCCTGGAACATCTCCGGAGAGAAGTTGCCCGACTCGTCCATCTGCGTCCAGATAACGACCTTATCCGCAGTTAAATCGAGGACTCCACCGCTTGTTGATCCCTGATAGGCCTCGATCTCTCCCAGCTGGTTCATGCCATTAATCTGGTCGATTCCTCGAACCAGAACATTCACCCCGCCCGTGATCACGGTGATCTGCTCGGGAGGAAACGTGTTGTCCGAAGGAGAGCTCCGCCAGTTGAGTGGCTCGGAACTTCGTGGAGAAATCACAACCGACCGAACCCCCGCATCCGGCTGCAGCAGTTGGACAGGAGCTTGCGAAGACGGATCGGGAATCGGAGCCATTGGCGGCGCCATCATCTGCGGCTGCGCCTGGCTCAGCTGGTCGGGAACCGGTGGAACTAGATGCTGCGTCAACTGCAGACCTTGTCGTTCCACAGCGGTGTAGGCGGTCAGGAGAAGCGGGTCCGTCGTCGGAGGCTCTTCCTCAAGCAGTCGGGGGACATCGATTTTGAAACCAGCGGTCGTATCAAGTTGAACCAGATCCATCGCTTTGTGAGAACGCTGCAGGCCGTGTTCAACATCCACCCCACCGTTTGCAAAGACGACGAAGCGATCATGATTGGCGTGTTGCGATTTCCAGACAACCAGCTGCTGACACGACATCCAGGAATCCCCCTGACTGACGTGACACTGACCTCGCAGCAGATAAACCTGATACTGCTTGCCGGTTTTGTCTTCTCCAAACCATGTCTGCCCAAACGTCGCGCGAACCGTAATGACGTCTTCAAACGTCGGCAGATTCGGCTGAGTGATCTGGACTTCAGCGGGCTCGAACAGATGGCCAGGTTCGATGGTCGCATCCAGACGAGCAGGGGACTGTGCCATCAATCTCAACGGAGCAATGGAGACCAACACCGCAGCGATCATCAACCAGCAGACGGCGCGCACGACGATCTCGCGCCGCGGACGATACGCCGCACGCCAGACCCACAGACAGTCCTTGTCGTCGTGAAGGTGAAGGCTCAGAGGAAATACACCTATTTAATACTCAGGCTTCATGCCGAGCGTTGAAGTGCGGAAAACCGAAGACCAGGGGACGTGGCGAAAAACTGATGGCTCTCGTGTTCGAACGGACGAGAGACCAGAATTTTTCACCAGATTCCCTCAAGAATCGGGGGCTTCCTGACGGGGCGGGAGTATAAGCCAAGAAAGAAAAATGAGTCAATCCGGGACATCGCCAGCCGGTCGGCCTGAAAAGGCATAGGTAAATAGCTACAATTTCTAGAGTTATATCAAAGCGAACGGGAGCAGATGTTCCCTCGTGATCTGCGACAGATAAGGACGACTTCCCATGGCGAAACGCATTCTGATTCTTGCCGGCGACTTCGTGGAAGATTATGAGCTGATGGTACCCTACCAGGCGCTGATCATGATGGGGTACGAAGTCGACGTGGTTTGCCCCGACAAAAAAGCAGGCGATAAAATCCCGACCGCGATCCATGACTTCGAAGGTGACCAGACCTATACAGAGAAACGTGGCCACAACTTCGCCCTGACCGCGACTTTCTCCGACATCAAGCTCGACAGCTATACAGGCCTGCTCATCCCCGGCGGCCGCTCTCCGGAATACCTGCGAGTCGACAAACGCTGTCTGGAGATCGTCAAAGCCTTCTTCACTGCCAATAAGCCAGTCGCCGCGACCTGTCATGCGGCGCAACTACTGGCAGCTGCAGAAGTTATCAAAGGACGCCAACTGACATGCTATCCGGCATGCGAGCCGGATGTGAAGCTGGCAGGTGGGACCTACCAGGCGATCGCCATTGACGGAGCCTACGTCGATGGCAACCTCGTCAGTTCACCCGCCTGGCCGGGAAATCCTGCTTGGGTACGCGAATTCGTCAAACTCCTGGGTGCAAAAATAGAGATTTGAGAAAAACTGCGTAAATTGAACCCATGAGCGTATTTGAGTGGTTTATAAATGAGTGTGCCGTCTGGGAATCGTTTGCCATCTAGGCAGACGGTCAGCGATTGCCTACAATTTCGCATCAATCGCAGTTGTTGAACAACGCTCCCGGGTCAAGGATGAGCTGGCTGGTCAACACCCCTCTGCGAAATTGTCCTGTTTGTTGTGTCCAGGAATACTCACAAGCCAGGTGCCCACTCATGTCCCCATCGCCACGACGACGTGGGGGAATGCTCTCGCGCAGTGATTCGTCACGTCGACGCCGCATCAGCATCCCTCTCGCCCAAGCTTATCTCGATTCACTCAACCAGCCAGTCGCCCCGACTCTCTGTCCCGAGCCCGCCCACAGCCCAGCTTCTGACCCGCAATCCGTGGTCATCCAGAAGCAGCTGGTGATGCAGAAGCAGACCGTCCGAGAAACAGTCACCGTCCCGCCTCGAGTCGCGACTCCCAGCGAGCAGCTGCGCGCATATCTCGAAAACGGCGGCGATATCACCTTACGAACAGTTCCCCGCTCGAAACGACGTGGCGAAGTTCTGGATGAAATCGATATTCGTCCTGCTTCGTCCATGCTCGAGACAATCTTTGCTCGTCCCGCCAAAGGGCGACGCTGGCCGTCCGATCCTTCTGCCCAGAGCGCCCCGTTCGTCGGCGAGCTTTCAGGATTCAACGCCATTCGCGAACTGCTGCATCGCGAAGATCCGGTCATCTGGATGTTCGTCGGCGATGACGCGAACCTGTCGTTGACCAAAGGCAAATCTGATCCTGCCTCCTATCATCGCATGTTCGCAGACCGCCTGCGTCAGGAGCTGTATCGCTCGGATGATCTGGCACTGACGGAAGGCGGGATCAAGGCCAGTGTGCTTGACCATCTGAAACGCTGGCCGAAAACGCGACGAAAGTTCCAGCCGAACGTCCTGTTCTACATGCCCACACAGGCTGACTTTGAACTCTTCGGACCATCGCCTCAGACCTATCTGAATGGCATACGAGAATTTTTCGACACCGTTCGCTTGCATGACGTCCAGCCGATTGTTCAGACGACCTGGCTGCTGCCACGCAAGCATGAGTATCACCGTCTCTCCTACGCGCTCGCGGAGGATCTGCGTCTTCTGGCTGCGGAATTCGATCTTCCTCTCATCGACCACCACCATCGCTGGGAGATGGCCAACCGCACGATCAACACCGAGCGCTGGCTGGATCAGAAGAAATTCATTCCCGATCACATCGGCCAGATTGCCCTCGCGATGGAGATCTTCCATGAGCTCGACCTATTCGAGCAGCGGAGTCTGATCTGCAATCAGGAACGCCTGCTGATCTGCTAAACATGAGTTGATCAGTCTCAGGCTATGAGATTGGCCTTGCAAGATCCGGACAGATTTCTCAGAGTGTAAGAGTCTCGTTTGCATACAAACCATTGTTGGAACGCCTGCGGTCTGCCGGCGCTCTCGATGATTTCGCAGACCAATCCGTTCAACGCCTTCCCGGCGCAAGTACATGATGTGGTTGAACGCATGAGTGCACCCAAACAAGCCAAACTGGGCTCCGGCTCAAAAATCAGCATCAAGCCCGATGTGACAATCCCGGAATGTCCCGACGTCAATGCCGGCGGCTGGACCGGTATGATCGTCGAAACCAAAGGCAAAGGCGCTGATATGAAGTGCATTGTCGAATGGGACGATGCCACTGTCGTCAAGATCCCCCAAGCTTATAAAGACCACTGCGAAAAAACCGGCCTGTACTTCATGATGGCCTGCTTCCCACTGAGCGAAATCGAACCCGTCTAATCGCAGTCTCTGTTCCCCTCGTGCAGGGTAGTCCGGGTTGTCCCAACCCGGACGGCGCAGCCGCCAGAATCTCCTCGATCGCGCTCGACGCATTATTCGTTCTCAACATTCCCCTGGCTCTCCCCGGTTGGCATCTCCGGCTGAGGCGAAACATACTGAGTCTTCGCGAATGCTTCCAAATGCTGCATGCTGTCTGCAAACGCCGTATAACGCAGCGTCTTACGCAATTCGACATCAACAGTCCGTCCCCCCAAAAGCAGCGCCGTCCCCATTGACTCCGCAAGATCGTACAGCGAGTTAATCCCCTCACGAAACTGGTCGATGTCTTCGATATAGCTCGCGCTGATCCAGAAGATCTTCGGCTTCGATCGAATCAGGGCCAGCTTCAAGCTTTCAAACGGGATGTTGGTTCCCAGAGACGTGGCTCGCCAGCCAAGACTGCGAAACACATGTTCGACACAAATGGTCGCGAGTGTGTATTGGTCGCCCGAGCATGTTCCACCCATCGCGAGCGGAGCATTGGGGAGACCGTAGGGAATCGCAGCCGTCAGCTCGAAGAGAACCTTCTGCGCGATCTGGCAGCCCCGACGTTCTTCGAAGATGTCAATCTGACCGCATTCCCAGGCGTTGCCAATGTCTTCAAACGCGGCTGCGAAAACCTGATCAATCATCTGGCTGAGCGGAATGTTTGACAGGTACAGGTCATACAGGACACGCCGCGCGATTTCTTCGTTTCCCGAGACCAGCGCGTCTCGAAACATCAGGCGACTGCGCGCAACAACACGTTCACCCTGTCCCGACAGGCTTGGCAGGCCCAGGACAGCAGGATCGACGATCGAGTGACCACTTTCCCGCAGAAATCGCATGACTTCCTGGATCGGAAGACGGCGGTGTCCACCAGCCGTTTTCTTCATGTGAATGACGCCCTGATCACACCAGCGTTTCAGCGACGATTCGCTGACGCCGATGGCTTTGGCGACCTGTTTGGGAGTGAAGAGAGTTTGCACGATCTGACCGGTTTGAATGATTTGAGGCGATGGCACCTGAGTGACGAGTTCCCGTCAAAACGCAGATCCAATGAAATCATAGATCGGCAGCCAAAGGGTAGCACGGGATAATCGCTGCCTGAGAGACGAAAAAAGAAGAGAAACAGCCAAATGAACGATTTGAACGAATTTGGCTCTTGAGTCGTGTCCGGGAACGTCTATGATGATCTATGAATACGCTTGAACGAACTCTGCGATCACCTCCTGTGCAAAGCGATCGACGATGAAATCTTCCTCCGCTCCGAAGACGCAAAAACGCTCCTCGACCGTCAAGAAGAAGGTCTTTAGCCCGCGAAAGCGTCCTGGTTCGACCAGTTCGATTTCCTACATCCACAACGCGGCTTTCGAAGCAAAAGACGCGGAAAAAGCGATTCTGCTGGCACCCTATCCTCAGCGAAACTCCACTCGCTCGGGCGTTCGCAGCCGACCCAAAGACATTCCGTCCTACCTGGCAAGCATGTACGAGATCCCTCTTCTGACGCCCGAACAGGAGGCCTACCTGTTTTGCCAAATGAACTTTCTCAAATACCAGGCCGCACAAATCGAAGCGTCACTGCACGCCTCTCGGCCATCGCCGAAGAAAATGCAGCAGATGCAGGCCTGTCTCGAAAAGGCCGATCAGGTTCGCAACCAGATCACGCGGGCAAACCTGCGTCTGGTCGTCTCAATTTCCAAGCGATTCGCAGACAACATCAGCTCATTCGATGATCTCGTTGGCGAAGGCAACATCGCCCTGATGTACGCCGTCGACAAGTTCGATTTCAGCAAGGGATTCCGCTTCAGCACCTACGCCACCCACGCCGTGCAACGCAGCTTTTATCGCAGCATTGGCCGACGGCAGAAAGAACATCAACGCTTTTATTTGGGCGCCAGTGACGACCAGTTCGTCGCCATCGAAAGTCACGACGACACCGATGAACAAAGCCAGATCGACCCCACCTCTTACGAACAGCTTTACCAGAAAGTCATCCATGAAATGTCGCATCTCCTGGACGACCGCGAACGCTACATCCTCCTGGCACGCTTCGGAATTCAACACGACGGCCAGGAACTGACCCTGAAACTCGTGGCAGACCAACTCGGCATCTGCAAAGAACGGGTCCGACAACTGCAAAACAGGGCTCTGGTGAAACTTCAGGACGCCGCACAGCAGATCATGACAAACCAGGAAGTTGTTGCTTAGTGGCAGTATTAGGGAGGGCAAGGCTCCATCCGAGCCACTGTCCCGCGTTGCAGGCGTTGATGACAACTGGATGTCGATTTTCACATCTTCATCTGAGGCCTGAAGGGCCGTCATCAGTCAGCCCAGGATGAAATCCTGGGTTAGCGGTACGAAGGAATCTCTGCCGTCCTGTAAGGACGGCTCACCACGCATTCCACCATGAAGCTACCCCTTCAGGGTAGTGATCTTTCGAAGGTCTTCATAACCCAGGGCTTTACCCTGGGCTGGCAGATATCGTCCCTTCAGGACGAAAAGAAAAACTCCCATCTGGAATCAACCATCCCAGATCACTGCGAAATGGTGACTTCCATAAACTCCCCCGGATGACTCGCGTACCGGCTTTGCAGAAACTTCAGTGTCTTCCAGCGGAGACTATGCTGCGGTTGCTCGAACTTTGGTGACTCATCACCCAGAGTCGCCAGAACGCTCTTTGTCATCAGCATCGCCCGGATTTTTCGGGTCTTGACTTCCCCGCCGCATTCGCAGGTCAGGCAGATCACATACGATTCGGAACGAACCGGCAATCCAAGGTCCTGTCGAATAATGCCATCAGAAAACTTCTCGGAAATCTCATTGAGAAGACTGTTCAAATAGAACCACAATTCCGAGGCGGGAATCGGAATCATGGGATTCTCGAGCGTCGTTTTGACAGCGTATTTCTGCAACTGCTCAGCAGCATGTTGATTGAGAAAGACTTCCACAGCCAGTTTTTCGCTGATCGTGCGGATCTGCAAGACCCCATTTTCGAGCCGATTCAGTGAAACATTGACCCGGTTGAGGAACTCCTGCTTTTTCCAGCTCGCTTTGGCCCGACGTCGCCCGAAATACCAGCCCACGCCTGCAATCACGATCCCCCAGACGAATTTCATCCAGTTGTCGTCCAGGTACTCCAGGATCGTTTGAACCAGTTCGGGCATGATGTTTGTCTTACGATGTTTGTTTTGACAAGCGAATGGGGCAATTGGACGTGTCCAGCGACGTCGTTACAATGGGAGACATCATCCGTTTGGTCAAGATCATCTCATGCCGAACAAACGCAGGCCACGCGCTGTCGGATCAAAGAAAAATCCGCGTCGATTCCTGCTTCCTCTCCTCCTGCAGACTAAAGACACCTACTCATGGCCGACACCGGACATAGCCTCGATGCACTGCATCACATCGCGATCAAAGTCGACAACATCGCTGAAGCCATCACATGGTATCAGGAGCAGTTCCGCTGCGAGATCGCCTATCAGGATGCCACCTGGGGCCTGCTCAAATTCCGCAACATCTACATGGCCCTCGTCCTGCCAGACCAGCACCCCCCACACCTGGGCTTCTCCACCCCCAAAGCAGCCGAGTTCGGCGAGCTGAAACTCCACCGCGACAAAACAAAATCGGTCTACACATCAGACCCCTTCGGAAACGTCCTGGAAATGCTCGACGCCCAATCGATCGTTGATGCGGGCATGGAAGTTTGACAGAAATCAGACTGGAACGCAGAGTCCGCCGAGGGGAGCAGAGATCACAGAGCTTGGATTTTTCTAACGCGAAGTCGCGAAGTCTCAAAGGTAAGAGAAAATACCATGGGTGATCAGGATGAGACAATCACATCGAGCCCTGGTGTTCTCGGTGGAAAGCCTGTCATTCGGGGCACGAGAATCAGTGTCGAATTGATCTGTGAATTACTGGATGCTTCTTGGTCTGATCAGCAAATTGTTGAGAACTATCCTCACGTCACCCAATCTGATATCGCCGCGTGCCGGGATTATTCTCATCGAAATAAGAAGACCGTGATTTGAAAGTGCTGCGAAAAGTTAGATGGGTCAGGTTCTTTGAGGATTGCTGAGGTCTTTCGATCGGTGCAGGGGGAAGGGGTCTATACAGGGACGCCGTCAGTCTTTGTGCGCACGTCGGGATGCAATCTTCGCTGCTGGTTTTGTGATACGCCCTACACATCTTGGGAGCCCGAGGGAACAAAGCGGGCGATGGATGAGCTGATCGCCGAAGTCATCGCCTACGACACCGAGCATGTCGTCCTGACGGGAGGCGAGCCGATGCTGCTGGTAGAGTCGATCGAGTTCACTTCGCGATTAAAATCAGCAGGCCATGTCATCACGATTGAGACGGCAGGGACGGTCGATCGAGCCGTTGAGTGTGATTTGATGTCGATCAGCCCGAAGCTGGCCAACTCGACACCGCCCGTCGAGTCAGGCTGGGCGATTCGTCATGATGCCCAGCGGAATCGCCCCGAAGTCATCGCCCGTTTGACGCGGGATTATCCCTATCAGTTGAAGTTCGTCATTGATGAGCCAAGTGACGTGAAGGAAGTCCTCAGCTACTTGAGTGAGCATCGCGGGATCGAAGCAGACCGCGTCTATCTCATGCCACAGGCGCGCACGCGCGAAGAACTCTCAGGCCACCTCGACTGGCTGACCCCGCTCGCAGAGCAGCATGGATTGCGCGTCTCCAATCGCCTGCACATCGAGTTGTTCGGTCAGATGCGCGGAACGTGACTATTTCAACAAAACCTGTTTCAGCTTGGCTTTGAGGAAGCGTCCGCTGGGGGTTCGGTCGCTGAATTCGACTTCGCACATGACGTAGGGGGTCATCCAGAAAGCATCACCCGGAGCCGCGACCGCCGGTTTCCGGCGGATCAGCAAACGAGCAGCTTCTTTGAACTTCTCCTGCTCGCTCGGCGAAATGTTTTCACACGAGGCTTCGCCGCGGTAGACCCAGTATCCTTGTTCCTTCTCCGCGACGACCAGTGTGCTCAATACCCCGCCGCTTAATCGGAAACCAATCACGCAGCAGACAACCGACTCTTTGGCCGTCTCGTCGGGCCCACCCAGAGGAGTTCCTTTGGCAGCTTCTGCAGCCCCTGTGAAGGCAGTGAGAGCCTCCTCCATCGTCATGTCGGGCTCTTCTTTGCCAGTCGCATTCGTCACTGCTCCCATGACGCACGACGACGGCTTCTTTTTCACAGCCATCCCGTCCAGCAGTGCGTTGACGTTCGTGCCCCCTAGGAACAGGGTCGCAAAAATAATCCCACCTACGGAAAACGAGGCCAGCCAGACCTGAATGGCGGTCTTGGGAAGCTGGTCGAACGTCCGCTTCCAGACGAGCCTCGGCTTAAGAAAAATATCAAACGGCTTAATCTCATCCGAATCGGGTAACGACTTCAGATAGGCAAACAGATGCAGCGGCAGCAACATCAGCGCGGAGATCGTCAGCTGAAAGAAGCCGATGGTGGCAGGTGTCGGAGTCTTGGCGTACGCGATCGCGATTCCAATATCCGTAGCAGCAATCAGCACGTTGCCCACGATAACGGGCCACGCCCAGCCCGGGACCGCTTTCCAGGCATCCCAGACACTCAGGATCTCTTCCTGGCGGGACTGCTGCTCGGGTTGATCGAACGGAACGTATTTCCCGATCTTGGGATACCATCCACACTTTGGACAGAAAATCGAAGTCCCCCAGGCGTCCGTATTCGGGCATTGTGGACAGGTGGATTTTGAGGCGCCTGATTTGGCCTCCATCTCTTGATTGATCACATCACGCAGCGTGAGCGGGGACGGGAGCTCCGCAGTTTTTTGTTGTCCGGTTGATGACACTTTGAGCGCAGTTCGCGACATCTCTTATGCCTTCAGGGCGGAAGAGGGACGGATGTGTTACAAAAAGAATCTAGTTTTTCTGAATTGCCAGGCGTCCGGATTTGTCATACTCCACCCATGAATTCAGCAGCAGCGATGAAATATGAGGGTTCTGCAGGTCAAGCCGGGGAACTTTTCCGACAACTCAGTTCACAAGCTGCCTCCCGTTATGCTTGCGACGAAACCATGATGAACGCCGATCGTGCATGGTGAGACACTGTCTTGTTGTCGATCAAACAAAGAAGCAAGATGCGACGAACCGTCGGGAGTCGACGAATCGCGTGGTCTGACCACAATCCGTTGAACTGAACGCACATGGCATCACTTTTGCCCTTTAAGATGACCTTCTCGTGATTTTGCTGGACGCATCTGCATCAACAATGGCGTGACGTAGCCATCCAATGGAAATAAACGACGAGAGAATCGCACCGTTCTCAAGGAGACAATGATGAAAAGAAGAATGATTTGGCCCGGCGGGCTGGCGCTCGGTCTAGCACTGACGACCCCGGCGTGGGCACAACTGGAATCGACGTATGAAGCAGTCCCTCAGAAAGAAGGGGGCTTGGTAGAAGGCAAACCGGGAATCATTCCTCCCAGTCCCGGCCCCAATCCCACCGTGGTTCCCGGCACAACGACTCAGGATCTGAGCACACCTGCTGCCACTCAAGCAACAACCCCTGAAGCCATCCCCAACGCTTCACAAATCACCCCCGGCCTCGCCAACAAAGCAGACCTCCAGACGCCGGAAGAACAAGATCAGCAACCAGCTGATGAAGAAGGCATGGAAATCTACACCCGTGGTCCTCTCCACGAGGCGTTCGCAACTCCCAGTGAGACTGTGAATCCAGCCAGCCCGGTCATCGCGACTCAACCACCAGAACCCATCAACGAAGTTCCTCCCGAGCAAATGCCCGAAGGAACGAATGTTGTCTGGATTCCTGGTTATTGGGCCTTTGATCAAGAACTCAACGACTACCTGTGGATCAGCGGTATCTGGCGCGACGTGCCAGATGGTCGCAAATGGGTCCCCGGCTATTGGACTCAGGTCGACGGTGGCTCGCAATGGGTCCCCGGAATGTGGATGGACGAGCAAGTCGCTGAGATCTCCTACTACCCAGAACCACCTGCCACACTGGAACGCGGACCATCTAGTCCCGCTCCCGGTGATAGTTACTTCTACGTCCCCGGCTGCTGGGAATATGCCAATAATGATTATCAGTGGCGCGCCGGCTATTGGGATCAATATCGCGATGATTACCTGTGGGTTAACTCATCGTATAGCTACACCCCTGCCGGCTACGTCTATAACACAGGATACTGGGATTACGGTCTGGCTAATCGCGGTCTGGTTTATGCCCCTGTCCGATTCAATCGTGGCGGGTGGAACGGCATTTACCGTCCTCGCGTCGTCATCGGATCATGGGACAACCTGATGGTCCACATGTTCATTCGACCTGGCTATAACCAGTATGCCTTCGGGAACTACTATGGCCAGAACTATGTCAACATGGGCTTCCGTCCCTGGTACAACTATGGTTGGGGTGGACGTGGCGGCTTCGGCGGATATGGTGGAGGACGCTATGCTTATAATCCGCTCTTCAGCTATTATAACTGGCGCTACGGCAACAATTTCTACGGCCGCTTGGATCGCTGGAACAACTACTACAACAACAACCCGGACTGGCGTCCTCGCAATACTTGGCGTGACCAACGCGACTTCGTCAGGACTGCTAATCAGCGGAATGGCTTCGATCGTTCCATCGTGCGTAACTCACTGATCGGACTCGACATCAACAACAATAACCGCAACGACCTGCGGGCTTTGAACATTGATCGACAACTCCCTGTCAACCTTCGACGCAACAACAACGATCTGGCACGTAACAACGATGCTTGGCGTGATGTCGTCTCACAACGACGCGATTTCGAATCGCGTGGTCAAGGTGGCAAGAATCAGATCGAGCGTCGCGAGTCTCTGAAGATCAACTTCCCAGAGCAACTCAACAACCGATCTGATCGTCCAGGAGCAGATCGCCCTGGTGCAGATCGTCCCGGCAACGACAACAACCGACCTGGTGCAGACCGCCTCGATGGTAATCGCCCGGGCGACAATCGTCCCAGTGCAGACCGCCCGGGAGCAGATCGCCCCGGTGCAGGCAACAACAATGACCGTGCTGACAACAATCAGCCAGGCCGAAATCGTCCTCCCCGCGAACTGAACGACATCCTGCCAAACGTCCCGGGAACTCAGGACGACGCAGCGAATGATCGTCCAGGAAGTGATCGTCCAGGTCGAGGTGATCGTCCAGACAATGATCGCCCAAGGAATGATCAACCGGGCAACAATCGCCCAGGACAAAATCCTGGCGACAACAATGGTGATCGTCCCGGAATGGATCGTCCAAATCGTCCTGGAAATAATCCTGGACAAGATAATCCTGGCCGACCCGGAGCAGATCGTCCGAACCGACCCGATCAGCCGAATCCAACCGGAGACAACGACAACCCAGCTCGTCCAAACCAGCCGGGAACCAATCCTGATCGACCCAATCGTCCGAACCAACCAGGAACGAACCCTGACAACAAACCAGGCGTGAATCCTGGTCGAGGTGGCGATAACCCAACTCGCCCTGATCGACCAAACCGTCCCAACCAACCGGGGACGAATCCAGGAACAAATCCTGGTACGAACCCCGGCACGAGCCCAGGTCAGCCAGGAGGCGGAGGTCGACCTGGACAGCCCGGCGCAAATCCCGGTCAAGGCGGCGGTGGCGGACAAACGAACCCACCGCAACGTCCAAACCTTCCGACCAACCCGGGAGTCGCTCCTGGGAATGCCGGTGGCGGTAACCAGCCCGGCGCTGGTGGCGGACGACCGGGAGCAAATCGTCCTGGTAACCAGCCTGGCGGTCAGCCAGGAGCCGGTCCAGGTGCAGGTGGAGGCAATCGTCCTGGCGGCGGTGCCGGTAACGGCGGCGGCAATGCAGGTGGTGGAAACGCAGGCGGCGGTAACGGCGGTGGACGCGGTGGCAACAATGCCACCACAGACCTCACTCGTCCTGGAATGAACCCCGCGAGAACAACTGACCGTGGCCCACGTCCCGATCGTCTTCCAGCCAACGGTTACGGAATCAAAACCGGTCCCGACGCTGGCGGTGCTCCTGCTCAGAGTGGAGCCACCAACGGCGGCAACCAACCTGGTGGTCCAAGCCCAGAACGATTGCGAACAGCCGACCCTGAGCGTGGCGCGATTGGCAACGGCGGATTAGAACGACGCAACCCAGACTCGCCTCGCGGTGGCCTGACAGACCGTCCTCCGAATCCAAACCGTGGTGCTAATGTTCGTCCTCCGGTGGCTCCACCGACAGGAGCAAATGGAGCTGAGCGCAGTCGCGAGCCACGCACCGTCAATCCTGGGAACCTGAACCGCGGCAGCGATTCCCGCGTTCCGACGGGTACGGTTCGAGAAGCTCGCCCTTCAACGACTCCAACACGTCAAGCACGTCCGACACCAGCACCTGCAGCTCGTGAATCACGTCCCGCTCCTGCGGCTCGTGAATCGAAACCTGCTCCAACTCGCCAGGCAAGTCCACAGCCTTCACGAGAGTCACGTCCTGCTCCCGCAGCATCACGTCCTCCTCAACGCAGCAGCTCACCACCAAGTCGCGGCGCAGACCGCAGCAGCGGTGGCGGTAACAAAGGCAGCGGCGCTGCTAAAAGCGGTGGCGGCGGAGGTGGTGGCAAGGGAGGTCGTCGCGGCGGCGACTGACATCCAATAACCAACCAAACGCATTTAAAGAACTGAAGGCCCCGTACGAGTGATCGTGCGGGGCCTTTTTCTTTGTATCGCTAGGGCGTGCCAAGCTGGCAGCTTCGGGCAAGCATGTTCTTCGAGGTTCGCAAATTGAGCGCAATCGCGTGTTGGCTCATGACTCGTAGGCAATCACGAAGCAGTCTCGTTCTCGCGATTCCCGAACTTGAATCAAAATCCGCAACTTCGCGAACATCGGCCAGAAAACCGCCGCGCATGTAATCTTTTCAAGGGCCCTCGGCAGTTTGATTTAGGATCTTGAGGGAAAAATTCGATTTTCGTACAAACCCCCCGCACTTAACGGACGTCAGACACAGACGCCTTTCACAGGCCTACTGATCTCCCCCCAGACACCCGCAAGTTTGTTTGCAAATCATTTTCCTTCTCCATAGGTACAGGAATTATCCCGATGTTGTTTTCCAAGACTCGCGGCTTAGCCTGGTTGACCGCTGTTGCTGCTCTGGCTGGCTCAGCTTCTCCTGCTTCGGCTCAACTTTTCAATCAATGTAATTCCTGTGCTCAGACCGCAGCTGTCTCTTATCAGGCCCCAATGGCCTACTCTCAGACAGCCTCTGCTGCGGGTGGCACTTACTGCGTTCCACAAGTCAGCTATGTATGCTACCGAAACGAACCAAAAACCGTCATGCAGGAAGTTCGACAGGTCGTCCGCAAGCCGGAATACAAGACCGTCATGCAAGACCAGCAGTTCACCACTTACCAGACACAATACGAGCAACGCACCGCTCAAGTCTCTCAAGTCAACTACCAGCCAATCACTGAATACCAGCAACGCTGCGTCGACATGGGACAATGGCAGACCTGGTCGGAATGCCGCCCAAAGATCTCTTCATGCCAATACGACAACCGCCCGACCTTCATGGGCTGGATGAACCGCACCGGCCACTCGATCCGTAACACCTTCACACCCAGCGTCGTCTCCCATCGCCAGTATGTCCCCAACATGGTGGCTCAACAGATCCCAGTGACCCGCATGGTCGCGATTCCTTCAACTAAGGAAGTCGCTTACACCGTCGCCAAACAGGTTCCGATCACCCAGACTCGCCAGGTCGCTGTGCAGGTTGTCGAGTGGAAGGAAGAAGTCCAGGTCGCTCAGGTTCCCGTCACGACCTACGAAATGAAACCCTACGGAACACAAACCGCGAACGGTTTCATTCCTTGGAACACCGACACAACTCGCACCGCAACTGGCCCAACGCCTGATCCGAACTTCTCTCGCAGTGCAGAAGGCAATAACAACAAGCCAACTGATACCTCTCTGCGACCGATCGATCAACGCTCCGGTATGCTGCAAAAAGCACCGGCTCCTCGTCCAACCGTTCAACCAGCTTCTCATAACCTGCGTGGTTCCATGCAAGCTTCGAACGATGGGTACCGTCTCCTGAACAAGGATCAGATCAACGCGATCCGCAGCAACGATGCTCAACAAGTCGCGGTTTCTGTTCCACAACCTGCTCCTCGCAACGAACTCACTCAGTCCCCATCAATTGTCCAAGCCACTGGTTGGAAAGCACGAACACTGAAGGCCAACGATAACGGAGCCGGCGTCCCGGTCCTGACTCAGCCAAACGTGGAAGTCGCAGCCAACAAGTAATATTAACCCCGATCCTTTCGAGGATCACAATCGCCTCCGATCCTTCCAGGATCAATCGCCAGAGTTACTCCCCGCCTTCGCGTGGTCGTTCTGAGATGCCTTCCCAGTCCCCCCTCGCAGATCAGAGCGAAACACGTCCCCCGCGGCACCGGCATCACGCCGGTGCCCACTTTCTCACTTCTGTCCTCCTGCCAGCAATCATTTCCCCTCCTCACTTCTGTCTGGCGAAAACGACTCCGGGCCTTCCCACCCGGAGTCTTTTCATGCGCGCTGAGGAAAATGCAACATGGTCTCACCGGACCGAAACGCTCAACCGCTACCTTCGCAGCCAGATTCGCCAGGTCGAATGATCGACGTTTCCGACAGGCGAGAACCTTTCGACACATTCTTCAAGAACACCCTGATGAGGCAGCTGAACACCTCTGGGTGACATTCTACCTGTTTTTCGCAAATTTCCTGCCCGCACACGAACTGCAGAGGCGACATCAGGGAATAGCGGCTATTCCAGGCGTCAGAAATCGAGGTTGTAACCTGTCAGAGCGTGAAACGAGCGCTCAAAACCGGTGAAAATCAGCTCGACTACTCCACACGCTAACATGTCTCAGATTTCCTCCTTTTCCCAGTCAACTTCACTGGAAAAATCTATGATTTCCGATTCGTGACGCGTAAGATGAGAAGTCGCGCTTGTCCTTCCTGACGTATCGCTCGATACATCTCGTTTCCTGCTAAAGGGTTTGGTATGAAGTCTCTTGGCTCTCGCGGCTGGTCTGCACTCAAAGTAGTCGCAGCCAGTTGCACTCTTGTCGTCTCGTCCATGACGGTCGACGCGTTCGCTCAAGGCCCCCAGGGTCCGCAACCTCCTCGTCCTGACTACCCGCCAGTCGCGGAAGTCTTAAAGGACTACACCAAGGTGGTCTCGACGGCTGATGGCAAACAAAGCCTCTGCACGATCTACCGCAATGACAAGACCGCCGACGTCCTGCTCGAACTTCCCAAAGATTACGCGACGAAGAAATTCTTCCTCGCGCTGACTGTTGCTTCGGGTGATAAGTATGCCGGTCTGCAAAGTGGCGACATGTACGTCACGTTCCGGAAGTACGACAAGACGCTGGCGATGATTGCTCCCAATATCGATATCCGTTCGACCGGGGACAGTGAATCCAAAGCGTCGGTCAAACGCCTCTTCACTGACCGGGTCATCATGCAGGTTCCTATCGTGACGATGGGAGAAAGCGGTGGTCCAGTCATCGACGCCGACATGCTCTTCGTCACCCAGGCAGACGAGTTCTTCGGTCCAAACACGGTCAACAAGCGTTTCCGTGGCATGCACCAGATCGCCAAGACCAAATCGTTCCCAGAGAACACCGAACTGGCGTTCGAGATCGTCAACGGCGCCGGCGTTCTGCAGACTCTGCACTACTCTATCAGCACCATCGAACCGACTCCTGGCTATGAGCCACGCGTTGCCGATGCCCGAGTTGGATACTTTGTGACCGGGTATTCCGATTTCGGTAAGTACGATGATGACGAAACCCGCATGCGTTACGTCAATCGCTGGCACCTCGAGAAAGCTGACCCAAAACTGAAACTCAGCCCTCCCAAAGAGCCAATCGTCTTCTACGTCGAACACACGACCCCAGTTCGTTACCGACGCTTTGTCGCTGACGGTATCCTCGCCTGGAACAAAGCCTTCGAGAAAATTGGCATCGTCGGTGCGATTGAAGTCGAATATCAGGACGCCGCCTCTGGCCGTCACATGGAAAAAGATCCAGAAGACGTTCGCTACAACTTCGTCCGCTGGCTCAACAACGATCAAGGCACTGCCATCGGACCAAGCCGCGTCAATCCTCTGACCGGCCAGATTCTCGATGCAGACATCATCCTGACCGATGGATGGATTCGTCACTTCAAAATGCAGTTCAGCGACCTGATGCCGAAGATTGCCACCACCGGCATGACTCCAGAAACGATTGCCTGGCTGGCTGATCACCCGAACTGGGATCCACGCGTCCGCATGGCCCCCGCTCACGAACAAGCCTCAATCGCTCAGAAGAACATGCTCGATGCCTACGATCAGAACTCAGCAGTCCGTGATCAACGTCCGAAGACCGACCTCCTCGGCGATGACATCTACGACGGCCTGATCAACCGCACCAGCCAGGTCAACGGCTACTGCGCCGCTGCCGAAGGCATGGGCTTCGACCTCGCCATGATGCGTCTGCACATGGCCAATCTGAACTTCCTCCAGGACGAAAAAGCCAAGGAAGAGAAGAAGGAAGAAGAAAAGAAAGACGGAGAGAAGAAAGAACTGACCGAGGAGCAAAAAGCCGCTCTCGCGAAGGTTCTCAAAGAGAAGACCGAGATCGAAAAGAAGAAGCGCGAGTCGATGCTCGACGGCATGCCTGAAGAGTTCATCGGACCGCAACTGGCACACCTCGTCTGCCACGAAGTCGGCCACACCCTCGGTCTGCGCCACAACTTCAAAGCCTCGTCTTATGTTGACCTCGACGATATCAACAAAAAGGACTTCAAAGGCGAAACCTGTGCATCGGTCATGGATTACACCCCGACCAACATTCGTTTCAACTCTGGAGAAATCCAAGGACCATACTGCATGATGGGCATCGGCCCATACGATGAGTGGGCCATTGAATATGGTTACACCCTCGAAAAAGACCTCAAGCCAATCCTGTCTCGCGTTGCTGAGCCAGGTCTGAGCTATGCGACCGATGAAGACACCATGGGACCAGATCCACTGGCCCGTCGTTATGATTACGGTAAGGATCCGCTGAAGTACTGCAACGAGATCATGAACCTGGTCAAGAACCATCGTGAAAAAATCGTTGAATCGTTCGTGAAGGATGGCGAATCATACGCCAAGGCTCGCGAAGCTTACGAACTCCTTCTTGGTCAGCAAATGCGAGTTCTCAACAACTCAGCCATCTGGGTCGGCGGTGCCTTTGTCAACCGCGACAAGAAGGGCGATCCTAATGCCCGCATTCCAATCGTCGTCGTTCCTGCCAAGGATCAACGCGACAACCTGAAGTTCGTCATGGAAAATGCATTCCGCGACGAAGCCTTCGGTCTCAAGCCAGAACTGATGCAGTATCTGACCGTTGATAAATGGCTCGACAGCGAAGCCGGCTTCTCGTCGATTCCAGAATCCACCTGGCCGGTCCACGATCGCGTCAGTGGCATTCAAGCCTCTGTTCTGACCTTGATCATGAACCCGACAACTCTGCGTCGCGTTTATGACAACGAGTTCATTGTCGGTGCCGGTGCTGATTCTCTGACTCTGGCCGAACTGATGAGCTCTGTCTCTGACGAAATCTGGTCAGAACTGAAGAATGCACCCAAGGAAGAAGCCAACGAGCGTCAGCCTCTGGTTTCCAGCCTGCGACGCAACCTGCAACGTGAACACCTCGGTCGCCTGATCGATCTGTCACTGCCAGGTAGCAATACCCCTGCTTCCAAGTCCGTCTCAACACTGGCCGTTGGTCACCTCAACAAGATCAAAGCCAGCATTGAAACCTATCTGAAGGACGGCGAAGGAAAAGTCGACGCCTACACGCTGGCTCACCTCGAGTCAGCCAAAGTAGCGATCGATAAGGCCCTCGAAAGCCAGATGATCTACAACGCCCGCGATATTCGCGGCGGCGGCGGTGGCATCACGATCCGTATGGGCCAGGAATAATCTCCTGATCTGATCGGAAGAAACAAAAAGGCCTCGGAAGAAATTCCGAGGCCTTTTTTATTGTTTCGTTGAAGAGAAACCAGAACTGATCTCAAACAGTGACTTCTTCGACGTACTTGACGCCATATTCATAAAAGCCTTCATGGACTTCGCGGTGACGTATGATCCGGCTCAGCATGTACTTCTCTCCCAGCTTAACGATGATGTGCGTCGCCAGAGTCTCCAGGCGTCCATATGTCAGAAACGCCAGTCCCCCTTGGGAAATGTTGCGTGTCCAGACATCGATGACCTGACGCGGAAAGACATCGCCCAGTGCGCTGCGGGATTCCGGTACGATCACCATCAGTTTGGTTTGAAATGCCTTCCGCTCATGCGTCCGCTTCGGGGTCGCATGGCAATTAAATCGTTCATCCCACTTTTGAAGCATGGCAAGAACGCGAATAGCAGACGTTTCAAGACGCGGATTCGTGACTTGTTCTGTCAACATAATGGCGAGCCGTACAGAAAACTGTGTGCAGGGGATGGAGAATCATTCCAGCCTAGCTCGTAGATTGTCCCATGCGTGCAGGCCTCGTTTGACCAGCCGTTTTCAGTCAAAATACTGCAAGAAGTGATGACTATAACAGTTACAACGCGATGAAATCGTTTGGTCTTCACCGGCATGGCTGTTGATGCCCGCTGCAGTCCTCAGCTCTTCAGATCGTATTCTTTAATCTTGCGGTACAGCGTACGCTCCCCCATCCCGAGCATATTGGCAGCCTCTTCCCGCTTGCCATCCGTAATCTCCAGCGCCTTGCGAATGTAATACTTCTCGACTTCTCGCAGATCCTTGCCGATCAGTGCATCCTGACCTCCGCTGGCAGAATTGGCGAGCTGTTCTTCAGTATCCGCAGGCAGCGGGCTGATCTCGTCGGGGAGGTCATTGACATCAAGGATCCCATCCGTATCGAGCAGAAGCATCCGCTCCATCACATTACGAAGCTCGCGGATATTGCCAGGCCAGTCGTATTGTCGTAGCGCAAGGCGGGCAGAGCGGGAAATTCCGACGACTTCCTTGTTGTAGATCCGAGTGAAATCTTTGAGAAAGTGATCCATCAGCAGCGTGATGTCATCGCGACGTTCCCGCAACGGCGGCAGATTGATGTCGACGACTTTCAACCGGTAGTAAAGGTCCTTGCGAAACTTGCCTTCTTCGACCATCTGGGCCAGCGGAGCATTGGTCGCAGCGACCAGGCGGACGTTGACCGCCTTTTCCTCATTCTGCCCAATGCGGGTAATCTTGCGGTCCTCCAGAACGCGCAGCAGCTTGATCTGCGTATCCATCGGCATTTCGCCGACTTCGTCAAGGAACAACGTCCCGCCGTTAGCGTACTCGAATTTCCCGATTCGTCGTGTGATGGCTCCCGTAAACGCGCCGGCTTCGTGACCGAAGAGTTCGCTTTCGAGAATGCTGTCAGGAAGGGCAGAGATATTCAGCGGAACAAACGGCTTATTCTTACGCGGGCTGTTCTCATGCAGTGCGCGGGCGACGAGTTCTTTCCCCGTTCCGTTTTCCCCCTGGATGAGAACGGTCGCATCCGTCGGGGCGACGTGCCTGATTTTTTCGATGATGTTTCGCATGGCAGGATTACTGCCAATGACCCCCTCGAAGCCGAACTTCTCGTCGAGACGACTCCGCAGATCCGCGTTCCGCTTAATCAGACGCACCCGACTGGAGGCCTTCTCCACCGCAGTCCGAAGCTCGTTAATATCGAGCGGCTTTGTCAGGTAGGTGTAAGCGCCCCCCTGCATCGCAGCGACAGCGGAGTTGATCGTGCCATGGCCGGTGAGGATGATGACTTCGGCTTCCGGAAGTTCCTTTTTGGACTTCTCGAGGATATCGAGCCCATCGACATCCCCCATCCGCAGGTCGGTGACGACGATGTCGAATTGATCGCTTTCAATCAGCTCAAGCCCCCGCTGCCCGGTTTTCGCGACTGTGCATTCGCAGTTCATGCGACGAAGACTATCCGCAACCGCCTGCCCGTGCGTCTCATCGTCATCAACGACGAGAACACGAATGGTGATACGGTTGAGATCAGCAGGATCGGTATTGTGATCGGGCATAAGGGGACGAAACCAAGGCTGCCAAAACGAGCAATTTATGACGACGGCACATTGTAGCCAGAATGGCAGTAATTTTCTCCTCACATTCGAAAAGAGGTGAGGAGTCAAATTTTTTAATTTCGAATGATAGCGATTAAAGAAAATGGGTTAGAATTTTAATCGCACGAAGAGTGACTAAAGAGTTCTTTAATTCAGAAGCAGCAGCCATGATTCCCGGGAAATACGAAACGGTAATGACCTTGAGAGGCACTCTTCAAGCGTTCGTTCCCAATCCATTACCGCCTGATTGGGCGATGCCGACAGAAATATGGACGCACATCGTTACCGCAAGAGAATCTCTGGCCGAACTGAAGGCTCTCGGCGCACTGCTTCCGAATCCAGAGCTTCTGCTCAGGCCGCTTCAAAAACAAGAGGCGATCTCAACGTCCATTATTGAAGGAACTCGTGTGACGCCCCAGCAGTTGATGCTGTTTGAAGCCGAGCAAGAGGAAGGGGAGTCTTCGCATTCCAAGGAAGATGAACAGGAGGTTTACAATTCTCTGCTGTGTATTCGGTACGGAATTCAACAACTGGAGCTGCTGCCGTTTTGCAATCGTTTACTCAAAGGAATGCACGAGATATTGATGACTGGAGTTCGAGGAGCCAACAAAAAGCCCGGAAGTTTCCGTGGTCCCTCCGAGCAGGTCCAAGTCGGTCGATACGCGCCACCTCCCGGGCTATATGTCGATCATCTGATGTCCGATCTGGAGCGATTCTGTAATCAGCTTCCTGATCAGATTGATCCATTAGTCGCGATTTTGATGGTTCATTTTCAGTTTGAAGCGATTCACCCATTCCTTGATGGCAACGGTCGTGTCGGCCGGACGTTGTTGTCGTTGATGATTTATAAATGCTTTGCCCATACCTCGCCGCTGCTTTACATGAGTCCTTATTTCGAGGCCCATCGGCAAGAGTATTATGATGGATTACTCGGAGTCAGCCAGCAGGGAGACTGGGAAACGTGGATCCGCTTTTGTTTGAATGGAGTCACTGTTCAAGCCAGAGAAGCAATCATGCTTAGTCAGCAGATTGTTAAGGCAAGAGAGCAATGTATTCGATCACTCGTCGGAGCGACAAAGCACAGCTTGACGCTAATTGACTTGCTATTTCAATTCCCAGCTCTCACGATCAACAAAACAAAACGAGTACTTGGTGTCACCGCGCCAACTGCGAAGAAAGAGTTGGAAGTTTTAGTTGCAAGCAATATCGTTACTAAGACGAAAATAGGTGCGAGGTACTATTATTGGGCGAAAATACCGCTGCTCAATCACGAACTGATTCTTGCAGACTTCCGTAATTCTGCTGATGTTTTCAATGACTTGACGGCAACGTGATCACAAACCTCGTTCCCTTGCCCGGTGTCGATTCGCAATGAATGACCCCGTTGTGGGCTTCGATGATGCGTTTCACCGTTGGTAGTCCCAGGCCTGAGCCGGAAACCTTGGTCGTGAAGAAGGGTTCAAACAGGCGCGGCAGCAGTTTATCGGAGACGCCCGGGCCGGTGTCCATCACCGTCAGGACAACCGCGCCATCCTTCTGGTAGGTCTGAAATTCAAGGCGTCCACCTCGTTCCATCGCCTGGAAGGCGTTACGGGCGAGGTTGAGCAGGGCTTGTCGAAAAAGGCGCTCGTCGATCAAAACCGACGGCAGGTCGCTGGACAGGTACGAGGCGATTTCGATGTTCTTGGCTTTTGCTTCTGGGCCAATAAAGTTCAGGAAACGTCGGACAAGTTCCGAAAGGTCGCGCGGTTCCTGTTCGAGGTGGCCTAAGCGGACGAACTGGGTGAACTCAGACAGTGTCTCTTCGAGTGTAAGACACTCTTTCTGAACCGTCAGCAGACGGGCAAGCATGCGCTGGTCGCGCGGAGTCGCACTGGGTTCGAGTTCTTCGACGAGCAACTGGATGTTCATCGAGATCGTAGACAGGGGATTGCGAATCTCATGAGCCAGCCCACCCGCCAGCGCCACAAGTTCAACAGCTTCGGCACTGGTGAGTTGATCGTTGGGAGAAGAAGTGCTCATGAGGCGACTCACAATAAGAAAGCGGCTCTCGACAGAAAATGTCTTGAGCCGCTGATGTTTTCATTGAGCCATGAACGTCTTTCGAATCTTCGCATCGACAAGCCTCCGCAAGAGACTGCAAGGGGCTTGTGATGAAGATTCTCGATTAGACGTCGTCGTCGTTGTCTTCGATGACTTCGTCTTCGCCGCCTTCACCTGGCTCTGGAGTCAGGAGGACTTTGCGAGACAATTTGACGCGGTTTTGATCATCGACAGCGATGACTTTCACCTTGACCAGATCACCGATTTTAACGACGTCGTTGACAGAACGCACGTATTCGTTGGAAAGTTCACTGATGTGGCACAGGCCGTCTTTGCCAGGTGCGATTTCGATGAAGGCACCGAAGTCCTTGATCGCGATGACCTTACCATTGTAGATACGACCAACGCGAATTTCTTCGGTCAACGCCTCCACGCGAGCCAGCGCGACGTTCAGCTTCTCTTCGTTCGGAGCAGAGATGAAGACCGTACCACTGTCATCGATATCGAGAGTCGAGCCCGATTCTT